>JAHBWW010000002.1:0-356505 GCA_019636795.1 Phycisphaeraceae bacterium
AGCGGCCAGCAACGCCAGCGCGCCGATAACCGTGACCGATGCCGTGACCGCGCCAGCCACCGCACCCGCGACACGCCCGAAGAAGCCTCTGTTTCGCTCTATCCCAAATCGCATATCCACCTCCCGAATGCCGAACGAGCCATTCTTCGAGGTGAAGGTACACCACGATGGGCAAACTGCCCAACGAACTGGCGGAATATCGACCGCCCCTCGGATGATCTTGGCGGGAAGAGGCTTGCGAGGGCTTCAGACTCCGGCGCGGGCAGCGAGCACGAGGCCTACGAAGATTTCGTGGTCGGCTTCGAGGTCGAAGTGGCGCACGACTTCGCAATCGAGGGCTGCGATGCACTTGGTGAGGATCGGTGAGCCGGTGACGAGTTGATCGACCGCGAAAGCGTCGAACGGATCCTCAAAGGAATCCATCTCTTCGAAATCGACTGGGTCGGCGTTGAACTTGCGCAGGACGAGTTTCTGGGATGTGTCGACGACGCAAATCGCGAAGTAGTGGCTATCGCGGATCAGGGGCTCGATCGGGTGGCCTTTGCGGGCTGCGACGGCGATGAGGCGGGGTTCGAGAGAGCAAGGCTGGGCAGAGAGAACGCGCATGCCTGCCCGTTGACCGTCATAAGCCGAGGTCATGATGCAGGTTCCGACCCCGAGGAAGCCGAGTGCGCGATCGATCGTGTCTGCCATGGACATTGCCCAAGTGTATCGACTGAATACGGGCGTCATTGTGATTGCGTTTTGTTTGGATGTTATGGGGGCTGAGGATTCAAGTTTTGAAGAAAAAATGTCGAAAAGGGGGTGTTGTGGGTTGCATTGTGGGCGAAAGTGGGTAGGATGCCCATACCATGAAGCGGGAGGCGTTCCAAGGTGCTGTTCACGGGTCAGACGGAGGCGACGATCGACGCCAAGTTTCGGTTGGCGATTCCGTCGAAGTTTCGCGCCCGTTGGAACCCGGATACGGACGGGGCGACGTGGTATTGCGTGCCTTGGCCGGAAGACGGCGTGCTTCGGCTGTATACGGAAAAGTGGTTCGAGAGCGCGGCGCTCAAGCGGGAAGAGACGCTGACGCCGGCACAGGACGCGGCGAATCTGGAATCGACGTTCTTCGGCAATACCGAGCAGCTGGATGTGGACGCCAACTTCCGGGTCAGGCTTCCGACGTGGCATTTGGAATTGATCAAACTTCCGCGCGAGGTCATGGTGATCGGCGCGGGGAATCGGCTCGAGGTGCGTTCGCGCGAGCTGTGGCTCGCAACGCAGCAATCGCGGTTTCAGGAAATGCGATCGCAGGTCGCCAGGCAGGAGTCTCGCTCGCACGGACAGTGAGCGGGTTTGACGGTCGAGGAGAGATCCCGGGCAGGCATGATGCCAACCGGGTCTACGTCCGCAGCGGCTCGACAGGGCCGGGTCGGGCGTTTGACAGATAGATGTGTTCCTGACGCCAGGATTTGGGCGTCAGTGCGGCCTGTGCGGAGTTCATGGATGAACGCCGTGCAGATGGGAATGAATCCCATGCCGCGAACAAGCCAGCCGTGGGATCGACTTCGCAGGGCTCCATGATGGGGCAGACAAGCGCAAGGACGCGCGACCTGAGATTCGAGACCCACACAGGCCCCAGCGTTCGCTCGGCTGATCCCCGATCGAACGCCTTTGCCTCAGCCCCGGATCTGAGGCTGCACACCTCCCGCAGCCCGATCCAACGATAAAGCCCGCTGGTCCCACCCGGCGGGCTTTTGTTTTGTGCTTTGGTGCTGAGCGAGGGCTTGCTTCGACGAATCAGTTTGACTGTTGAAGCGCTCTTGTCGGCTTCTGGTGAATGCGCTTGCCGAGGAGTCGCTCGATGGAATACGGCTGATCGCCGAGGGTGCGGGTGATTTCGACGGCTTGATCGAGTGTGTATCCTCGCTCGCGAACGAGGTAGGCCTGCCACATGACGCGAGCGCGTGCGCCCGAGAGGCAGTGGACGAGAACAGGGCCATGGGCAGATTCGATGGCGTGGGCGAAGGCATCGACATCGGCGGGCTCGTAACCATCGTCGCCGCCGAGGGGGATGTGGATGTAGTTGATGCCGAGTGCGCTGAGGGCGGCAGCCTCGTCGAAGCCGGGCGTTCCGCCTTCTTCGTCGATGGTGTCGCGTGCGAGTTCGATCATTTCGCTGGTGCTGCGGAGGTTGATGACGGTGCGCACGCCGCGGTCGGCCATGCGTTCGAAAGCTTCGGCGTCGAGTTGCGGGCCGAAGTACATATCGCCGGCGAGGTAGATGCGTGATTCTCCTTCGACGGCCTGGCCGGTGGTGATGCGCGGGCTCGCGGAGCGATGCGAAGAGCAGGCAGTGAGCGTGAGGGCGAGGACAATGGCAGTGACGATGTGAAGAGTGTGATTCATGGGCACAGAATACACCGCATGCCGCCTCGGTTGCGCCACGGGATTGTCACAAGGTGCGGGAGGTCATGTGCGCCCGCCAATTTGGCCGGAGCGGCTTGACCGCAGGTATTGCGCAGCAACACCAAGCAAGACCAAACCAAGCGCGATGAAACAGGCGACCCGAACAACGGGACTGACCTGTGAGATGTCGTAGGTCAGTGCCTTTGCGACGGTCAGGAGCAGGAGCCCGATTCCAACATAGCGAAGCCAAGGGATTCGTCGAATAAATCCGGTCAGCAACATGACGATGGCGCAAATGGCCCACCAGAAAGACACAGATCCGGCGCGGAGCGTGTGATCGTTGGTCATTGAGCCTGCGACACGAGCAACATCCAGCGTTGTGGCAAGGAGCAGAAGAAGCAGTGCAGTGCCCCACCCGACGTAGCGAGCGGTGCGGATCTGGTCTTCGGTGCGTCGAGCGACGACAAGAGCGAATGCGGCCCAGAGCCCGACGAGTGGAAGGCACCAGAGGAGACCTGGGTGGGTAAAGAGCGGCGTAGGAGTACGCGAAAGATACCAATCGCTGTTGGGGAAGGTGGCGATCCATACGAGCGAAGCCAGGAAGGCAAAAACAACTGATGCAACACAGAGCCATTCGCGATTGCGTGTTGCTAACAATCCCAGGCCGACGACGCTGAACACGATGTAAGCGAGGAGGACGCCGCGTGCTGTCACATCGGGGTGCACGACGCTCAGTGCGATCAGGCCGCAGGCTATGACGATCTGGAAGATGCGAAGGACCTTCAGCGCGAGATTGGTTTCGTGTGCGTCCTGCTCAACGGGATGGCGCGTGAGTTCGGCGGCGACGAACCAGGCGGCTGCAGAGATCAGCATCAGACCCATCCACCACGAAGGGACGATGCCGAGGACAGTCGGCGTACCGATGTGAAGAGGACTACCGACTTCGATCAGGACTCGCGCAGCCCCGATGACAAGCAGCGCACCGCCATAAAACGCGAGTGAAACTGCTCGCATCCAGTGTCCTGCCGCGCTTGCACCAAGCCCGAGCAGGACCCAGATGGCAATCTGTGACCATGCGGTGTCAATCCCGACGAGGATGGCTACAGGAAGCAATGCGCCTGCCTGGCAAAGGAGCGAAGCGCCGACAGACTCGGCGGTTGTCTCGGGTTTTTGGGTGAAGGCGTCGAGCATTCCTGCGAGCGCAAGCCCGCCGAGCAAAGTCGCCATTGCGGCACCGGCCGGTACGAGCCACATGGATGTAAGCCCGAAGTTATCAGCGAGAACCCAGAGGGAGCCGACGGTCCAGAGCGTGGTTGAAAAGCTGACGACTCCGGCGCGGAGCCTCATATTCCGTTCGTTGCGGCGAGGCAGCGCGAGGCGTGTTGCGTGAACGATCCCCCACGTGAGAACAACGAAAGCGGCACCAACTGCTGGCGCGCCAACTGCCGCTATCCAAAGGAAGCCGAAAATGCCAGTTGCCCACCAGACTATTGGAGCAAGTGCGTGATATCGACGGTCGCGAACAGCCAGAACTGAACCGACGAGCAGCAGGCTGAGGAGATATGGAGGAAGTGCCCAGTCAGGACTGCTGGATTTGGAGAGGAGGATCGGCGTGATATATCCACAGGCCATTGAGAGAATAGCCAGAGTCAGCGAACCGGAACGCAGCGCCAGCCCAATCCCAAGCACGACCACCGAAACCAACAGAATGAAGGTCGTGCCCGAGCCAACGAGCGCGAAAAAGGCATAGGCTGCGTACGCGGTGGTAAAGAGTACTCCCTGCCCGGCTGCGATAATCCCTATTGATGCGAAACGCCCGAAGCGTCGCTCGACGAGAAGCCCGGTACCGATGAGAGCAACGCCGAAGCAGGCGGCGAACAAACATCGCACGGCGGGCGGGATCGCTCCGATCCAGCCCTGGTCATAAGCGAGTTTGAGAAAGAAACCAACACCAGCAACAACGATCAGCGCACCAAGTACGAGGAACCAACGGCCACCGATCAGTTGTTCCATTGTTGCGTGAGGCTTTGTCGAGTCGGTTTTGGCGGTAGCAGCGCGTGGTGGATCTGCGTATGCAGGAAGCTCGAGTGACTCGTTGGTACGAGGCGATGAATACGCCGGCCGTTCGGTGTGAAGCGGAATTTCGGCTGGCGGAAGCGGCGGCGTGTCAACCTGATCGGTGGCGGGTTGGTGGATGGTCAAGTCGTCTAGACCACCGACTTGTTCGAGTCGGGCTAGGCGCTTCTCAATATCTGCGAGACGCTTGAGTATTCGCGCGTTGACGTGATCCATCGCACTCCCATGCCAAGGGTCGGCAGCAAGGAACTTGTCACGAAAGAATAGCAGAATCGGAGATTGTCCGCGCTGGCTCGGCGATCATCGCTCACTCGCCTGTTCGCTTTTGAGGTCGCGGCTCATGAGCATGCC
This sequence comes from Phycisphaeraceae bacterium, assembly GCA_019636795.1. Classification (NCBI taxonomy): domain Bacteria; kingdom Pseudomonadati; phylum Planctomycetota; class Phycisphaerae; order Phycisphaerales; family Phycisphaeraceae; species Phycisphaeraceae bacterium. The sequence continues at coordinate 4,819 of JAHBWW010000002.1, forward strand.
GATGGCGTCGATCGGGTCGAGGCCTTCGAAGAGCACGGCGTGCGTTGCCTCGACGATGGGCATTTCGACGCGAAAGCGCTGTGCGAGATCGACGACTGATTTGGTTGTTGCGACGCCTTCGACGACGAAGGGGGATTCGGCGAGGTATGTGGCGAGTCTTGCGCCGCGGCCGAGTGCTTCGCCGAGCGAGCGATTTCGTCCTTCGGGGCTGAAGCAGGTGGTTGCGAGGTCGCCGACGCCTGCGATGCCGAAGAACGTGGCGCTGGATGCTCCCATTGCGGTACCGAGGCGAGTGATCTCGGCCAGGCCTCGCGCGAGGAGTGCGCTCTTGGCGTTGGAGCCGGCACCGAGGCCATCGATGATGCCTGCAGCGATGGCGATGACGTTTTTCATGGCGCCTGCGAGTTCGACGCCGAGCATGTCATCGTTGGTGTAGACGCGGAGCCAACTGGCAGAGAACAGTTGCTGCACGCGCTGGCTGAAGCCGGGTGCATCGCTTGCGACGACCATAGTGGCGGGGAGGCGCCTTGCCAGTTCTGTGGCGATGGTCGGGCCACTCAGGACGCCCAGTGGTCGAGGTGCTGCGTCCATGTCGTCGGCGAGAACGTCGGCCATGATCTGCGTGGGGCGGAGGAGGGTTTTATTTTCGATTCCTTTGGCGACGCTGAGCATCGCGGCTCCGCGCGGTATGTGCGAGCGCAGGCGTTCGAACACGCTGCGGATGAACTGGACTGGAATTGCCACGACGACCAGATCGACCCCTTCGAGCGCGTCGGCATCGGTGAGGGCGACGCGCACGGCATCGGGCAGCACAAACCCAGGGAGGCGTCGACTCGAACGGGTTTGGACAATGAGCCCGGCTTCATCTTCGGAGTGGCCCCACATCACGACCTCGGGAGCATGTCCTGGGTCTGTTCGGTCGGTTCCGGCGAGCAGTCCCGCGCTCACCAGCCCCATCTGGCCCAGCCCGAGCACGCAGGTCCGCGAGAAAGCAGGGAGTTTTCCGGATTTTTGGGCTCGTGTCACAGTGGGATTCCTGGCCTGCGGGTGAAGGAATGCAAAACCTTGACCCCCGCGATGACGTAAGCCTATGCGTCGGCTCAGGAACAGAAGGCAAGCCTCCTCGCCTACGATCGGCGTTCCTGCGGCACTGCGGCCCAATTCTGCGGGCAGGCGAACACTTCAACCAGAACCACGGGAGTTCCGGATGACTCAGGCATCGGCATCAAAGACACACGATCACGATCACAAGCACGATCACAAGCACGATCACAAGCACGATCACAAGCACGACGAAGGCGTGGCGTGCTGTTCGCACCACGAGATACAGAGCGATCGTTATCTGATTGTGTATCTGGTCGGCGGTGTGCTGGCTTTGGTGAGTTGGGTGGCCAATGCGTTCAATGTCACCGATCCGGCGGTTGCGAAGCTGCCGGCGCTGGTTGGCGCGCTGCTGCTGGGCAGTACGCTTTTCCGGGCCGCGTTCAAGGAAATTCTGAGGGCACGATTCAGTTCGTCGTCGCTGGCAGCCCTTGCGATCATTGCGTCAATTGTGATCGAGGAGTTCGTGACGGCAGCTTTCCTGGCGTTCATTCTTCTGGTTGCGGATCAAGTGCTGCGTCGCACGGCGTTTGGTGCACAGAGGGCCATCGAGCAGCTCGTGCGCCTCACTCCGGATACTGCTCGTCTGATCGAAGATGGGCAAGAGCGCATGGTTTCGATCTCCGAGATCAAAGTCGGCCAGATGGTGCGGGTGCGGCCTGGCGAGAACCTGCCGGTCGACGGCCGGGTGCGCAGCGGGCGTTCGACGGTGAATCAGGCGTCGCTCACTGGTGAGGCGATGCCGGTCGAAGTGCAGCCTGGTGCCGATGTTTACGCGGGCACGACGAATCTGACGGGCGGCATCGATGTCGAAGTGCTTCAGGTCGGGGCGGAAACGACGATCGGCAAAGTTTCGACACTGATCCGCGAAGCCGAGTCGATGAAGAGTCCGCGACAGTTGCTTATCGAGCAGGTGGCACGGTTCTTTGTCCCGATTGCGGTGTCGGTGGCGGCGCTCGTGTACTTCATTACGGCAACGAACCCAGCGACGAAGGAAATTGCAGGGCTTACGGCTGTGACGGTGCTAGTCGTCACATGCCCGACAGCACTTTTGCTGTCGAGCCCGAGCGCGATGGTCGCGGCGTTCGCGTCGGCGGCGCGACTGGGGATCATGGTTAAACGACCGGATTACATCGAGGCGGCGGCTTCGATCGATGCGATCGTGCTCGACAAGACCGGCACGATTACCACGGGCAAGTTCGGCGTTTCGCGTCTTGCTCCGGTGCCCGGCGTGGAGGGAGCGGCACTGCTCGAAGCGGCTGCCAATGGCGAGCAGCACTCGAACCACCCGCTTGCGCAGTCGATCCTTGCGACAGCGCAGGCTGCACGCATCACGGTTGATGGTTCGAGTGAGTATGAGGAGTTTCATGGACGTGGTGTGCGGGCACGGACGACGCTGGGCGATTTGCATGCTGGGCGTGCGTCGTGGATCATGGAGGTCAATCCGTCGGCCAAGGCTGCGATTGAGCAGGTGCAGGCTCGCATTGAAGGAATGTCGGGCGTGCATGTGATGCGAGACGGGCAGTATCTCGGCGCGGTGGGGCTCGAGGACAAGGTGAGGCCGAACGCACGGAATGTGCTTGAGAGGCTTCGCGAACTGGGGCTGCGGACGATTTCGATCTTTACGGGTGATCGGCTTGATGTGGCCAAGCGTGTTGGCATCGCGGTTGGTGCCGATTCGATCGAGGCCGAGTGCCTGCCTGAGGAGAAGCACGAGCTCATTCGCCAGATGGTCGGCCAGGGCTACCGCGTGATGATGGTGGGCGACGGGATCAACGACGGCCCGGCATTGGCCGAGGCGGACGTGGGTGTTGCGATGGGGCTTTCGGGGTCGGACATCGCGGCCAACAGTGCTGGTATCGCGTTGATGACTGACGAACTCAATCGCCTGCCGTTCCTGATTGAGCTTGCTCGCCGTACCAAGTCGATCATCGCGCAGAACATCGCGGTTTCGATTTTGATGGCGTTGATCGGGCTGATCCTGGCTGCGACTGGGCAGTTTGCGCGTGCGGGCGAACTGGGGGTGGGTTTTGCTGCGTTGTATCACTTCCTGCCTGACGTGTTTGTGATCGGTAACAGTTTCAGGCTTTTCCGATTTGGCGAGGAGTTCCTTGAGGCTGAGCAGCTCAATAAGGCCAATGCTGAGCGAGTCCGCATCGTGCGTGACGCGAGCGTGCGCAATCTGACGGCTGCAGCGACTTGAACACAATCGGCAACGTGTACTTTGCAAATGGGTGTGTATCACCTAGGGATATTGCGTTCCTGAAGTGTGTACACTTGCGTCGATCGGGCGGAATGGGGATCTGTCCGCGTCGGTCAGTTCATCCTTAACGAAAACGTTGTAGGGTGTGAGCCGGGGGGGGGAGAATCGGGCAAGGTGGTGTGTAGCCACAATGCTCGGCTCGCTACAACACGGAACCATTGGAAGCAAGCATGCACATTCAGGAAAATGGCAATGAACAGGTCGCTGGCCTCGGGCTCGAGCGCGACCTTTTGTGGGACGCACTGGTGGATTGCCCCGGAGTCGGTGTTGCAGTCATCAGCGCGAGCGGCGTGTTCGCGTACGCCAATGATGAGTTTCGCCTTCTTTACTTCGGCACGACAATTGCGCACCTCGAAAAACGTGTCTTGGCGGATCTCTTCCCACGCGAGTGGGCGGAGGAGCGGTCGGGGTTCATCGCCCGCGCACGATCCGAGCGGAGCCCGGTGGTGGTGCGCGAAATCTGGCGTGGCCGACAACTGATCGCAACGATCAGGCCGATCGTTGACGAGACGGGCGCAGTGAACACGGTGGTGGTGATTTCGAGGCCGGTATCGCGCGACGAGCGGCCAGATCTGACTTGCCCACTGACTGAATCGAGTTACGTGGAGCTCGGGCCTCTGAACGTTCTGACTGCGCGTGAACTCATGGTGCTGGCGCTGGTAGGACAAGGACTGACGCTCAAGCAGATCGCTGAGCGTCTGGGGCGGTCGTTCAAGACGATCGACAACCATCGAGCGTCGATCGGGAAGAAACTGCGCCAGACTGACCGGGTCGCCCTGAGCATCATTGCGGGCCGCGCTGGGCTGGTGCCGGGTGATGAATCCCGTACGCGAGTTCGGCAGGCGAGCAGCAACTGATCTGGCTTGGGACATTGAACTGAACGAACGTGGTGACCGATCGCGGCATCCTTTCGTGCTGAGCCATTCCTATGGGCGAAGTCGAACGACGGAGGCGGGGATGCTGCGCATCCTGATGAGTCGATGACACTCATTACGCTGCTACTTGTCGTTGTGTTTGGGACGATTCAGGAGGGAGAGGTTCCAACGCGTGCGATCCCGCCGATGTATGTCGCAGTTGCGAGCGAGCCGATCGATCAGTTTCCGTATGACGGTTTTACGACTACCGATGCGTTCGGGCGCACAATCAGGTTTTATCTGTCGAAGCCTCCGGGGCCTGACTCGCTGCTTCCGTTGATTGTGTGTGTGCAGGGGTCGGGTAGCCAATCGGTGTTTGTCGAGGTGGAAACGCCCAGCGGCAAGCGGATCGGATCGGGTGGGCCTGAGGCGATGATGCTGGGTCTTGCACGCTCGCGAGCAAGAATTCTGGTGGTGGAAAAGCCGGGCGTCGAGTTTCTTGTGCAACCAAGCCAGCCGGGATCGGCGATGGAAAGCACCGAGGAGTTTCGGCGAGAGCACACGCTCGATCGGTGGACAGAAGCGATTCACGCCGCGATCAACGCTGCGAGTGTACTGCCGGGGGTAGACGCTTCGCGGGTGCTGGCGGTTGGCCACTCCGAAGGCGGACAGGTTGTGTGTCATCTTGCAGCGAAGAACGCGAGCATCACGCATGTCGCGACGCTTGCTGGCGGCGGTCCGACGCAGTTGTTTGATCTGATTGAACTGGCGCGATCGAGCGGGTTTGGGCCTCCGAATGCAGACGCTGAGGAGCGCGTGGAGTGGCTGCTCGATGGGTGGCGGCGTGTCCTTGGCGACCCTGATGCGCATGATGAGTTCTGGCTTGGGCATCCGCATCGCCGATGGTCGAGTTTTCTTGCGACATCGCCGGTCGAGGCGATGCACAAGTCGAAGGCCCGCGTGTTCATCGCTCAAGGCACCGCCGACCAGGCATCACACGTTTCGGCTGCGGAAGTGCTTTACGCCGAACTGCTGTCTCGGGGTCGCGATGTGACCTACCTGCGAATCGAGGGCGGCGACCATGGATTCCGTTCGCCCGCCGACGCGGATGGGTGGAAGAGCGTGCACTCGAATGTTCTGGCGTGGTTCCTGGGCGAGTGAACCTGCTCCAGTTCGTGGCGGAATGAACAGTCTCATCGAGTCGAAGCGGCGTGCATGTTCACGCCCATGCGGACTCCCCCACTTTGCGCCTCGGCAGTCGCTCGGCAATGCCCGTGGTTCGCTGGATGTCATGGCCTGTCTGGTGCTGGTTCATTGCGATCAGCGTCAATCGTGCGCATGAAGGCCCTATTGTGAGCCTGTGCCGATTGGGTGGGATGCGGGGTCTACGATCGCTCCCTTGCTGAGCTTGGTGCATCAGAGGAGTTCGATCGATATGGGTATGCCTGACGGATTTGTATGGGGAGTGGCTTCGGCCTCGTATCAGGTCGAGGGCGCGGCTGCGGAAGGCGGGAGATCGCCCAGTGTCTGGGACGAGTTCTCGCGGACTCCGGGCAAGGTTCTGGAAGGGCACACCGGCGATGTGGCGTGCGACAGTTATCACCGGATTCAAGACGATGTCGATCTGATCGCGGGTCTTGGCGCGACCGGGTATCGGTTTTCGATCGCCTGGCCTCGGGTGATGCCTTCGGGTGTGGGGACGATCAATGTGGAGGGTTTGTCGTATTACGACCGGTTGATCGATGCTTTGCTCGCTCGTGGCGTAGATCCGTGGGTCACGCTCTTCCACTGGGATATGCCGGCGTGTCTGTTTCACCGCGGGGGGTGGCTCAACCGCGACAGTGCGGCCTGGTTCGGCGAGTACACGCAAGCGGTGGTCGATCGACTCTCGGACCGCGTGACGCACTGGTTCACTCTCAATGAGCCTCAGATTTTCCTGGGCCTTGGCCACTCCGAAGGCACCCACGCTCCGGGGCTCAAGTTGTCGCGTAAGGATGTGCTGCGGGCTACGCATCATGCATTGCTTGCGCATGGCACATCGACCCAGATCATCCGCGCCCGCGCGAAGGTGCCCAGCCAGATCGGGTGTGCTCCGGTGGGCAATCTCAAGTCTCCGGCGACGGACTCGCCGAGCGATATTGAAGCAGCCCGGGCCGAGACGTTCCGCGTGCCGGTGAAGGGCTGGACCTTCAACTACACTTGGTACTGCGATCCGATGCTGCGCGGGTGCTACCCGGAAGACGGGCTCCGACTTTTTGGGGCTGACGCGCCTGATGCAAGCGATGCGGACATGAAGACCATCCATCAACCAATGGATTTTTTCGGCGTCAACATCTACAACAGCGATGTGGTTCGTGCGGGTAAGAATGGCCAAGCCGAGCAGGTCACGCGCAGTCCCGGATCCCCGATTACGATGTTTCGCTGGCCCATTCAGCCAGATGCGCTGTATTGGGGCCCTCGCTTCCTTCAGGAGCGGTACAAGCTTCCGGTGGTCATTACGGAGAACGGGCTCGCCTCGATGGACTGGGTGCACGCCGATGGCAAGGTGCACGATTCTGGCCGGATCGACTTCCTGACGCGATACCTGCATCAACTTGGCCGAGCGATCGACGATGGGGTGGACGTCCGCGGGTACTTCCAGTGGTCGATCATGGACAATTTTGAGTGGGCTGAGGGCTATGCGTTGCGTTTTGGTCTGGTGTACCTCGATTATCGAACGGGCGAGCGCCTCGCGAAGGATTCGTACCACTGGTATCGGTCGGTGATCGAGTCCAACGGTCGCAGCCTGCCCCGATCGATGTCGCCGTTGCGTTGAGAGCGATGGTGCATCCAATGCGGCAGGTCGCCCGAAACTGGAACAGTTACGGAATGGTTTTCCAGTGGCGTCCATGGCCCGAACTGGCCTTGAGTACCCATAATTATTATGATATCGCGCGCAATCGGGCTTGACAGGCGGGCCCAAATATGTAGATTGATGTAACTGTTACTTACTGCAGGGTCCAAACGGGGAACTTGCGGGCACACCTCATGGAGCGTTGAAGGAGGGATCTCGATATGCGTAGCAAGATGATCGGTGCGGCCATGATCGCGGCGATGGGCAGCGGCGCGCTGGCGGGCGGGCCCAATCTGGTGTCCAATGGCAGCTTTGAGACACCGGGTCCGGGGTTCGTGCTTTTTCAAGGGTGGGAGAACTATGGCGGCGGGGTCTTTGCGGATCAGTCAGTTGAGATTCCGGCACAGGACGGCGTGACCAGTGCCAAGATGTTCGGGGAGTTCACAGGCTCGCAGAATGATCAGGTGTTGGTCCAGACCGTCACGGGCATCAGTGCCGGTCAGACGTACACCCTCAGTGCTCACGCGTGGCACAATGACTTTGACGCGGTTCAGCCGGGCAATCTGGTTCTGCTGCAGATGGTGTTTCGTAACGCTCAGGGAGCGAACCTAGAGGCGCTCGAAGTGGTGGCCATCAACCCGGCATCCACGCCGACCAATCAGTGGAATCTGGTTGAGGTGAGCGGGATTGCTCCGCCCAATACCAGTCAGATTCTGGTTGCCTTGTTGCACCTGCAACTCGACGGGGTGGCTGCGGGGGCCACGTTCTGGGACAACGTGCAACTTGTCGAAGGCGGCGGCAGCGGGTGCAACAACCCGGCCGACTTCAATGGTGACGGTGTGCTCGATTTCTTCGATGTTCAGGCGTTTCTTGCGGCTTTTTCGCAGGGCTGCCCATAAAAATTGCTTCTGTCAAACCTGATCCACGACGTCCAGGCGAAGCGCCGAGCCACCATACTCGGCGTTTCTTTTTTGCGTGATGAGTGTGACGTATGCGTCGCAACCGGTCAGCCCTTGACCGCACCGCTGGTGAGGCCGGAGATGAACTGCTTCTGAAGCAGCAGGAACAGCACGGCGACGGGAGCAATCGAGACCACGGTGGCCGCCATGAGCAAGCCGTAGTCTGTGCGATAGATGCCGCGAAGTTGGGCGATGGCCACCGACAGGGGTTGTTTGTCTTGGGACTGAAGCACGATTTGCGGCGAGATGAAGTTGTTCCACATTGCCAGAAAAGTGATCAGCAGAAATGCCCCGACCATGGGGCGAATCAGCGGAAGTACGACCGAGAAAAAGATCACGACCTCTCGACAGCCGTCCATGCGGGCGGCCTCGATGAGCTGATCCGGCACCGATTGCGCAATGGCCTGGCGGAATAGAAAGACGCCGAACGCCGGTGCAACCACTGGGAGAATCAACCCCGGCACGGTGTCGAGCAAATCCAGATGGAAGAGGAGCTCGTATCCCGGCGCGATAAGCAGAGTTGGGGGGAGAATGATCAGCGAAAGCACACCCACGAGCGCCAGCCGGTGTCCTGGAAAATGAAACTTGGCCAAGGCGTATCCGCTTGCTGAGCAGACCAGAGTGCCAAGAACAGCAGTGGTAGAAGCATAAAACACCGAGTTGAGGACAGCCTGTCCGAAGCCAAGCTCGAAGAGATTGCGATAGTTGTCGAGTGTGAGCCGATCCCACGCGATGCCCAGAAGTCCATCGCCGGGCGGAAAGAACATGGCGACGAAGAAATCTTCGCGTGATTTCAAGGAGGCGATCACCAGCCACGCAAACGGGACCAGTGTGATCGCGCCCAGTACCGAGAGCACGATCTGGAGTACCCAACCCTTGCGGCTGCGTTTGCTGCGTTTGCGGTTGATGGTGGCCGGGGTGGTGTTCATCGACCCTCCCGACGAATCATCCACATCTGAACGCATGCCAGGCTCATCAGCAGCAACGCCAGCACCCAGCCGATGGCGCTGGCATAGCCGAGGTCGCCGACTTCAAAGCCTGATTGATAGAGGTACATCACAACAGTGAGTCCCTGGTTTCGTGGGCCTCCGGTCCCTTCGAGCAGGACGAACGGGAGTTCGAAGAGTTGCAGGCTTCCGATCATCGACAGCATGACGACGAAGGTGCCGACCGGGCGGATTGCAGGGAGCACGACATGTCGAAATCGGTGCCAGGAGTTTGCGCCGTCGATTGCGGATGCTTCGATGAGTGCGTGGTCGACATTCTGGAGTGCTGCGAGGAAGTAGATCATGTTGAAGCCGACATACATCCAGAGTGAAATCAGGATGAGGGTCGCCATGACGTGTGATTCGAGCCATGGAAAATCAAGACTCCACAATCCACCAGTGAGCGTGTGAAGAGACTGGTTGATGAGCCCTGCCTGTTTTTCGAACATGAGAGCTGCGAGAATCGAAACGAAGACAAGGCCCATGAGCTGCGGGCTGAAGAAGATCAGTCGGTATCCACTTCGGCCGCGCAGCCGTGGCGAGTTCAGAGCCAAGGCCAAGGCGAGGGCGAGCGGCAACTGGATGAAGAGGCTGCCAAGTGTGTAGATGATGGTGTTGCGAAGAGCGGTCCAGAAGACGGGATCGGCAGCTGCATCAGTGAAGTTTCGGGTTCCGACAAAGGTCTTTGTGCCGGGGCCATAGGTCTGTTGCATGGCGAGCACCGCAGACTGAATGAGCGGGTAGGCGACAAACACAAGCGTCAAGAGCGCGAATGGTGCAAGAAACACCCAGACAGCGTGCTGCGAGGGCTTGCTGCTCCTTCGGCCCAGATTCAACGCACGGCTCCCGAGAAGGCATTGCGTTCCATGACACGCAAGATCTTGCTCTCGACGTCGGAAAGCAGACGGAATGCTTCGGGTTGCAGGGCTTGCGAGTCGTAGGTGCGTGTTCTCCGGGCGTGCTCAGCAAGAGAGACCGCTGCATCGCGCAGGAGGACCACCGCCTGGCGGTTGTACGGCGAAGATGAGCGGGCCGGTACGTGCGGCGCCTGATCGATGTACATGCGGCCCTTCGGCTGGTCCATGAAGAAGGGATCGGGCTCGTCGAAGACGGGATCATTCCATAACGAAGACACCGGGGTGATGATGTCGGTGAGTTGGTACATCTGTCGCGCGACCTGCGGCGAAGTGTACAGGAGTTTGGCGTGTTTCCAAGCCTCTTCGATCTGATGGGAATCGCGTGCGATGCCGAGCATGGTTCCTCCGCGTACCGAGGTCCGTCGCCCGCCGGGATGGAACGCGGGGAGGGGCATGATTTTCATTTTCCCTCCGATTTGTGGAATCTGCTCCTTCCAGATGGAGCACATCCAGTCCGGGGCGAGGTACGCGATGCCGTAGCCATCGATCCGCTGCTGATGCCCGGTGCCACTGAAATCCTCAATGTCCGCTGCAACGCGGTTGGGACCAACGCACCACGAGACTATTTCAGCAAGGATGTGAGCATTGCTCTGCGTTGCGATCGTTGGTCTGTCCTGGTCGTCGAAAAGCCCGTCGCCGCCCTGAAGCAGCAGCACTTCGACGTTGTCGAGGTGAGTGTACCAGAACCCGAGGATATAGCGCTGCGGGTTGGTAGATTCTCCCATCAATGGCCGCATGGCACGGAAGAAGTCCTGCCACGTTTCTACGTCAGACAGGTCGATGCCGGCTTGCTCAACGAGATCTGCGCGGTAAGCCAGCATGACTGGGTGGACATCGTGTGGGATTCCGAAGATGCGACCTCGGGAGGTCCAAGGCCCGAAGGAGGGCGCGTTGATCTGGTCAAGCAATCCTTCTTCGCGGAGCCGATCCGTGAGATCGAGAAATCCAACAGCCTCGAGCGGCCCAACAAACGCACGGCCGACGATCGCCCTTTCGCACTCGATCAGATCGGCGGTCGGCAAGCCACTGAAGAAGCCGGACATCATGCGTCGTTCGATGGCCAGAATGCTCATCAATCGCATGTCCAGAGGAACGCCAACCTCGGCCCCGGCACGGTCGAGCATGGGGTTGTACAAGTCGCGGTGGGTGGGAGAAAAAACCCAGAGTCGCACTGCGTCTTCATTGGTCCGCTGCCCGCTGAAGAGCACAGTCACGGAGCAGAGCATCAACAGAACCATGACCCACAGCCCGAGCGGCATTCCGCGTGCGGCCATGATGAGCGTGGCAAAATTCATGCGTCGGATTCCGCCCGTGGCTTCTGAAATGAAAAGGGCCGCAGGCTGGCAAGCCTTCGGCCCCGAGAAATACTGATCAGTTTCGGCGGCGGCGTGAAGCCACAAGACCGAAAGCCGCGAGTGCAGCCAGACCCGACGGAGCGGGCACGAGATTGATGTTGTCGTAGAAGATGCCGGACGGTTCATAGTTGGTCGCGGTGTTCAGGAAACCAATCTGGAAGATTTGGCCCGTGAGCGACGCGTCGATGAACAGCGAAAGAGTATGCCTGGACCAGAGGGTGTCTGCGTTGGTCGTGTCGAAGATCAGGAAGTTGGTCAGCGCGTAGCCGGCGTTGGGGTCGAGTGTCTTGATGAACGCCAGGGCCGTCGATGAGCCGCCGATGTCGCCTCGCTTGTAGTCGAACGAGAACGACCATGTTTGGCCGACATTTCCGGCACCGACGATGTACTCGCGGAAGAAGTTGGCTTCGATGATATTGCCGTTGCCGTGGTCGCCGTTGTTGTAGTCGCTGTACACAACCAACTGCTGGTTGCCCTGATCAGGTCCGCCTTGGCCGCTGGCGATGGCCGAGAATGCCGGGCCGCCGTTGGGTGCCGGGAAGGCGAAGTAGTTGTAGAGGAAGCCTCCTCCGGAATCGAAGACGTTCGCTCCGACCAACCAGCCATCATTGCCCAGCGCGGTCGGTGATGCCTGGTTGAGCCCCTCGAAGTCCTGCGAATAAGCCGAGATATCCGCGGCCGCGGCCGTCGCAAGCGACGCCAATGCGGCAAGAATCAGTGTGTTCCTCATGATGCCTCCCTCTTTCTTTGCGAAAATGCGGTACAAAAAGTGCCTCCAGATACAACACACGCCAGCAATCAGGTTGCCTGGACCACGCGTGAATGCTCCAACAATCGAACCGGACTTACGGGCGGGAACGATGTGCTCTCGTGGACGGCAAGCGTCGTCGGTCGGATCTCGCGAAACGTGCCGCTGACCTCGCCAGTGAGCGATCGCGTCAGCCAGCGGGCGGCCTCGAGCCCGAGCGTTTGAGCGTCCTGGCATACCGCGGTAAAGCGTGGAAAGGTCTGCATGCGAATGTCTCCGTCATCAAAGCCGATGATGGACAGATCCTTGGGCACGCGGATGCCGAGTTGCAGGCATTTGTGCAGCCCCCCCACCGTCGAGAGCGGATTGGTGAAGTAGATGGCGGTAGGAGGGCTTGCCTGATCGAGCAGCGACACGAGCATCATGGCGCCACCTTCGGGACTTGCATCTGCCCGCACAATGAGCGACTCGTCGATGGCGATGCCTGCACCGGCGAGCGCTTCGCGATAGCCGGCTTCGCGGTCTCGGTGGTCGGAATCTGCCACGCGGTGGATCGCGAGTCCGATTCGCCGGTGCCCCAGGCCGAGCAGGTGTTCAACCGCCTGGCGGGAGGTCTGCCTTGAGTCTGAATCGATGAAGTTGACTCGCGGATCGTCGGATCGATCTGCGACGAGCACCATCGGTGAACCATCAGCCGCGATGGCTTCTGCCATGCCACAGTTGTCGAGCGAACGCACGATCACGCCACGCACACCCTTGCGGTTGAAGAATTGTTTGTACGTCTCGCTTCGGTTTTTGTCGCGATTGACGCTGATGAAGGTCAGATCGAACTTTCGCTCGCTGACCCCTTTGAGCACTCCGGCCAGCAGCACGGCTTCAAACGCGCCGAAGTCCGCCCGTACCGGTTCGTCGGGGTAGGCCAAGCCGATCAAGTTTGTTGGCTTGCGCCCCACGGATGGGCGGTGGCCAGCGCGGTCGGCAGTCTGGAGCACGCGCTTGCGCATTTCTTCGCTGACGCCTGGCTGATTGTTCAGCGCGCGCGATACGGTCGCGACCGAAACGCCCAATGCATCAGCGATGGCCCTTACGGAACTCATCGTGTCTCAATTCCGGAGGTTGAGTTCAAGTTGAAAATCCTTCTCAGACCACAGGGCCGATAGCGTGCTCCTGACCTGATCCCCGGTGCCAACAGACTCGAACAGATCCGCAGGCTTGACATTGGACACATGCCCATCGAGGAAGGCGATCTGCGCGCTGCCGCTGACTGCCTTGGTCTCGGCATTTCTGCGGGGGTGACGATAGTACGGAATGTATGACTTGGGGAGGACCTGCGTGTCGGTTCCCAACTCTGGCGCCGATGGCGAGCTGCGCCAGTTCCCGAACCAGACATCACTGTTGACGCCAAGCCCGCCGCCGAATCGACGCCCGGGCATGAACTGACCGCCGACACTTGCCGATGTGAACCATGTCGTATCCCCAACGTCAGAAGGAGTCTGGGATCGCCAATTGGCCCAAGCTTCAGTGAACAGGATGGTCTGGCCAGCAAGATTGCCCGAGTCGTCGAATGCGTTTCCCATCTGGAAAGTAGGTACACCAGGCCTCTGCCCGGGCTTCACCGGTCGGATGGTTCCCGTCTGGAAGTTGGGAATGAACTCGCCTGCTGAAGCAGCCCAGTAGTTCATGGCGTACGAACGAGCACCGTCCGGGTGGTTGGGACAACTGAAGACCCCGCCGCCGACGGTCGGGTTCTCGATGTTGTCGAACGTGACATTGCGAAAATCGGTCTGAGGCAGATAGCGCCCGATGCGGTTGACATCGTGCCACACCATGTTGCGTTTACCATTCTCGGGATCGATTACCTGAGGCCCACCGATCACGGGGGGAAACCGGCCATTGAAATCGGCTGCGTAGACCATCGTTGCGGTGGCAATCTGCCGGATGTTTGTCTGGCAAACCAGCCCGCGGGCGGTGTCGCGGGCGCGGCCGAGAGCCGGGAGCAGGATCCCGATCAGCAACGCAATGATCGCAATCACAACGAGCAGCTCGATAAGCGTGAACGCTGGGCATCGGGCCGAGTTGCTTCTGGTCAGCATATCAGGGGACTCCCTCGATGACCTGGAGTTCTGTCCATTCTCTCGTACTCTCGTGATCGACGAAGACGCTCGCCGAACCCGCAATCCGAACTGAACCCTATCACGTCGGCCACGGAGTGGGCCGGAACGAAACAGTTACATCAGTGTGCTCGAAGTTGCCCACGGTGTCAACCCGAATTCGAGTCTGTTGAGAAAATTGTGTAAAAATCACATCAATGCACGCTTGAACCGCCATGATTTGCCCATTTGTTCATAGTCTGCTTGTACGTCAGATCACTCTCTCAGGCTCTTGGATTGTACATTTGGCCCCACCGAGCACAGAAACAGTTACACTCTGAGCCATGAAAAGCCCCCTGTTCGCTTTGATTCTGATTTTCCTCGTGTCTGGATGCCATCGAGCGGCAGTTTCCCAGCCTCATCGCGATTGGTCCAGAACCGGTCCGCCGTCCATGGTCGAGGTTCGTTCGACCTCAGGGGGCTACGAACTGCTTCGCAATGGACAGCCATTTTTTGTTCGCGGGGTGGGTGGAACCGTGCATCTTGATCGCCTGGCCGCAATGGGTGCCAACACCATCCGAACTTGGGATGCTGAGGGCATCGATGACCTGCTCGAAGATGCACACGCGCACGGGCTGGCGGTGTGCGTCGGTATCTGGCTGATGCACGAGCGACACGGGCACGACTACAACGATCCTCGCGAGAAGCAGAAGCAACTCGACAAGGTCGAGCGCATCGTGAAGCGATATCAGTCGCATCCGGCTGTGCTTGCGTGGGGTGTAGGCAATGAAGTCGAATTGGGAGGAGATTTCGATCTCGCGCTGAGGTCGATCGAAGAGGCAGCCTCGGTGATCAAAAGCCTCGACCCTCGCCACCCGACCGTGGCCATCATCGCGGAGATCGGTGAAGACAAGGCCCGTCGAATCGCGCACGAGTGCCCAAGCATCGACATCATCGGCATCAACGCATACGGCGGAGCGGCGACGGTGCCCGAGCGTTTGCTCGCACAAGGGTACGCCGGCCCATATCTGATCACGGAGTTCGGACCACTCGGGCCTTGGGAAAGCCCGCTCACCGACTGGGGCGCGCCGATCGAGCAAGCGAGCCATCAGAAAGCGCAGTTCTATTCCAATAGTTATCGGCGCGGCGTCGAGGCTGAGCGATTGGGTCGTTGCCTCGGTTCATTCGCGTTTCTCTGGGGAAACAAGCAGGAAACAACCTCGACGTGGTTTGGGCTGCTGCTGCCCACCGGCGAGACGACTGAAGCAGTGGACTATCTCAGCCGATTCTGGACCGGTCTCCAGCCCAGCGCCAACGCCCCGCGCGTGTCGGCCATTCGGCTTGATGGCCGTGAGCCGGATTCGATCAAGCCCGGCGAAAGGTTTGGGGCGACTGTCAGTGTCTATGACCCTGACTCGGATGCGCTCGAGTATGAATGGCATGTGGTTCGAGAGTCGAGCGATCGTCGCACTGGAGGTGATGCTGAGCGTGCGCCCGAAGCGGTCGCCAACTGCGTCATCGCCGTTCAAGGGCCGAGGGTGATGATCGAAGCGCCGACGAAGCCGGGCGCGTACCGCCTGTTTGTCTTCGTCCGCGATGGGACAGGCCGAGCGGGAACCGCCAATCTGCCTTTCCTGGTCACTGAGTGATGGTCCGTCAGGGACATCCTGCGCTGAATGCACTGAGGAAGGCAGCAATATCGAAGAAATCGAACTGCCCGACAGGTTCGGCAAAGTCCGCTGCGGGATCCTGGCTGCTGAAGAGCGCGAGATATCGAGAGACATCGAAGAAGTTCAGTTCGCCGTACGGCTCGGCCAGATCGGCAGGTGAGCAAGGCACCGACAAGCCGGTGAAGCGGAACCAGTTGACATTGAACCCGTTGGGCGAGTCGATTCGGGCGAAGCGGATGGTCTGGATGCCTTGGCTGAGCATGATCTGGCTGGAGACGGTTGCCCAGTTTTGCCAGCCACCGGTATTGGGCACAGCAATGGGGCCAGTGCTATCGACAGCATCGATCTCAAAGCGGAACGATCCGCCCGCGTGCAGCGAAGCAACGCGGGCTTCGAGTAGATAAGTGCCCGAAGCGGCGACATTCACGGTATACTCGATCCATTCTCCGTTCTCGATCCAACCGATGTTGTATCCGCCTTCTGAACAGGCCTGAATATCGACATCATCATCGCGGAACGCGCCGCCGGTGTTGCCTGCATTGACATCGTGGTACGCTTCGCCCGGGTACCCCTCGTCGTAGTGTTCCGCTTCGATCAACCCCGGGATGACCCGGGCTTGACCTTCGAATGGGCGCTGCTCGCGGCGATACACTCGCACATAATCAACCTCGAGTGTCTGCGGAAACTGCGACGAAGCATTCGGGTCACCGGGCCAGTTGCCTCCGACAGCAACATTGAGCAGGAAGTGAAACGGGTGGTCGAATGGCGCGCGCGGGTTCGAGCCACCAAGTGCTGAAAACCACTGCGAAGAGTTGACAGAGTGGAACAACTGCCCGTCGAGATACCATCGGATCTGATTCGGTTCCCACTCGATGGCGTAGTCGTGAAAGCCCTGCGCGTAGTTGATGCCTGTGTTGATTGAGCCGCCATTGGATGCGTTGTTGGGGTAGTTATTGCCGAAGTGGATGGTGCCGTGGATGCGGTCGGCCTGATTGATCGATTCCATGATGTCGATTTCGCCGGACGAGGCCCATCCGCCATAGGGCGAGTTGGTGGGCAGCATCCAGAACGCGGGCCAGATGCCGGTGGTTCCGGGCAGTTTCATGCGAGCCTCGACGCGACCCCATTTGAAATCGACTTTGCCTTGTGTGCGGATGCGCGCCGATGTGTACTGTCGACCACCGAAGTTCTGCTGACGTGCGGTGATCTTGAGGGTGCCACCCGAGACCGAGATGTTGTCCGCGAAGTTGGTGTAGTACTGAAGTTCGTTATTGCCCCAGCCGGCGGGCAGGCCGTACGCGGTCCCCGTTCCGGTTTGGTATTCCCAGTTATTGAGATTCAGAGCGGAGCCTTCAAACTCTTCTGCCCAGTACAGAGTCCATTGCGCGCTGGCAGCGGTCCCCAGAGACAGAATCAGGCCAAGGGTATTCCAGTTTGTTCGATCCATGAGAACTCCGGGAGGGCTGGCGCAAGTCGCGCGGTTCGCGGCACCTCAGGATTAGAGCAGATCCGGGAAGCGAATGCAAACGTAACTGCTTCATTTGAACCGAACACAATGCGTATATACCACAAAGGCAGCGTGCGGCACTGGTGGGTTGATCGCGACAGAGGGTGAAAATGGGCACAAGGGCTCGTCCCGGATCATGCCTGAGCAAATTCGTGGCGGTGAATCGCGTTGGCATTGGATCGCTGACCTTGGAGTGCAAAAGACTTCTCTAAGGCTTTGGAAGAACAGGCTGATCCAAAGCCGAGCCGAGAAGGCGGAGCATCATGGAAGGGAAAAGTCAGCGCAACTCAAACGCACGGAACCGCACAGTACGCGAGTTTCGACAGTTAGGATTGTGAGTTGCATGGGATTCGCAACCGTATTCGAGCGACCGCGAAGTGGTGCGACGAGACTTAATGGGCAGAGCCGGACTTGAACATCCCCAAGAAAACCCGGCAATTCCGCGCGTTTCCGATTCAGGCGGCATCAAATCCGGCAACATTCCCCCCAATACCGCTCAAACTCCAAATATTGCAACGCCAACGATGATTAAAGATGATGACTTGAGGCGGATCATCGCAGCGTGGGCAACGCTTCCAGAGGCTGTGCGGGCTGGGATGGTGGCTATGGTGGCGAGTGTGGGGAGAGGTGGAGCCTGAGCTGCTAGGGTTTATCAGACCATTTCGTTCAAAATCAAAGCAAGCCATGGGCTTCATGGCCAGAGATCCAAGAAGTCTCTAGTATTGTCCCAAAATGGCCGATTGTCTGGAATAGGATAATAGGCTATAGTGGGACAATCGCCATGGTACGAACCAACTCAAAACCGCTCTCAGAAACAGACATGCTTGCCCGCCTAAAGGACGGTGAAGCTTCCGTTCCGCCGCTGCTTATCCGCTGGACGGCTGGCACGGGTCCGCGCGGTGGGGAGGCGGACGTCACAGCGGAAGTGCGGTGGGAGGGGCGGGAGTTTCGTTTCGTGGCCGAACTCAAAGGCCGGAGCACTCCGAGGACTTTCGTGAACGCGGTGGCACAATCGCGCGAGTATGCCGCCAGAGCCGGACGCTATCCCATGATTGTCCTGCCATATCTCGCCCCTGAGCGATTGGATGAGCTGGCCGGGCTTGGTGTGAGCGGAATCGACCTGTGTGGCAACGGGATTGTCACGGTGCCGGGGGAACTCTTCGTTCTGCGGTCCGGATCGCCGAATAAGTATCGTGAGTCCTATCCCATCCGTGCGGTTTATCGCGGGGCGACTTCTCTAGTCGCAAGAGCCCTACTGCTACGCCCTGTTTCTGAATCACTGAGTGACCTTGATGGGTTTATCCGTTCAAGGGGAGGGGCGATCACGCTTACCACGATCTCCAAAGCACTGCGACGCATGGAGGACGATGTACTGATCGAGCGCAAAGGTGGATGGGCACGGCTGCTCCAGCCCGAGGGCCTGCTCGACAAGCTGGTCGCTTCGTACGAGGCGCCCAAACTCCGAAAGACGTTCATCGGATCGACCACCCTTGATCGCGCAGCGCTGGGCGACAAACTGTCGCAACTCGAAAGCCGCGCCGTATTCACGGGACAGTCATCCACTGAGCGATACGCGGTCATGGGACGCGAAGACCGGCTCCGTGTTTACTGTGAGTCTACATCGGAACTGGTGGAGATGCTCGGAGCGGATGCAAAACCGGGTGAGCGCTTTGCGAACCTAGAGCTATACGAGACCGTTGAACCCACGGTGTACTTCGATGCGCGTCTGGACGGCAGAACGCCATTCGCCTCACCGATCCAGGCGTACATTGAGCTTGCGACCGGGGACAAACGGGAGCAAGATGTATCCAAGCAGATCCGTTCGCTCATCCTCCGCGAAGCGGGTCAGATAGAAGGGGGATCAGATGGAGACGAATGACCCGCTCCGGGCAAGCCTGCTCGACCTTTCCTCGCTTCTGGGTGACAATATCCCGCTAATCATCGGAGGCGGCTACGGGCTATATCTGAAGCAGAACACGCTGCTTCGGGAGAGGACACGCACGCGATTTGCCGCCAACCTTCTGCCTGACAGCCCGCTTCGTAGAGCTGGTCCCGCGTCATGATTTCGAGGGTTTCCATGCCGGTATTGTCGCCGAGCTCACGGACGATCTCATCGTATTCGGTCTGTGGACGGGTCGGTGACTGCGGTGGAGACTGATTGAAAGCAGTCGCTATTTTTAGCCCATGGATGCATTCATGGCGCATAATCGAATCACTAACTGGATTTCTGATTGAAATGAGCAGACTATTTAGCCTATGGATCGAAATCCACGACATGGCGTAATCAAGCGGCTCCAAGCCGAGATGCCCCGGGGCCGCCCTTTCGACGTGGCAAGCCTCACCACGCTCGGCGTCACCCCTCAGTTGGCGGCACGCTACGCCAAGCACGGATGGCTCGAACGGCTCGGCCAAGGCGTGTACAGCTTCCCGGGCGACGAGTTGACCCGGGACGGTTGCGTCCTGCTCCTCCAGCAACGGGTGGAGGGGTTGCACGTTGGGGGCAAGAGCGCGCTCGCGCTGCACGCCGTCCGCCACAATCTCGCGGTGCGAGACACGCTTGTCCTTTGGGGCGACCAGCGGTTCGTGCTGCCGAAGTGGTTCACGTCCCGGTTCCCGTCCCGCTACCTCTCCGCCAAGCTGTTCGAGTGGACCGATGCAAAGCTCGCGACCGCAACGCTGTCGTCGCCGGCCGGTGCCACCGACGGACTTCTCGCCTCGACTCCTGAGCGAGCCGCGCTGGAGATGCTCTACGAGGTGGGAACGAACCAGGGCCTGGAAGAAGCCCGCAATCTTTTCGAGGGTCTCCGCAACCTGCGCAAGGACGTGGCCGGGCGTCTGCTCGCGTCCTGCACGAGCGTGAAAGCAGTTCGACTCTTCCTGACCTGGTCACGGCAAACCAACGTGCTGGACGTCGATACGCTGCGTGAACGCTACCGGCTGCGGGTCGGAAGTGAGAAGCGCTGGATGGCCCGCCTCAAAGATGGAACGCTCCTTACCCTGAAGCAGTATGGATAAGTCATACGCCAACACTGTCCGACTCCTCCTCACCGTCGCTCCGGATGTCTTCCGGAACCCGGCGTTCGCCATGAAGGGCGGCACGGCGATCAACATGTTCGTGCGGGACATGCCGCGGCTCTCGGTCGACATCGACGTCGTCTACACCCCGTGGGGCGTGCAGCGGGACTCGGCCCTTGCCGCGATCACGGCCGAGCTCGCCGCTATCCGTACGCGGCTGGAACACATCGGTCTCAGTGTCGAGACCGTCGGGAACACCGACACCGGGGACCGGACGCTCCTGGTCACCAGCGGCGTCAGCATGGTGAAGATCGAGGTCAACGTCGTCTTCCGAGGCACCCTCCTCCCGGCGCAGAAACGCCCGTTGGTGACGAGCGCCGCGGACATGTTCGCCGCAGAACTGGAACTGCCCGTCCTGGCCATCGACGAGCTGTACGGGAGCAAGCTGGTCGCGGCGATGGACCGGCAGCACCCACGGGACCTCTTCGACGTGTGGGAGATGGACAATGCCGGCGGACTCACCGACGAGATGGTCGAGTGCTTCGTGACGTACCTGGCCGGGCACAATCGCCCGACGCACGAAGTGCTCTTCGGGAGTCAGAAGGACATCGCACAGGTGTACCGCACCACGTTCGTCGGGATGACCACCGAGGACGTGAAGCTCGAAACACTTCTGGAGACCCGCGACCGACTGTTCAAGGATCTCCCGAAGAAGCTCAAGGCCAACCACCGGCAGCTCCTCATCGGTCTGGCTCGTGCCGAACCCGACTGGACGTTGCTCAAGTGCCCGCACGCCGCGAGTCTGCCGGCGCTCCAGTGGAAGCTGCTCAACCTGCAGAAGCTCAAGAAAGCCAATCCAGAGAAGCTTGAGGGACAGGCCAAAGCCCTTGAACAGAAGCTGGTGTGAGAGGAACTCATGATCATCTCCGACGAGAATGGGTTGCCCGAATCCGCCGACGCGGCAAGCAAGATCGTCGAGACGCTCGCGAAGCATCAAACCGAGACCTATCGCCGCCAAAGCCGCGAGCTGGTGAGCCACTTCTACCGAGAGCGGTCGGTCGTTGAGGGGTACCGTGGTCGGCAACTGCTTGAGTTGCTGCAGAACGGCGACGATGCCGGGAGTGACGGTGGCGACGCTCGTTTGCTGATCGACCTCGTGGGAGACCGGCTGGTGGTGGCCAACACCGGCATCCCCTTCTCGAAGCGTGGCCTCGAATCCCTCGTTATCAGCGACTGCAGCCCGAAGCGACTCGACCGCAACCGGTTCATCGGGTGCAAGGGTCTGGGATTCCGGTCGGTTCTCACGTGGACCGACCGCCCGCTGATCTCCAGCGGAACGCTGCGCGTGGCGTTCGACCTGGAACGAGCGGGCTCGACCGTTCAAGGCCTCGCTGAGTCCGACCCCGCCCTCGCGCAGACCATCGATGAAGTCGTCGCCGCCGAAGGACGCCCGCCTATCCCGATCATGCGTTTCCCCTTCGTTCCGGACGAGCGTGACCCGGACCTTCAGCTGGCCGGCACCTATCACGCGCGGGGGTACGCCACGGTCATCGTGCTTCCCCTCCGAGCCTCGCCCGACGGAACCGGCCCACTCCACGAAGCGACAGCGCAGATGCAGGCCTTGCCCACCGAGAGCCTCTTGTTCTGCCGGCACTTGTCCGAAGTCATCCTCAACGGACCGGTGGTTCGACGCTGGGAGTTCTTGCGCCAGCAGCTCAATCCCGAGGCCATGCGCCTCATGATCGACGAGGATGGCGTCAGCCGCATGTGGACGGTGTACAGCCGCCAGGGAACGCTCGCCCCGGAAGCGGGCGTCGCGGAGCCGGTCTCCAAGCGGGAATACCAGACCGCGGTCGCGGTGCCCGAACATCCAGAGCCCGCTGAAGCCCGGACTCTGTGCGTGTTCTTCCCCACGCAGGACACACTGCCGCTCTCCGTGGTGCTCCATGCCACGCTGGAGCTCGGCGATGACCGCAATCGCGTCCATGACAACTCGAAGAACCGGAAGGTGCTTGCCGCTCTTGCCGTTCATTTTGCGGACATTGTCGCGCAGGAAGCCAGCGAAGAAGACCCGCAGCGCGCGCTCCGGCTGCTCCAGGGCCTTGAGCGAGCCGACGGCGAACTCGTCAGACTTGGTTTCGTGGAGGCGACGGTCCAAGCGGTGAGAACCAAGGTCGTGTTCCCCTGGCTCGATGGATCGCTGGGAGTGGCGGAACGCTCCCATCGCATGCCCAATGACGCGTGGCGGGCCGTCCTCGGTGCTGAGCATTTTGCCGATGTCCTCGATGTCCGCGCCGACGACAAGCTGGTCGACCTGCTCAAACTCTTCGGGATCGGATGGTTCGAGCCTGAGGAGATTCTTCGCCGGCTTCGATTGCAGGCCGCAGGGATGGTGCCCCTTAAGCTCGGCGAGTTGGTCGGTCGACTCGTCGCGGGTGAACGACTTGGCTCATTCCCAGTTCATTCGTTGATCCTCGACGCCTCCGGTCAGCTCAGCGAAGCAGAATCCCCCTGCTTCTTTGCGCCCGCTTTGGCTCTCCCGCCGCTGCCCGACTGGGCTCGCGACATTCGATTCCTTCACGCCGAGTTCCAGAAAGGTCTCCAGGATGGTTCGAAGACGACCAACCTCCGCAGCCTCTCCACTCTGCTCGACCGCCGCCAATCCAAGATTGAAGAGTACCGACTGGACACCGTAACGCGTGCGCTGGTCCAACGAGTGCACGACGGGAACCAGGACCTCCGGCCAGGCCGCGTGCGTGAGTTGCTGCCATGGCTGTACACCGCTTTCAACGGCTCGCCTCCACCGTCAAGCCAGGTAGCTGTCCCGGTGCTGGACCAGAAGGAAGCACTCCGACGCCCCGATGAGTGCTACTTCGGGCCAGACTTTCCGGCCGGAGAGCTTCTATCGCGGCTCTATGCGGGCATCGACGGCGTCGGGTTCCTCGCGTCGCCTTCGCGATTGGGCCTCGACGCCCTGCCGCTCTCCGGGGTTGAGGCATTCCTCCGCTCGCTTGGAGTCGATGACGTCCCGCGCGCGAAACCGTTGCCCTATCCCGCATCCCAGACGTTCGCGACGCACGTGCTGGAGTCGGTGGACTACCCGGCCACGGTGCGAGGACATCTCTGTGAGAGCAGTGCCGAAGCCAAGCGACACTGCCGGGACTACGGCATTGACAGCCTCATGGTGCCCGAGCACTGGCTTCAGATGCTGGCGCAGGCCGACGCGACCACGCTCATGTCGTACTTGCTGGGACCCGGAAATCACTTCGTAGCCGCGGACTTTGACCCTCGTGCGCAGTTCGCGGCCCGCGTCAACTCGGAACAAAAGCAATGGGCCGACCCTTCGCTCCGGGTCCCCAATGCGGTGTTGCACTACCTGCGTACCACCCCTTGGGTGCCGTGCGATGATGGACAGAAGCACACACCCTCCGAGGTCATTCTGAGCGCCACGGGCAGCCGCGTGCTCCAGGGCCTGTACTTCCGACCGGCGTTGCGCGTGGATGACCCGGATATTCTGGCGGTCGGGGGGCGCAAAGCGATCAACGGGCTCCTGACGCGGCTAGGGTCCATCGCGTCTCTGGACGCCATCGACCCTGAAGCGCTGTACGACCTGTTGCGGCGTCTCCCGGGCCAGGACCCCGACGGCAAGCATGCTCCGGGCATATATCGCACGCTGATCGAATCCGGCGTGCAGTCCGAGGAAGGTCCGTCTCGCAACAAGTTCATCCAGACCGGCAGCGTCTGGTCCAAACACGATGGCACTGAACAGTACCTGCCCGTGCAGACGGTTCGCTACAACGCGAACATCACCATTCCCCCGCTGGTCGAGCGATATCTCAAACTGGCCGACATCCCGAAGCGGAAGAGCACAAAGCAGGTGCAACAGCTCTTCGGTGTGGACCCTTTGTCGTCGACGGATGTGCGGATTGACGTGGTGCCGGAGGGCACGGATTACGACCCTTCCAGCGAGGATGCGAACGCCCACTTCCGCGATGCAGTGCCGTACATCTACGCCCTGCGCCTCGCGCGCAAGCTCGACGAAGACGGAAGAGAACGCAACCAGCTCGCTCGGGCACGCCTCCTGCTCTGCACGCGGGTATGTGTCAACGCCATGCTGCCGGGAGCAGATGTTCGCTCCATCGACCTGACCGTCCGCGGCGACGCCATCCTCGTCAAAGACTCTCTATACGTTGTTGGGGACTACGACCGGAACGCAGCCACCCTGGTCCGTTTCTGGCAAGGCGTCGCGAATCTTGTTGCCGAGCTGCTGGGCACCGACGTCGCCGCGGAAGCCGCGAACGTCCTCAGGTGTCGCAACACTTCCGAGATGGAGGACGTGGTTCGCGGCCTTCTACCCGACAAGGCCGACGATGTCCTCACTGAGGCGAGGGAACGCTTTCTCCGCGAAGATGGCCATGACGATGAGCGGGAGCATCCTGTGCCGCCACCCGCGAAAGACGAGCCTGAACCAGCCGCTGATGAGCCGCCCGCCGGCGAAGCAGGAAAGTCTTCGCCCGCGGGAGGCGGTGCCCAGCCGCAACCGGAACCGCCAAAGCCCACGTCCTTCGACCCAACCACCGGCCCCGAGAAACGGCGGAGGATCAAGCGCAAGCTCGTCATCGCCCCGTCACCAAGACTCCCATCGGACCGTGCACGCGGCCCCCTCGCAACGGAGCACGATACGTTCCCAGTCGTCGAGGCGTACGAGGAGCTGGCCGAGCCGCCAAGGTTCCCGATCCGCGTGAGCCACATCCGCGGCACTCAGGCGTTCGGGTGCGACCTCCTCTCTCTGCGCACCCACGATGCCCGCGTCCGAGCCAGGGAAGAAGGCGTGGTCGTCGAAGCGGACATCCTGCGCTTCATCGAGGTAAAAGGAAGCAGTTCCAGGACGGGCCCGCTCGAACTCACGGACAACGAGTACGACAAAGCACAGGCCGAGTGCGAACGCTACTTCATCTACCGTGTATTCCGTGACCCTACAGACCCGTACCGATTCGAGGTTGCGATTCTGCAAGACCCCGTGCACTCGAAGGCCATCCGCAACATCCTTCGGTTTGACTTGGCCGAAGAATCGGGAGCTGCGTGGTTCACCATGAACAACGAGGCCGAGGAAGAGTAAGCCGCGTCCGGCGACACCGATGGTTCCACGTGACGCGTCCCCGCCGTGTGTCCGCGTAGGCAAGCCGGTGGGGCCCCTTCGAGGCGACGATACCAGCGCATGCGCCCAAGTCTGAGCGAAGAGTCCATCTGGTCGGATTGAGTGTGCTCAAGCTGTCGTAGGCTGTGAATCAGGACCCCTCGGACTCTGACCCATCCGGCAAGGGGCTTGTGTTGAGGCAGCGCTCGGCACAGTCTCTCCCGGCTCGGGCCTCGAATCGGGGGTGCCTGTGACCCCGACGACGATGCCCGTGCCGGCGAACCCACAAGAGACCACCCAACGAGCACGTCCGGGGGTGGAGTCGATGGGTCTGGAGCGCTTCGAGGCGACCACCTCCGTTGCCCGGGTTGGGAGCTGCCGTGCCTCACCGGGCCTTACGATGCTGCGATTCACAAAGAGAACCGACCGGGAGTCCCTATGGCCGAGCCAACCATCAGCTGCCCAAATTGCGGCACAGAGATTCCCCTGACGGAGTCCCTCGCGGCGCCGATGCTCGCCGTCGTCCGGAAGCAGTACGAGGACCGGCTTCACGCCAAAGACGCGGAGATTTCCAAGCGGGAGGCATCGCTCCGCGACCGGCAGGCTGCCGTCGCCAAGGCTGAGGCCGCCGTCGATGAGCAGGTGGAAGCCAAACTCCGCACCGAGCGAGCGGCCATCGCGGTCGAGGAGGCCAAGAAGGCCAGATTGGCGCTGGAATCGGACCTCTCCGGCAAGGACAGCCTCATTGCGGACCTCGGTGAGACGGTCAAGACGCTCAACGCCAAACTCACAACGGCACAGAAGGCGGAGGCCGACCTTGTCCGCAAACAGCGTGAACTGGACGATGCCAAGCGCGAGATGGACCTCACCATCGAGAAGCGCATCACGGAGGGCCTCGGCGCGGTCGAGTCCAAGGCCCGGCAGCGGGCCGACGACGAGAACCGTCTGAAGATGGCCGAGAAGGACAAGCTCATCGCCGACGCCCAGCGTCAGGTCGAGGAGATGAAGCGGAAGATGGAGCAAGGATCGCAGCAGCTCCAAGGGGAAGTGCAGGAGCTGGAACTGGAAGCCATTCTCCGCGATAAGTTCCCCCGCGACACTATTGAGCCCGTTCCCAAAGGACAGCACGGCGGCGATGCGCTGCACCGCGTCTTTGGGGCGACGGGGCAGGCTTGTGGCACGATCCTCTGGGAATCGAAGCGGACCAAGAACTGGTCGGACAGCTGGCTTAGCAAACTCCGTGAAGACCAACGTGCCGCCAAGGCCGAGATCGCGATCATCGTCACCCAGGTGCTCCCGAAAGGAGTCGAGACGTTTGACCAGATTGACGGGGTCTGGGTCACCTCCCCACGATGTGTCGTCCCCGTCGTCATAGCACTCCGGCACTCACTGGTCGAGATCGCCGCGGCCCGACAGGCCGGCGAAGGGCAGCAGACGAAAATGGAGTTGGTCTACCAATACCTCACCGGTCCCCGCTTCCGCCACCGCATTCAGGCCATCGTCGAGAAGTTCAGCGATATGCAGGAAGATCTGGAGAAGGAGCGAAAGGTGATGACCAAGCAGTGGGCCAAGTGTGAAGAGCAGATCCGCGGCGTGATCGAGTCCACGGCGGGCATGTACGGCGACCTTCAAGGCATCGCGGGCAAGACGCTCCTGGAGATCGATGGGTTGGACGTCAAGATGCTCGAAGCGAGCCATGATTAGCACGGAACACTGCCACTCAGAAAGCCTGATCGCATGCACCTCTCCTCTGTCGAAATCAAGAACTTCCGGTCACTCAAGGACATCCGGGTTGACTTTCAACCTGGCCTCAACGTACTCGTTGGCAGGAACAACACGGGCAAGACGAATCTGATACAGGCAATCCGGCATGCGCTCGGCCCCTCGGCTTCGCGCGGCGACGCTCTTTGGCTCGACCGTGACGACTTTTTCCGCGGCTCGGCGACGGCAGAGCCAGAATCCACGATGTCTGTGAGCCTCACTTTTTCGGGCTTGACCGAGAATCAAAGAACTCACTTCTACGAAATCGTCGACTTTGACGTTGCGAACCTCGACAGTTCGAAGGCGCTCATTCGGTTTGAAGCGTCTTGGCCAAAGGGCAAGAGACAAGCCACGATCAAACGGACTGGCGGTCCCTCCGTCGCCGAGCCCCCCGAGGTGCCGACCGCACTGCTCGAATCACTGCCGATCACGTTTCTCCCCGCACTCCGCAATGCGGAGGAATGCCTCGCACCCGGATACCGTAGCCGACTGGCCTTGCTCCTCCGCGAAATGGCCGATCGAGCAGGCAAGAACACCGAAGCCGAGATCATGGCCATCTACACCGCCGCCAATACGGCATTGGAGGCGCATGCACTCGTAAGCGGCACTACCAGTTCGCTGCAGACGACCACGCAGAAAATCGCGGGCACCGACCATGTGGGCTCAACGATCAACGCTGCTGCCGCTGAGTTCGAGAAGATCCTCCGAACGCTGCAAGTCCAGATGAAGGGGGCACCGATCGGTTCGTTGTCGGCGAATGGCCTCGGCCTCAACAATCTGCTCTACATCGCCGTGGTGCTCGAACACCTCAAGCAGGACATCCCGAACGAGTGCCCACTCCTTCTCGTCGAAGAGCCCGAGGCTCACCTTCACCCCCAGCTAACGATGCTCCTCGCCGAATACCTGTCGAACACAACCCCAGGCGCCAAGGCCCCGCAAACGCTTGTGACGACCCACTCGCCAACCCTCGCGGCCAGCGTGCCCCCGAATCGGATCCATGTCGTCTTCACCGATCATCAAGCGAAGAAGCCGTGCTGCCACAGTGTGGCGGCGGCGGGAATGGATGAACCGTCGCAGGCCGAACTGCAGCGGATGATGGACATCACGCGGGCCACGCTCTACTTCGCGAAGGGCGTGATTCTGGTTGAGGGCATCTCCGAATCTCTACTTATCCCGGTCTTGGCAAGACGACTCGGACACGACCTGTCAAAAGAGCACGTCTCCGTCATTCCGATTTGCGGCGTGGCGTTCGAGACATTCAAGAAACTGCTTGACCCGGCGGTGCTCGGCATTCCAGCCGCGATCGTGAGCGACGCCGACCCGACTGTCGCTCGCGGTGCGAGTTGGGACACCGACACACCACAGGCGGAAGGAACCGGTTTCAAGCTGTGCGACCGGATGAACAAGTTGATCGGTCTGTTCAACGGACATGCCACGGTCAGAGTTTTCCACTCCAAACTGACGCTTGAGTACGACCTTGCAGATGCAGGAGACGAAAACGCAGCGGTCATGGCGGCCGCCTGGGAGTCCTGCTTCGTCGGTACGCCCGGCACCTTCAATGCTGCCAAGGTGGCGGGTGCCGGACCCAATAGAGCGGACAAGGCGCTCGCCGCGTGGCGCGGCATTTGCCGCGCCGACCATTCCGGTAGCAAGGCGGAATTCGCGCATCGGTTGTCCGCGAAGCTTGGCGCGAAGGATGCAAATGGCCAGCCCACGGATGCCTTTGCCGTTCCCGAGTACCTCAAGCTTGCCATTGAATACGTAGTCACAGCACTCCGATCGCCCGCGGCGACCGTGGGAGCGGTCGCTCAATGAGAACGCCCACTCCGGAGCAACTGGCCGTTCTCAACGATCCGGGCCTGGTGCGTGTCGTGCGAGCGTCTCCGGGCAGTGGAAAAACCGTACTCGTTGGGATGCTGATCCGCAAGGAGCTGGAGAACTGGCCGAGAGTGCCCGGCGGTATCGCCGCTCTTTCCTTCACGCGGGTCGGGGGCCAAGAGATTCGGAAGGAACTCGGCTACGACCTTGGCCACCCACACTTTGTCGGGACGATTGACGCCTTTCTCTTCAGATACGTTCTGCGTCCATTTGTGCGGCAGGTCCACCCGACATGGAAACCACCGCGATTGATCCCGGCAGAATGGTCTCCCAAGCACTGGGGTAAGAGGCTGGGAGGAGCACAATGGGATCACCGCGGGGGTGGTGGGCAGAACGTCAAGAGCTACAACCTCTTTGAGGTGTGCTTCATTGACCAGGATGCCAACGGCCCCGTCCTCGCCCACCCTCGCACTCACCAAGCTGGGCTTGAGCAAGTCACAGCGAACGACCGCGCCGGACTGCTCACCGCCAAACGACAAATGTGGCAACGCCTTGGGTGGTTCACACATGCCGATGCCGCTCTGCTTGCCAGCGAGCTCCTCGATGACGCCAACCACGGAGCCTCCATTCGCGCGACTATACTGCATCGCTTTCCGCTGCTGATTGTCGACGAACTCCAGGACACCGGCTTCTTCCTCGCGAAGTGCGTGCGACTGCTCTTATCGCAGCAGACCGCTCGTGGCATCCTCGTCGGCGATCCAAATCAAGCCATCTATGAGTTCAACGGCGCGCGACCGGCGCTGTTCAATGAGTTTGAACAGATCCCGACGGCAACATCATTGCCGCTTGGCCGAAGCCAGCGCTGCCTTGCGCCAGTCGTGGCTGCCGCGATTCATGTCAAGGAGTCTACAGACGCGTTCAACCCCACTGCCGGTGATGGCGGCCGCGCGATTCTCGTTCGATACGCGGACATGCTGGCGGATATGCCTCGGATCGTTCAAGCTGTCCGAACCGCCAAGCCAACGGCAACCACCAAAATCATCGCGCGGCAGTCCAAGACGGCCGAGGAGTTGACCGCACGATCGGTCAAGGATGCGGGCTCGCTCCATTGCCCTGCCATGACGCACATGTACCGCGCAGTCAGGGCCTTTCGACAGGGGCACAACGTCCAGGGCCTGGCCAATGGCCGTGCCGGCCTCGAACTCGCTGTGTTCGGGTACGAAGGTGTCTCTGATGAGACGCTCGCGGAACACAAAATCGATCCACGCGAGTGGAAGGCGCTCGCTGTCCATTGCCTTCTGCGATCCAATGCTCTTCCGACAACCCTCAACCTCCGCGAATGGCAGACAGCCGCAGGCAGTCTAGTCGATGATGCGATTGCAGCCTTCGGTCTACCGACGTCGTTACCATTCCAGCCGGGCCAGTTCAAACCGAAGAAGCGCACCGGGTGGGACAAGGCTTGCAGCGAGTTCTTGCCCACCGGAGCAGTTGTCGGACCGCTGATCGCAGACGTCCCCGTTCAGACGGTGCACTCGGTGAAGGGCGAAACACACGATGTGACGATCTTCGTGTGTCCTAACCCGTCTACGGTGCCTCGTTGTCCCTCCGTGGTGTGGTGGTCGAACAACCCGGAGCACCGCGAAGAACGCAGGATCGCGTACGTCGCGATGACACGCACGCGAGCCGACCTTGTCGTGTGCGTATCCGATGCTTGCTATCAGCGCCTTGCTCAGACGCAGGCGGCTTTCGTCGGTTCCTTCCAATGCGTGACGGTTGATGAGTTCCTCGTCACCTACGCAGCGGCAGCCACGCCCACCGCACACCTGCCCTAGGTAGTGTGCCTCGTCGGGAACCTCTGAATGTCCACACTACCTGGGGCCCGAAGAACTCGGCGTGGACGCTCGGACTCTGTCAGGAGTTGTTCCTTGGTACCTGTTCAATAGTCATACTGCAGAATAGTTGAGGTGGTATACTCACGCGGTCGCCTCGTACTCATCTGAGCGGGGCCGCCGAGTCAAGCCGGGTCGCGGCATGCCGCCGCCCGCGAAAATTCAGGGAGCCTACTATGGCTGTTTCCGATGCGCAGCGCTCAGCGCTCGTTGAGTTCTTGGTTCATGTAGACGACTTCCGGTCGCACAGAATTCCGGGTCTCACCAATTCAAAAGTTGGTTCCTGCTTCATCCGAGGGGATGAACTCATCAAGCACTTGGACCTCGACAAGTGGCTCGCGGTAAATCCACGCGTGCCTACTCGCAGCGCGAAAGAAGTGCTCACGGGTCACGTCGTTCGCGGCATTCAAGACACGCTTCGCGAGGCGCCTTCCGACTTCGCACTGAAGAACCAAGGGCTCTATCTGCTCGTCGCATCTATTGGCGAATATGAACGCCAGCGAGACGGGGGGCGACTTCGATTCACGATGTTGGATCCATTCTCCCACGGCCTTTGCAATGGTGGTCACACGTATGCGGCAGTCCGCGAATATGCGGAGCGCGCTGAGAATCCACAAACGCTTGAAGAAGTCTGGATCCGCCTGCACTTGTTCGAGGGCATCGATCCCGACAAAGTGCCTGCGATGGCCGAGGGGTTGAACCGAAGTCGTCAGGTTGATGACCCGAGCCTGATGAACCTCGAAGGACAGTTCGCAGACATCCGCAAGACCCTACAGGGGAAGCCGGGTCACAAGGAGATCGCATACAGGCAAGGCGACCCGGGAAACTATTACATCACCGAGATCATTCGGGCGATCATGTTCTTCAACTCCGAGCGGTTCAACGGCAGAAAACATCCCAATACGCTTTATCGCCAGCAGAAGCAGATGCTTGACGCGTTTCGCGACGACGCGGAGAAGCGTCCTTCGCCAATTTCACTGATCGTTCCGCATGTGCATGAAATTCTTGTGTTGATGGATATGATCGCCCAAGCGACACCGGCCGCGTGCAAACGCCTTAAGCCACCGTTTGAGCTTGGCCGCATGAAGGGCGAGAAGTCAGGTGTGCGGGCAGGGTCAGCCGAGCACAAAGACACCCCGCTTTTCTTCCTCGGCACGACGATGGACCACAAGATTCACACCGGCTGGCTGCTTGTCATGCTGGCAGCGTTTCGAGCGAATGTCCGCTGGGACCTTGCTAAAGGAAAGTTCACATGGAAGTCCCCCCTCGAGGAACTCTTGCCGAAGGTCATCGATGGCCTCGTGGCTATCTGCGTGCAGGAATACCGCGACAACAAGTCCAAGCCCGACGAAATTGCAAGAAACCCGGCCGTCTATGACCGTTGCTACAAGGAGATCGAGCTGGAACTTCTACGCTCAGGCATTCGTTGACCACCCAAGGTGATTTAAGCAGTCTAGGCGGGCGCGCGGAACTATCAGGCTGAAGCCGAAGACCGTCTGCGACGAACCCCAACACGCGACAGATTTCGGAGTACCAATTATGCCGCGCATCTTCGACAACATCGAAACCCGTCTTGGTGACGGCCTTCAAGAGGCAGTCGCCACTGCATCGCGAGCCGACTTCTGCGTCGGGTACTTCAACATGCGTGGATGGAAGTTGCTAGACGGCCAGATCGACCACTGGACAGGAAGTGATGACAACTGCTGCCGGCTCTTAGTGGGTATGCATCGCACGCCTGAAGAGGCTATTCGCCTGCTTCACTCGCCGACCCCTGTTGACGAAGTGGTTGACCAAGCCACTGCCAGGTCGCTCCACAAGCAGATCGCCGAGGAGTTTCGCCGGCAACTGGCGAGCGGCGTGCCGTCCAACGAGGATGAACTCGGTCTCCGCCGCCTCGCTGGCCAGCTTCGGTCCCGTCGCGTCAGAACAAAACTCTTCCTCCGGCATCCGCTCCACGCGAAACTCTATCTGTGCTTTCGATCCGATCCCACCAGCCCGTCTATTGGCTTCCTGGGATCCAGCAATCTGACTATGCCTGGCCTCTTAAAACAAGGCGAACTCAACGTAGATGTCCTTGACCACGATGCGTGCGTCAAGCTTGCGAAGTGGTTCGAAGACCGATGGAGCGACCGGTTCTGCATCGATATAAGCAACGAACTCGCCGATATAATCGACCAGAGCTGGGCGACCGAAAAGCAGTTGTCGCCATATCTACTCTACGTGAAGATCGCCTACCACCTGTGCCGCGAAGCACGGGAAGGTGCCACGCTGTTCAACCTCCCCGCAGCATTCCGTGGCTTGCTGTTTGAGTACCAGGCGAAAGCCGTTCAACTCGCGGCCCAGCATCTGAATCGTCGCGGGGGAGTGATCCTTGGAGACGTTGTCGGTCTGGGTAAGACCATGATGGCGTCTGCGTTGGCCAGAATGCTCGAAGACGACCTCGGAGTCGAGACTCTTATCCTCTGCCCCCCAAAGCTGCGCCGCATGTGGGATGACTACCGGCAACGGTTCGGACTGCGTGCGACTATCGTATCGATTGGTCAGACACAGCAACTGCTTCCTGAGCTTCGTCGGCACCGACTTGTCATCATCGATGAGAGCCACAATCTTCGGAATCGCCAGGGAAGCCGCTACCTCGCGATTCGAGAATACCTGGCCCAGAACGAGGCCAAAGTCATCATGCTCTCTGCGACTCCTTACAACAAGTCATACTCGGACCTAGCCAGCCAGCTTCGCCTCTTTGTTGAACCGGACCAGGCGCTCCCATGTCAGCCCGAACGGTATGTCCAGGAAATCGGAGAGACGGAGTTCATCCGTCGCCATCAGTGCAGGCCGAACACATTGGACGGATTCGAGAAAAGCGTCCACGCTGACGACTGGCGCCAGCTCATGCAGATGTACCTGGTGCGCCGCACACGAAGCTTCATACGTCAGCATTACGCGCAGCTCGATACGGACGCTGGTCGTGAGTATCTGACCTTGGCCGATGGTACTCGAAACTACTTCCCCGACCGTGTTCCAAAGGTGGTCAAGTTTGAGTGCCGCGAGAACGACTCGACCGATCAGTACGCCACGCTCTACTCACCAGGTGTGGTCCAGGCACTGAGTACGCTCCACCTACCTCGATACGGTCTCAAAAACTACCTCGCCGACCCTCTTCCGCAGGGGCTAACGGCCGACGAGCAGCGCTCGATTGACGGGCTATCGCGGGCCGGGCAGCGAATGATGGGATTCTGCCGGGTGGGCCTGTTCAAGCGCCTCGAAAGCAGTGGTGGCTCATTCATCTTGTCCCTGGAGCGTCACATCCTGCGCAACGCCCTCGCTCAGCACGCTCTCGACAACGGACTTCCAATTCCAATCGGCAAGTCGGACTTTGGCGAGTTCGACCCGTCGCAATCCGATGGCGACGCAGAACCCTCGCTCTTCGGCACGGACGACGATGAGCCTGTCGAGACTGAACCGATGGACTCAGAGCCCAGGCATCCGACTCGCGACTTCATCCGGGCAAAGGCGGCGGAGCTGTACGCCCTTTATCGCGATCGGTATGCCTCTCGGTTTCGTTGGCTCCCCTCATCGATCTTCACCGAAGACCTCAAGGAGCATCTCCGCCAAGACAGTGACCGCTTGCTCGCAATCTGCGACGAGGTTGGCCCGTGGCAGCACACAAGTGATGCCAAACTGAACGCACTCTTCGAGTTGCTTCGGACCACACATGCCACCGAGAAAGTGCTCGTGTTCACGCAGTATGCCGACACAGCGGACTACCTCGTGCGAGAGCTCTCTCGACGTGGCATCGCCGATGTCTCTGCGGCCACGGGCAACAGTTCAGATGACCCTACGTCCCTTGCCTATCGCTTCAGCCCACGCAGCAACCAGCGGCGTCCTGGCCATGATGGCTCCGAACTACGCATCCTCATTGCTACCGATGTGCTAAGCGAGGGCCAGAATCTGCAAGACGCGCACGTTGTCGTGAACTACGACCTGCCTTGGGCCATCATCCGGCTCATCCAGCGTGCTGGGCGCGTAGACCGAATTGGCCAGCAGTCGCCGATCATCCTCTGCTACAGCTTCCTCCCGGCCGAGGGCGTGGACACAATCATCCGTCTGAGAACGCGCATTCGTGCCCGATTGCGTCAGAACGCGGAAGTCGTCGGAACTGACGAGGCATTCTTCGAGGACGAAGCCCCCGAGACCGTGATTCGCGATCTCTACAACGAGCGGTCAGGCGTATTGAATGATGCCGATGGCGGTGAGACAGACCTGGCATCGTACGCGTATGGCATCTGGAAGGACGCCAAAGAGCAAGATCCATCACTTGAGCGAATCATCCCGTCGCTGCCGGACGTCGTCTACACCGCGAAGACGTTTCCATCGGATTTAATGGGGCCTGGCGCGATCGTCTACATCCGTACCGGCGACGACATTGACGCCTTAGCGCGATTGAACACCGACGGCAAGATCGTGAGTATGTCGCAGCGGTCAATCCTCGATGCTGCGGCGTGTGATCCGCAGACGTCGCCGGCTCCACGCGGCGATTGGCACCACCAAGTTGTTGCAGTTGGAGCCGCTCACCTGCTCACCGAGCAAAAGCGGATTGGTGGTCAGCTCGGCGGACGCTCGGGAGCACGCTTTCGTGTGTACGACCGACTGAATCGATGGGTACAGGAACAATCGGGCACACTCTTCGTTAGACGAACTTAAGCGGGCCATCGAGGACGTGTACCGGTCGCCTCTTCGACCCGTAGCAACCGAGACGCTGAATCGCCAGCTCAAGAGTGGTATCAGCGATGAAGACCTCGCGCTGCTCGTTGTAGCGATGCGCGCTGAGGGTCGGCTGACTGTACCCGAAGACCAGCGCCGCGATCTCCAGCCCCGATTGATTTGCTCGCTCGGACTCGTTCAAGGATAAGTCGTTGCAGTCAATCCGCGACCATCTTGCCCGGCACGACTTTCGCCTGCTCTTTATCGAAGAGCTAGGGTGGGACGCCGCGTCGGGCGAACTTGCCATTCAAGCCAACGGGACACCGATCTCGGTTAGGCGTGTTTCACACAAGCGCGGATTACAGGTGTTTGTCTGTGAACTGACCGCCGAACAACTCGTCGACCGCAAGTTGCTGCGGACCGTCGAGTCCCAGGTCGTACTTCACGCGGCCGAGCACCTCGTCATCTACTACTCCAAACAACTCGGCCAACAGTGCTGGCAGTGGGCCGCGACTGGACCCTCAGGCAAACGCTTGCGACACCGGGAACACCCGTTTACAAGTCGAATTCCGCCCGACGGCGTTGTGGCCCGGATTCGATCCCTCGCTATCGCATTCGAGCATGAGGACTCGACAAGCCTCACCGATGTTTCCGCTCGGATGAAGGGGTCGTTCGACAACGATGCGGAGTTCTCGACATTCTTCAGCGGTGCGCGGTGGCGGGCGCTTAGCGCGGCGTTGCATCGGAAGTGGACGGAGACCGGATCTGACAACGATCTCAACGCCTTCCTGACCATTCACCTGCCGCTGCTGCCATGGGCGGCAAAGAGGTTTGCGCCGCACCGCTTGGACCATGAGGATGCCGCACAGATCGGGTTCTTCGCGCTACGAAAGGCGGCGCAGAAGTTCAACCCCGACCACGGTGCCCAGTTCTCTACTTACGCATCCCGAGCCTTGATGCAGTGGATCGGGCGTGCTTCGCCTGCAATGACTGACATCGTCAAGTGTCGCAGTGGTCGATTTGCCATCTACCGCCAGTGTGAGCGACGAGCCGACCGACTGGCCGCACAATCCGGAGAGTGGAGAGCCTCGCGTTTCCTTGAGGTGCTGACCTACCGAAGGACGACCCAGAGTGCGAGCTTCTTCCGAGCGATACGCCACATTGACACCCTAGATGACCCGAAGCACCCCTACAGGAGGATGCTGGAGCAGCGTCCTGACCCAGATCCGACGCCTATTGAAAAGATGATCCATGATGAGCGCATCGCCCGCATCCCATTAGTTCTCGCCACGTTGCCAGCACGCGATGCCGCAATACTGCGGAAGCGGTTCGGCCTTGATGGAAGCGGGCAGGAGTCAACTTTGGCAGAAATAGGGAACGCTCATGGCCTGACAAAGGAGCGAGTGCGCCAAGTTCTGATGCGAACCCTAAAGGATCTTCGGTCCTGCTTCGATGAGCCAACCGAACCGGAAGCAACTTACCGGCATCCTCTAGCTCGTAGTCATTGTCTGCCTGACAAGGCCAATCACCGACGTCACGCCGTGACCTCGCCGCAGACCGCTGCCACTTTCCAGACGGAGTCGACACCACGTCAGCCGAATCTCCCAGCGTTCGTTCAGCGACCCACGAGAGCGCTGGCGGCGCGACTGAATGCACCTGCGGTCATCAATGCGAACGCCGAGACGAAGCAAACTGCTGCTTCGACTGGGGTGTCCTTGCAGAGCGAGGGCGGTAGGATGCGCTCTGACCCAGTCCTGGAGCAGATCGAAAGTTCATCGCCGCAGCCATCTCCAGACATTCAACATGTGAAGCGAGCAGTCGCCGAAGCAACTCCTTACGGGGGAGCTCTGGTTTCTGAGATTATCATGACTCTGCGCCTTTCAGGCACGCGAATACGCACGACCCTCCACCATCTCGCTCGCTCCGGCGAAGTCGAGCGCGGCCCTGATCTTCGTTGGAAGCTTGCCGGCGCTGCGCATCGCAGCAAGTAGCCCCCCAAGCCGACCCCTCCGTCCGCGACCGTACGTATTGCGGTCCCGGTTTAACCCCCGTTGTTTGGAACGACCCAATGAGCAGGGATATCCCCACCATGCGAGCATCAACCCCCGTCCTCGATCCAGCGGCCGCTCGCGTGCTCCTCAACGCTCACGACTTCCCGGCACTGTTTCGCGAGCACTTGGGATGGGACCGGCACGACCACACGATAGATATCCCCATCGCGGGAACGACATTCACTCTCTCCGCCATCGCCGAGAAGAAGGGCTTCGCAGTTTTCCTGTGCTCGCCCAACACTCGCGGCCGCGTGCCCGACCGGGCCACCCGCGATGCGATCGAGCGGTCGCTCGCCAAGACCGCCCACGAGCATCTACTCATCTTCGCGGACAAGGACCGCCGCCATCAGGTCTGGATGTGGGTTCGCCGCGTGCCCGGCAAGCCTGCCAGCCAGCGCTCCTACGACTGGTTCAAGGGGCAGACGACCGGCCAGATTCTCCAGCGTGTGCTCCCGACGATGGCGATCGCGTTTGAGGAGGACGACGCCACAACCCTACCGGATGTCCGGGCACGCGTGGCGGTCGCCTTTGATGTCGAGAAGGTCACAAAGAAGTTCTTCGAGCGGTTCCAGAAGGAGCACGCGGCCTTTCACAAGTTCATTGCCGGCATCAAAGTCGTGGCCGACCGCGACTGGTACGCCTCGGTGATGCTCAACCGCTTGATGTTCTGTTACTTCATCCAAAAGAAGGGGCTGCTCGACGGCGACACCGACTACCTCCGCAACCGCCTCGCCAAACTCCAGACCACCAAGGGCAAGGACAAATTCTGGACCTTTTACCAGCACTTCCTGCTCCGGCTGTTCCACGAGGGTCTGAGCACGAAGCCCGCTCAGCGGTCGAAAGACCTCGACGCCCTCATCGGACGCATCCCCTATCTCAACGGTGGACTCTTCGACATCCACGAGATTGAGGAGCGGTACACCGACATCGAGATCCCCGACAAGGCGTTCGAGCAGCTCTTCAAGTTCTTCGACGAGTACCGCTGGCATCTTGACGAGCGCCCGCTTCGCGACAACAACGAGATCAACCCCGATGTTCTCGGTTACATCTTCGAGAAGTACATCAACCAGAAGCAGATGGGGGCGTACTACACCAAGGAAGACATCACCGGGTACATCTCCCAGAACACGATCATCCCCTTCATCCTCGACCAGGCCGCGGCCAACTGCACCATCGCGTTCGTCCCGCCCAACGCTCCGAACGGCGGCGGCTCCGTGTGGCGGCTCCTCCAGACCGACCCCGACCGCTACTTCTACGAGCCCGTCCGCCGCGGCGTCATCGATGATGCTGGCGCTGTCATCTCTCTGCCAAAGGAGATCGCGGCTGGCATTACCGACATCCCCAAGCGCGCCGGCTGGAACAAGCCCGCAGCGGAGCCGTTCGGTTTGCCGACGGAGACCTGGCGTGAGCATGTCGCCCGTCGAGAGCGGTGCCTGGAACTCCGCCGCAAGCTGGCTGCGGGTGAGGTTTCCACCGTCAACGACCTTGTGACGCTCAATCTCGACATTCGCCAGTTCGCCGGCGATGTCATCGACCAGAGCGAGGGGCCGGACCTGCTCCGGGCCGTTTGGAAGGCCGTGGAGTCGGTCACCGTCCTCGACCCCACGTGTGGCTCGGGAGCATTCCTCTTCGCGGCGCTCAGCATTCTGGAGCCTCTCTACGAAGCGTGCCTCGACCGAATGGGCGGTTTTCTCGATTCCCTCGCGCGTGACACGGCCGCGGCCGCCGAGGGCAAGGGACGGGCGCCCGCTCCGGACACGTTCGCGGACTTCAAGCGGATTCTGGACCGCGTGGCGGATCACCCGAACCGCCGCTACTTCATCCTGAAGTCGATCATTGTCAACAATCTCTACGGCGTCGACATCATGGAGGAGGCGTGCGAGATCTGCAAACTGCGGCTCTTCTTGAAGCTCGTAGCCCAGGTTGAAGAGGGTGCGATCGAGAAGATCGAGCCATTGCCGGACATCGACTTCAATATCCGCGCGGGCAACACGCTCGTTGGGTTTGCCACACTGGATGCAGTCCGGAAGTCCATGGAAGGTCGCTTTGATTTCGGCAAGGAGATCGCCCGCATCGAGACCCAGGCCGTTCAGGCCGCCGAGCAGTTCACTTTGTTTCGGCAGATGCAGACCTCTTTGACCACTGACTCCAAGGCGCTGTCGGCAGCCAAGGCAGGTGTGCGGGCTGCCCTCCAGTCCCTCAACGACGAACTCGACAAGTATCTCGCTTCTGAGTATGGAATCGACCCCGCGAAGTCTCGGGTCTTTGCCGCGTGGCAGAAGAATCACGAGCCCTTCCACTGGCTCGTGGACTTCTACGGAATCATGTCCTCAGGCGGCTTCAGCGTGATAGTGGGCAACCCACCGTGGATCGAGTACGCCAAAGTGCGCAAGGTGTATGAGGTACGCGGCTATCAGACCGAGAAGTGCGGCAACCTTCATGCCCTGTGTACGGAGAGGTGCATCGGGCTCTTACGTGATCGGGGCCGTATCAGCTTCATCGTTCAGCTACCGCTCGTGTCGTCCAGCCGCATGCAATCCGCTCGGCGATTGCTTAAGAGGTCAGCATCGATGCTGTGGACTGCGACCTTTGATGATCGACCAGGCAAGCTGTTCGACGGGCTGCAGCACTGCCGAAGCACCATCTTCATCGCGGAACGCACCAACGCGGAGTCTTCAGCGAGGGTCTTCGTTACCCGCTACCACCGCTGGCCGACGAGCAGCAGACCGACACTTTTTCCTCAAGTGCAGTACGTCGAGACACCCAACTCCTTCGGTGTCATCGAGTGCTTTCCAAAGATATCCGGTCCATCCCACCTCGATGTTCTCCGACGACTTCACCGTACCTCGGCACTCGGCCTGGGACACCATGTCTCGAAACGGCCAGATGCGCCATTTGTCTTCTATCAGGAAGCTACCCAGTACTGGGTAAAGGCATCAGTTGGCGTGCCGTACTACAAGAAGAATGGCAAGCGCGGAGCGCCAGCGCACGGGAGATCCATGTCATTCTCGTCTGAACCGAGGGCTTACGCCGCGATGGCCATCATGAACAGCTCGCTCTTCTACTTGTACTACGTGACGTTCAGCGACTGTTTCCACCTTAGCGACACTGTTGCGGCCAGTTTTCCCACAACGACTGCGTTCCTTGACGACCCTGACCTAACGTCCTTGGGTAAGGCGCTGCAGAAGGACATCGCTTCCAATGCAGAGAAGAAGACTATTCATACAAAGAGTGGAGACACCATCGAGTACGCCGAGTTCGCGTGTGTGAAGTCTCGGTCCCTTATCGATGCCATCGATCGTCGCCTTGGTCAGTTATATGATATTCCGCCTGACGAGATTGACACTGTCCTTGGCTTTGATGCGGGAATCCGAAACACTGAGCGTGACGATGGCGAAGAAGCATCAGAGTGAATCGGCGGCGCGTAATCGGTCGGCGCGGCATCAAGAACGTCGAGACGTGCAAGTCGTCAGTATCTCCCAAGCAGGACACCATGATTCAGAACAACCACAAGACGTCTCAACCGCTTTTGAGGCCCTCCTGGAGGAGGTCGAAGCCGAGGTCGATTTCGTGAATACCGTCGGCTCCCGGTCGTTCGAGGGCCGTGACTACGCCCGAGCCAAAGAGGCCCTTGCCCGCGCCGGAGTTCTGCTCGCATTCCGCGACAAGGTATCCGCACTGCGGGCGGAATGGCAGACCATCGCCGCCATCGCCGAGCAGGAAGAGGATGAAGAGACCAAGGCGGAGCGTTGTAATCTCGGCCGGCTCCGCAACGGCCTGCGGACTCCCGAGGCCGCGTACCGCGAGCCCATCCTCCGTGTCCTCCAGAGCATGGGCGGCTCATGCAAGGCCGCCGACGTGCTGGAGAAGGTCGGCCAGATCATGAAGCCCAAGCTCCAGTCCGTGGACTTCGAGCCCCTCGCCTCCGGCCCCGACAATCCACGATGGCGGAATGCCGCCCAGTGGGCGAGGAACGCTATGGTGAAAGAGGGGTTGTTGAAGGGCGACTCGCCGCGTGGGGTATGGGAGATGACGGACATGGGCCAACGCGCTTTGTCCGCCTCCGTTTGACCGGCGTCTAACTGGCCCAATCACTGGAGATCTCAGTTGCCCACAGTTGACGACTTCCTGGCGCGTGGCTTCTTTCCGAGGGAGTTGCCGCCTCCGTTCTCCACCACAACGTTTGCCGCTGCGGTAGCTGCGCACGGACCGCCGCCGAAACCAACGCCGAAGACTTCCAAGCTTTGCATCCACAATCTGGCGAGAGCCGGTTCGCTGAGACGCAAACTCGCGATCCCGAATCCAGTCCACTTCCACCGCATGACCGAGGCAATCGTGACCAACTGGGCGGCGATCGCAGCTCACATCAACGCTTCGACGTATTCGGTCAGCAAACCCACGGCCGCAGGCGTGACGAGGGCCGTTGTTCCAACGGCGATGTTTGACGACATGGAGACCGCACGGCACGCCATCCGCGCCCTTGCCCCCTATGTCGTGCGCAGCGACGTCAGTCAGTTCTACGGCTCGCTCTACACCCACTCTCTGCCCTGGGCCCTCCACACCAAGCCGGTTGGGAAAGCAAATCATGGCCGCACCCTCTTTGGCAATGTGCTTGATGAATGTGCCAGGAACATGCAGGACGGGCAGACCATCGGCGTGCCGATCGGGCCCGACACCTCCCTCGTGCTCGCAGAGATCGTCCTTTCAGCGGTTGACCAAGACGTACTCCGGAGTGCCCCGGGCACGCGAGCCTGTCGCCAGATCGATGACATAGAGATGAGCTCACCCGACCGGTCTTCAGCGGAATGGTTGCTCGGCGTGTTACAGCGGAGTCTGACCACATACGAGCTGTCGCTGAACCCCAAGAAGACCAAGGTCATTGAGCAGCCAAGCCCCTTTGCGGAACCGTGGATTCACGCCCTCAGACGCTTCCGCTTCCGTCGCGGCGCGAGCTCGCAGAAGTTTGACCTGTTGGCTTTCTATGACCTCGTACTCCGTACAGCTGCGGAGTACCCGGATGGCGCCGTAGTGAAGTACTCGATGTCTCGGCTCCGCCCGATCCGCATCGACCCGAGCAACTGGCAGATTCACGAGAGGTTCCTCCACCAGGCGGTACTCGCTGAGCCCGGCGTCATGCCTGAAGCGCTCAGCCAACTTATCCGGTTTCAGGCCCTCGGGATGGTTCTGGATACCGCAGCCCTCTCCACCGTCATCGAAAGGCAAATCGTTCGTCACGCACCCCAAGGGCACGGGAACGACGTCGCTTGGGCGCTGTGGGCCACATTGGCGTTTGGCCTGCGGCTATCTGTAGACGCCACGGACGCGGCCAGAACCATGGACGACTCGGTCGTCGCGATGCTTTTGCTCGACGCAGAGGCCCAATGCTTGCTCCCTGGCCCAATACCGCCGACAGCTTGGGAGGACTTCATGGCCACTTCAGAGCTGTACGGCGAGCAGTGGCTGGTGAGCTACGAGGCCAGGCTGAAGGGGTGGCGTGCGACCAAGGGTGGTGGCGACCACATTGCCGCAGACCCCAACTGGGCCTGGATGCGGGCGAATGGGGTTACGTTCTATCAACCAGTTGTGCGTCCCGTTCCTCCGCCCGTGAGCGCGGTGGCTTCACTCATGGATCGGGATGGGCTCGGCTTCTCCCCTGCTTAGGGCTGTTCGGGTGCG
Source organism: Phycisphaeraceae bacterium (assembly GCA_019636795.1). Taxonomy (NCBI): domain Bacteria; kingdom Pseudomonadati; phylum Planctomycetota; class Phycisphaerae; order Phycisphaerales; family Phycisphaeraceae; species Phycisphaeraceae bacterium. The sequence continues at coordinate 48,150 of JAHBWW010000002.1, forward strand.
ACGTAGCGAAATGGAGTTCGATCGTGTCCACATGCGTGCCGCGGCGATCCAGGATTCGCAGCGCGGTGAATGTGTCCGGAAACAACATCCCCGAAGCACATGGTCCGTCAGATAGTTTCGACGCATTGAAAAGCGGGTGAGCGCTGTCAGGTTCTGGCCGGGCCCCTCCAGCAGATCGAACATCTCGTCGCTGACCCGCGGCGAGTCGCTCACATCCAAGTGCGTGATTCGCTTCACCAACGGTGTGCCCGAGGCCGCGAAGCAGGCCCAGGTCCTCGTCCGAGGTTTCATTCCCGGCCTAGCCGATGCGGTGCAGGCTTGGGAGGGCCCGTTCGCTGTGCGCCTGGTCCATCAATGCCCGGTGATTGAGGCCGCAGAAGCCGAGGTTCAGGGCCTCAAGGTTTATGAGCGCCGAGTCCTCGTGCCGCAGGAACTCGGTCGCGGTGGGGCCGAGATAGTTCTGTGCGACGCAGAGCCTGACGAGATGGCAGAGGCCCGTGCCGCGACTGAGCAGTAGACGGAGTGAGTCGCCGGAGAGCCTGTTGCGACGGAGTTTCAGGTCGTTGAGGATCGGCATCGCTTCGGGCTCGCAGAGCATCCGAACGCCCTCGTCGGTGACCTCCGACCAGCGGACCCACAGCTTCATGAGCCGGCTCAGGTGCAAGCCTGGTCGCGTGATGACCTCGATGCCCGAGTCATCCAGGCACGGCGCATCGACCACCAGCGAACGCAACGCGTCGAGCGGGCGGCCGTGTTGACGCAGCCGATTGCCCGAACGCCCTCATGTTGAGGCCAAGCGTTGCACACCTTCTTCCACCCGAAGCCCAATGAGTTCCGACGACCAACCCCAATGCCAGCAGCCTAATCGACGCACTCGACCTCATGCTCATGCTCGAAACCCTCGGCCACGAGGCGGCGAGGGTCGGAGGGACACATTAGGCTGAGAGGGACCGATCCAACAAAATCTAGCGCTCTGGGCGGGGTTTGAACAAGTTTCCTGATCGAGATAAACGTGTTCAGCCCAATCAAGATCATCCGCACGAAACCCTGACGTGTGGTACCATACCTCCGGCTCGCGTGCTCGGAGGATTCTGCCATGGTCGGGCGTTCAACATCGGGAAGCAAGCGCGGCGAAGCTCGGTCTCGGCCGGCATTTCGCATGTCAACCAACCCGGAGACCGATGCCAAAGGTGCACGACAGGTTGTCGTCGACTTCATGACGTCGATGCTCCTGCACGACATTCTCTTTGGCACCGCTCCCACACCAGGCCCCTGCCTGCACACCACAACTCTGCGGTTTGTTGAAGACTTTTTCGAGCGGATGCAGCCTCGCGACCCGGCTGAAGAACTGCTTGTCTCGCAGATGCTCATGGCTCATGCTCGCACGGTGCGGCTGACCATGATGGCTACGTCAGCCAGCGATCTCGACCACATCCGCATCCTCAACGAGCACGCCGAGCGGGCGAGCAACACGTACCGCCGACTGATGCTGACCTTGACCGACTATCGCCGACCGGCCAAGCAAGGCGACACCATCACCGCCATTCAGCAGGCGAACTTCGCCTCGCAGCAGGTCGTGCTCAACGGGGACAGTCATGGAACGAAAAACACGACGAACGAACAAGGATGCGATGCCGGGCAAGCCGCGTCGCCCGTATCGCTTGAGTCCTCAGGGGCGCGCGTCCTTGCGGAATGCTGCCCTGAGCCGGCGGCCTTGGGAGCACTCGACCGGGCCGAAGTCGGCTGAGGGCAAGGCCAGGAGCTGCATGAACGCGCTCAAACACGGCGAGCGGTCGGCTGAATTGGCAGAGCTGCGGCGAGAACTCACAGCGCTCCGCCGCTGTATCCGCGAAGACCTGGAACACCAGTGGGCGACGCTCCCTCAATGCTCTTTGTCCTTCGAGATTGACCCGCAATACGATGCCTGAACACGGGTGTCGTCGGGATTCATCGCTCGTTGAACGGAACGGTCTGGACGGCGGCACTCGCCTCTCGATTTGCCCAGACCTTCCGGCCCGAGGCAATGAAGGTGAAGCAATGACTGATATGAGTGTTGATCAACGCAGGCGCAAGTGGATCCAGGTACTGCATCGCGCGTGCGAGGTCGCACGCGATCTGCTGGCAACACCCGAAGGGCAGGCTGCAATTGACTGGTTCAATACCGAGTATTCCGAAGAGGCCGTCCGTCAGCGTCGGGAAGCAGTTGATGCCGACCGCAGTGCGGATCACTCACACCGATGGTCAGCGATGCAGATTTGCGGCACTGAGCTTGGCAAACCCGCTGAGGTCTGGCGGCTTTCGGCAGCACTGATTGACTTGTTTCACATCGATCCGAGATGGGGAAAAATTGAGGGTTGGAGCGATCGCGATACCGAGCGTCTGGAAGCCGCGAAAGTTGTGCTCCTCGTCGCCCTGGTGATAGACCGGGATGTTCACGAATATCTGGGAGACAAGATCGACTTGGCGACGTTACCGAAAGGCCAGATAGGAGAGCAACTAGGCCGAGGATTCGCATCCATAAATGCTGGCTTCGACGACGGCGAGGGTCGATGGCCAGAAATTGTGGAAGGTGCGGTCGATGTGCTCCGACCGAAATTGAGTCTGGAAGCAAATGACGACGAGGAAAGTAAAGACGAAGGGCGAATAGCGCAGGTGATTACGAAGGTCCCAGCTGAAATGCTGCGCAAGGACGCAAGTCCCGACCAAGAGACCAAACGAGAATTCGCGGTCTTGCGCGAGGGGGATGAGGCATCTGGGATCACCGAGGGTACAGCTGATCCGGCTGAATGTGCATGTGGCGAATCTGAGGCCGCAAACAAAGAGATGAACGCAGAGCAACCCACGTCCCCACCCCTTCACGATGGGGCTTACGTGATCGACGAACACGACCTGGCGCTGCTGGAGTTTCTCAATCGAATACCGAATATGCGTCGGAAGATTTCCGACGTGCTTCCTGACAATGGACCGCAAGACCGAAAGGCGGTGGCGAGTCGCCTTCGAAAGTTGGCCGACAGAACGCCCCCGCTGGTGGACTTTCCGAAGGGTGGTCGAACGGGCGTGGCGATCCTGCCCGCTGGGGTGGAAGCGCTGCGACGTGCAACCGCGCCGACGCCCCACTAATGCCCCGCTAATGCCCCCTTATTGCCGCGCAAAATACCCACGGCAGAAGCGACCAATCCCTTTCGTTGGGGCATGTCTCACGAAAACATAAAGCCAATGTACTTGGGAGCAATGGCCCGCCGGTTGCGCGTTCCGGCTAAGTGGCTGCGAGAAGAAGCCGAAGCGGGCCGCATCCCGCATCTGCGCGCGGGAAGTGTGCTGCTATTTGACCCTGAGGAAGTGGAGCGGATCGTGCTTGCTCGGCTGCGCGAATCGGCTCCACCGGAGAAAGGGGGTGTTCAGTGAGAAATGAGCATCCCACCATTCCCCCGCTGCTGGTTGACCGTCGTGAGGCGGCCAAACTCCTTTCAGTATCGCCCGGGACGATCGACAACCTCCGTCTCCGCGGCGAACTGCCGAGTCTGAAAATCGGCATGCGACGCCTCTACGACGTCGAAGACCTCCGCCAGCTCATCGCGACTCGGAAGGAGGTGACAGAATGACCGCCAACGGCACATTCGCTTACAGGCCGCCCGACCCACCTCCGAGAAACGACGCGGCCCCGCTGGCGGGCGGGGCTGGCGTCGAAGTCGAGAAATGGACTACTACTCCACATCATACACGCAAGCAATTCATTGAGTCCGCGCAGAGCGGTTCCCATTTCGAAGCATTCGATTCCGAGATGACAGCGGACACAGGGATCCGCCATATGTCAGCATCACTCGGCCGGGGCGTGCTACACGTTCAATGGCATCCGGTCGAATGCGATCAGCGATTCCCGATACCCAACGCACATCAAGCGGTAGTCGCGGCGAGACGTGCTCGCGCTTTGCGAACGAATGGGGGTGCTGCATGAACCCATGGCAGCGCATGGACCAAGTGGCCAACACCCTCACGCGCAGTCCTGCGGAACGAGCTGTATTGCTCGCCGCATTGCGTTGGGCAAACAAGGATGGAGAGCTTTGGCCTTCTGTGGAGTCCTGGGCAAAGATGGCTGGGCTGACTGAGCGTGGACTCAGAAAAGTTCTGAAGCGTCTCGTGGAGCGCGGACTGCTGGAGGTCGTTGGCACATCGATGGGTGGCCGCGGCAAGACGAACCGGTATCGGATCGTCTGCTTCGACAAGGCTGAGGTCAACCCTGAACGGGATTCAGGGTTGACCCCTGTGCCTCACAACATCAAACCCGGAACCGCGAGGCCAACAACCCTGAACGCAACGACACAAAACCCTGAACGGCGTTCAGGGGAACCATCCATCCATCTCCCAGATGAACAACCAGACGAACCATCCACAACGCACACGATCGCAAAGCCGCCCAACGGAGTTGGTGAGGATGCACGCGCTGGCGCTGGGATGGGTGGATGGGTTGGACAGGCAGACCACGGAACGCGGTTGCGGTTGGATCGCAAGGAAGCAGGTGACTTTGGTCAGACGGAGCCGCCAGACGTACGGAGGCTGCTCGAACAGGCTGGCGTGAGGGGGCCAAACCTCGACATTTTAGCGAATGCAGCGGGCATCACGGCGCGTGTGGTCGAGGAAGAAACTCGGTCATTGAGATCGGACCGCAACGTGCGGAATCTCCCCGCGGTGCTGGTCAAGCGGCTAGCTGCACGGGCGGGGATCAAACTCGCCGGGCGGCCACCATTGTCTAAGCAGGATCAGGCGAGCATCGCAAGACTAGAACAGTTGCGGAGATCGCATGGGGAGCAACGCGCACGCGACGCCAGCATTGGCGAAGCGGTGTGTGAAGTCACGACCCGCTTGATCAGACCCGCATAGCACCAGAATCGGAGGACAAAATGCTCTTGACATCACTAACGCCAAGCGTTATGATACACTTCATGATCGCCAGTTTCGCCGATCGCAACGCCGAAGCCCTGTTCCGACGCGAGCGAATCGCCCGGATGGATGCCCGACTCCAGCGTGTCGCACTGCGAAAACTGGTCATGCTCGATGCGGCGGCAACGCTGGATGATCTGCGCATTCCGCCCGGTAACCGACTCGAAGCGCTCAAGGGCGAACGCAAAGGACAGCACTCCATCCGAATCAACGATCAATGGCGGATCGTCTTCGAGTGGAAAAACAACGCGGCGCACAACGTCGCAATCGTGGACTACCACTGAGGATTCATCAATGGCCAAGCGACACAAGCCCATTCATCCCGGCGAAATCCTGAACGCGGAGTTTCTCGAACCGCTAGGTCTGTCGCAGTATCGACTTGCCCAGCAAACCGGGATGCCCGCCGATCGCATCGCCCGGCTGGTCAAGGGGACGCGAGCGTTCACGGCGGATACGGCCCTGCGGCTGGCCAGATTCTTCGGTACAAGCCCCGAGTTTTGGATGAACCTGCAGGCCCGCTACGACCTTGAAACTGCAATTGACGAACGCGGACGGGACATCGAACAGCAAGTCAAGCCGATGGATGCGGCGTGAAACGAAGGGAATAGCACATGGCAAGCATCGGACGCGAAGGCACGAAGGGCGAACTCAAACGCATCATCTTCCGCGACGCGAGCGGCAAGCAGAAAACCCTGAGGCTCGGCCCATGCTCCGAGAAGGCGGCCCAAAGCGCACTGGCCGGATTCGAGCGGGTGCTCGAAGCCCATCGCATCGGATCGACGATCCACCCCGATGGCGTGCGATGGCTCGAAGCAATCGACGATCGGCTGCATGAACGAGTCGCAAGGCTGGGGCTGTGCGAACCCCGCAAGGCGGCCGAAGCGTTGACGCTGGGCGGGATGCTGACGAAGTTCTTTGCGGGGGTGGACGTGAAGCCCGCGACGCTGGTCCGCATGAAACAGGCAGAGGCCGCTCTGCTGGAGCACTTCGGCGAAGATCGTGAACTCTCGAAGATTGCCGGAGCCGATGCCGAGAAATGGCGTGCGGGCTTGAAGGCTGCTGAGTATGCCGATGCGACGATCAGCCGAACCGTTCTGTACGCGCGGCAGTTCTGGCGGTGGGGAATCAAGCGCGAACTTGTGCAACGCAACCCATTCGACGACGTGAAAGCGGGGTCGCAAGTCAACGCGAAGCGTTCTGTCTTCATCAGTCAGGAAGTCATCCAGAAGATAATCGACGCAGCCCCCGATGCCGAGTGGCGGCTGCTGATTGCACTTTCCAGATTCGGCGGCTTGCGGGTTCCGAGTGAAGCTCTGGCCCTCACGTGGAACGACGTGGACTGGTCACACAATCGGCTGACGGTGCGATCATCGAAGACTGAGCATCACGAAGGGCGGGCAACGCGGCATGTTCCAATCTTCCCCGAGATTCGAGAGCACTTGCAGGCGGTGTACGACGCGGCCCCCGAGGGATCGGTCTACGTCATCGGGCGGTATCGGGTGGGGTCCAACCTGAATCCGCACTTCCGACGGATCATCACGAGAGCGGGTGTCACCCCATGGCCCCGGACGTGGCACAATCTGCGGGCGAGCCGACAAACAGAACTTGCAGCGACATTCCCCTTGCACACTGTCTGCGCGTGGATCGGCAACACGAAGGCGATTGCGGCGGGGCACTACCTGCAAGTCACGGATGCGGATTGGACACGGGCAACAGGCGGGATCGAGGCGGCATCAAATCCGGCAACACACACGCCCCCAAGCGCGCGCACCGACACACACGTCGAAGCGGAAAACCCTGAAAATCCTGCGGTTTTGGTAGTGGGTGGTATCGTGTGTGACATACCTAACAACTACCTAATGGGCAGAGCCGGACTTGAACCGGCGACACCCGCATTTTCAGTGCGGTGCTCTACCAACTGAGCTATCTGCCCGGATTGTCAAACCCGCCCCCTCGGGCGAGTCACAAGAGTATGCCCTTCGATGCCCGCGTCAAATCAAACGGCGCAAGGCGGCGGTTGACACGCCCTGACGTTCTACCATGCCTATCCATGACCGCCGCAAGCCGCATGCCTGATCATCCCGCCCCGCCACTTGTTTGCGTTCGCGATCTGGTTACGCACTTTCCGGTGCGTTCAGGTCTTTTCGCCCGAGTGACCGACCATGTGCGCGCGGTTGATGGCGTGTCGTTCGACATTGCGCCAGGGGAAACCCTCGGGCTGGTTGGGGAGTCAGGCTGTGGCAAGACCACCGTCGGCCGCACGATTCTCGGACTTGTGCGTGCCGCATCGGGCAGCGTCATGTTCGAGGGAAGCGATGTGCTGGGGGCTCGAGGCCGCGAGCTGCGCGAACACCGCAAGAACATGCAAATCATCTTTCAGGACCCCGCTGGCAGCCTCAATCCGCGCATGCGCGTGTGGCAGATTGTGACTGAGCCTTTGCGTATCTTCGGTCTTGCGCGCACACGCTCCGACCTTCGCGCCCGCGCCGCAACGCTTCTGGATCGCTGCGGAATGCCTTCGAGCGTGATCGACCGCTATCCGCACGAGTTCAGTGGCGGGCAGCGGCAACGCATCGGCATCGCCCGCGCGCTTTCGATCAACCCGCACTTCATCATCTGCGATGAACCGACGAGTGCTCTTGATGTTTCTGTTCAAGCCCAGATCATCAACCTGCTCAAGGATCTCCAGCGTGATCTGCATCTGAGCTACCTGTTCATCAGCCACGACATGGCAGTCATCGGACACATGTGCTCGCGAATCGCAGTCATGAAAGCGGGCAAGATCGTAGAAGTTGGAGCGCGCGAACAGATTATCCATGACCCGCAGCACGAGTACACCAAAACGCTGCTGGCCGCGGTGCCCAGGCCAGTGCCGCGGCGCGCGGGATAAGGTTGACGCGAGATCACCCGCATCCGGCGGAGAACGACGCCAGAAATGCCTGCACATCGAAGAAGTCGAAGATGCCATCGCCGTTGAAGTCGGCCGAACTATCGTCGTCACTGAATGCCGCCAGGAACGCCTGAACATCGAAGAAGTCAACCACCTTGTCGCCGTTGAAGTCACCGCCGCAAGTTACGGTGAGAGCGAGTCTGGCAATCGAGCGTGAACCACCATCGCGCCCGGATCTGGCCGCGACGATAACCGTGCTTTGGCCGAGCGTAGCCTCGGGCGGAAGGACAACTCGCACGACAGCTTTGCCCGAAGCATTGATCGCCAGCGGTCCCACACCCGCAGGCTCGAACGCGACCGGCCAAGGGGACTCGACGACTTCGAGCGTCAACGTCATCACATCCGGCCCGCGATTGAAAACATCAATCGGGATTGTGACAGTTGCGCCTGCTCGCACACTGAGGTTTGCTTCAGCAGGGGAGATCTCGCTGTCCGCCTCGCCTGTGGTCACAATGCGCGGGTCGGACTGTGCTTCATCGAACCAGACTGCGCGCCATGCATTCTGGTCGCCCTTGAGGTACAGATTGAAGAATTCGGTGAGCAGGCGTCGCGTGAAGCGCAATTGATCGCCTCGCGTCATGCTTCCGGTGTCACAGCCGAACCCCTGCGAGTCGATGAACCCGCAATGAAACCCGCCCTGCAGGTTCACAAACTGCCGAGCACGTGCCGAGTTGTTGTACATCTGGATGGTCGTTGCGGGCGTAACGATTGTGTCCGATGAACCCACAATGTGCCGCACAGGAACAAAGAATGCGCTCGATGCCGCAATGCTCGATGGATTGGTATTCGCAGCTGCAAGTGGCGCAATCGCCCGCACTCGTGGATCGCTCGCAGCCAGAATCGATGCGCCGCCTCCCATCGAGTGACCACTGAGCCCGAACGCTGCGGTATCGACAAGTCCTTCGAGAAACCCTCCCGGAAGCGTGTTCTGCTGCTCAAGATAGGTCAGGCTGAGGAGCAGATCGGCGGCGAAATTCGCGTGGCTCGGGAAGAGGCCTCCCTCCGAGTTGGTCGCGATGACGAGATAGCCATGCGACGCGAGATGCAAAAGCGTGGATTGATAGTTGGACACCGCCTGCACAAATCCATGTCCGAAACTGATTCCAGGGTAAGGCCCGCCCGATCCGTCGATCGCCGCGTTCTCCCCTGCGACCAACGCCGGATAAAACAGCCTGGCGGTAAAAGTCGAGCCGTTTGCCCGCGTCACACTGACCTGCCTGTAGCCCGCAGCAAATGTCCCCGGTTCGCCAAGGTCTGCCCTCACTTGCCCAAGACACGCCGCAAGAAATCCCATCACGAGCCACAATCGCATCATTCTCCCCCTTCGGCTGCAGATCGGCCAGTGCATGCCCGTCGACCTTTGCGGTTTAGCAATGCCCAGTACACACACAATTCTACAGAGCTGGTTGCTTACCACAGGCATATTCGCCCCTGTATGGCCGACCGATGCATCGTGAGGCAGTGTCAAAACCGCCGCAGTGTGGCTAAGGTTGTGACCCGGCGCGTGCGGCCCGAAGCCGCAGCATACCCGGGTGGCACGCAAACCCAGATCCTCGAAAGGTGGACCCAACGCCATGGCAGAGAACCAAGGTCAGCAGATTCAGCTCCGCATCGACGAATCCAAAATGCATAGCACTTATGCGAACACCATCCGCACTTCGACCACGATGGACGAAGTGATCATGGACTTCGGGCTGAACATCCCGATGCAGATGCCCAATCAGCCCCCGACCGTGGTGTTCACGGTGGGCAGCCGCATCGTGATGAACTGGGCCGGCGCGAAGCGCCTGGCGATGAGCCTGGGCCAGCTGATTCGTCAGTATGAAGAGCAGAACGGCGAAATCCAGATTCAGCGTCCGGCTGCACCGCCCGCGGGTGGCCAGAACGGCTAATCGGCCGAATACCGGAAAAGACCCTCGGTGTCGCCACGCAGGAATCTTCACGCAGATTCGGCGGAAACGCTGAGGGTGCGCATCCTGACCAACTGAACCGGTACGTTGGAGAACTGCATGACGATTGTCCCACCGGACCTTTCTACCGAAATCGAGCGTCAGGCCGAGGTCATGACGCGTATGACAGACGCTGTCGCCACAGTTGTCGTAGGACAGCGGGCCATGATCGAGCGCCTGCTGATCGGGCTGCTCACCGGTGGCCATGTGTTGCTCGAAGGCGTGCCTGGATTGGCCAAGACTTTGACGGTCAGTTCACTTTCACGCGCGATCCACGCGTCCTTTTCACGCATCCAGTTCACGCCCGATCTTCTCCCGGCCGACCTCATCGGCACTCTTATCTATCGCCCCGATACCGGCGCATTCACCACGCGCAAAGGTCCAATCTTCGCGAACCTTGTTCTGGCCGATGAAATCAATCGCGCGCCGGCCAAGGTGCAAAGCGCCCTCCTTCAGGCCATGCAGGAACGCCACGTCACGATCGGCGACACCACATATCCGATCGATGACCCCTTCCTGGTGCTCGCGACCCAGAACCCCATCGAGCAGGAAGGCACATATCCGCTTCCCGAAGCACAACTCGATCGCTTCATGCTCAAGGTTCATGTGGGATACCCGACCCGCGAAGAAGAGCGCGTGATCGTCGATCGCATGGCATCGAGCGCTCCGGCACTCTCGATCGAACCTGTCATCACGCTTGACGAAATCCGCCAAGCACGCAAACTCGTCAATCAGGTCGTCATCGCCGACGCGATCAAGGATTACATCGTCGATGTGGTTCATGCGACGCGCGAGCCTCGCGTGATCGACGATGCCCTCGCCCGTCTGATCGAGTACGGCGCTTCGCCCCGCGCTTCGATCGCACTGGCGCTCGCGTCGCGAGCACGGGCGTTTCTTTCGGGCCGCGGGTTCGTCACGCCCAGCGACGTCAAGAACGTCGGGCTCGATGTCCTGCGTCACCGCGTTCTGGTCAGTTACGAAGCCGAAGCCGAGAACGTGACTTCAGACCAGATCCTTCGTCGCATCTTCGACCACGTCGCTGTTCCATAGGTGGGGATCAGAGGCATGTTGACCGAAGAACTCATGCGGGAAGTGCGCCGGCTTGAGATCCATGCCAAAAGGCGGGTCGATGATCTGCTCACCGGTGAGTATCACGCCGCCTTCAAAGGGCAAGGCATCGAGTTTGCCGATGTGCGCGAGTATCAGCCCGGCGACGACGTACGCCTCATCGATTGGAATGTGACGGCCCGCGCCGGCAAGCCATTCATCAAACGGTTCATCGAAGAGCGGCAACTCACGGTCATCCTGTGCGTGGATATCAGTGCTTCGACCGCCTTCGGCGCGGTTGGGCGCACCAAGGCTCGCCTGGCGGCCGAAATGGCGGCTGTGCTTTCGCTCGTCGCATCGCGCAACAATGATCGTGTGGGCCTCATCACCTACGCCGACACGATCGAGTCGTTCCTTCCGCCCCGCAAGGGCCGTTCGACGTTGCTGCGCGTGATTCGCACCTGCCTCGACGCGCGACCGGCCGGCTCGGGCGCTGCCATGCGCGACGCGCTCGAACTCCTCCGCACGGTGGTACGCCAGCACGCCATCATCTTTCTCATCTCCGACTTTCTTCTCGATGCCAGGGAGCTCGTGCCACTCAAGCGTTCGCTCCAGATGGCTTCGCACAGGCACGAAGTCATCGCGCTGCGCACCAGCGACCCGCGCGAGCTCGAACTGCCATCTGCGGGCCTGATGCGCTTCCGAGATCCTGAAACAGGCCAAAGCGTGCTGATCGACACTTCGAGCAGGTCTGTCCGCCGCAATTTTGAAGCCGCAACCACACGCCAGCGCGACACTGTGACGCACGCGCTGCGATCTGCCCGCGTTGACTGCATCGACGCTTCGACCGCCAGCGCGTTTGGCCGCGAACTAGCACGCTACTTCCGCCTGCGGGAGAAGCGACGATGAACCCACGCCACCCCATCGTGCTCGTGATAGCCGTCCTCGCGCTCTCGGCGTGTCAACGACACGAAAACCCGCCACCACCGCTCGACGCCGCCATCTCGTCGCGCTCCGATTCCGCACTTGGCTCACTGCACATCGTGATCCCTTCAGGCGAAATGCGCACAGTCGACACAATTGATGTGAGCATCACCATCTCGACCGCCCCGGGCGTCGTCATCACCTCATTCGCCTTCAACCCTGCGGCACATGGGTGGACGATTCTCCATGAAACGTCGCAACCGCCGACAATGTCACAGACATCAATGCTGGTTGAGCAGCGGCTCTTAACCATCGAGCCGTTCCTTCCCGGCGACTATGAGATCCCAAGCGTAACAGCGGTGCTGCGATCGCGCGATGGAACATCCGCCTCCCTTGAAACATCGCCCCAGACCGTGCGCGTCGTGAGTGTCCTGACCGAAGCCGACAAGGATCTCGCTCCGGTCCGCCCGCTGCTTGATGAACCGCGCCAAGCAGTACTGCCGTCGATCCTGCCCACGCTGATCTGGGGCGGCACATTGCTCGCCATCGTGATAGTGGCTGCATTCGTGCTCGTGCTTCGAGCACACAAGCGACCCAAAGGAGCAACGGCCGCAAAACCGCGTTCACTCTATGACGACACGCTGTCGGACCCTGAGTTTGCCCGCATCGCACTCGGATTGATCGCCTCGAAAATTCACCCGCTTGAGCAAGTCTCCTGCGACGCCATCACAACCGAAGACATTATCCGAGCCATCAACAGGCGAGACAGCAATCCCGTTACGAGCCAACTCGTCGGCCTACTGCACAAACTCGACGCTGCTCAGTACTCTGGAGACAGCCTCTCGAAAGAGCAGCGAGCCACGATTCGCTCTGCCATCGAGCAGTTGCACTCGCCACCTCACACGCCGGAGGCCGCTGCATGATCGACCGCTGGCAATGGCCCTGGATGCTCGTGCTGCTCGTGCTTGTGCCGATCGTGCTGCTCGCTTCACGCGATCGCGCGCAAAGCGGGGTGATGTATACCCAGAATGACCTCCTCGCCGCCGGACGCAGGTCTTGGCGCGTGCGTTTCGCGTGGCTTCCCGCATTCCTGCGTGCGGTTTCGATCGCTCTCATTGTCGTCGCACTCGCTCGCCCGCAGCAGTTCGAGGGGCATACCCGCACCACCATCGAAGGCGTCGCGATTCAACTCGTCATCGACCGATCGAGCAGTATGGAACAACCCATGCGATGGGGTTCGCAGATGTCCACACGCATCGAAGTCACGCGCGCCATGGCCAAGGAGTTCGTCCAAGGTCCGGACTCGACCTCCGAGCGCGACCGCGGACGACAAGGTGACATGATCGGCCTGGTCGGATTCGCTGGCTTTGCCGACACGCTCTGCCCCCTCGTCCGCTCACATGCCGCCCTGATCACCATGATTGATCAGATCGAGACCGCCTCTATCCGTGGCGAAGATGGCACAGCAATCGGCTCGGCATTGCAACTCGCCGCTGCCCGACTCAAGAACGCCGAAGCCGAGATCGCACGAAATACTGCGCGCAGCGATCAAGCACCCGACTTCGTCATCAAAAGCAAAGTCGTCATTCTCCTGACCGATGGTGCCAACAATCGAGGCATTTCGCCCATCGACGCTGCGCATCTCGCTGCCGAATGGGGCATTCGTGTCTACACCATCGGCATCGGTGACACGTCCAGCGACAACGCCCTGCGATCACTCTTTACGCCGATGGAAGTCGATCGTGATCTCCTTCAGCGCATCGCCAGCATCACGGGAGGGCGCTACTTCTCCGCAGCTGATGCTGAAGCCATGCGCCAGGTCTACAACCAGATCGACGAACTCGAACGCAGCAAAGTCGAGATCGAGGAATTCACAGACTACATCGAACTCTACAGGCCACTCGCCATCGCCGCATTCGCCGCAATTCTGCTCGAATCGCTCCTGCGCACGCTTGTCTTGCGGAGGACAACCTGATGCACCTGGGCGCTCCACATTGGTTTCACGCCCTCTGGGCCGCTCCGGCAGTGGCGCTGCTCTGGCTCTACGCTCGCTCGCGCACTCAGCAACTTCTGGCTCGCTTCGCCGACCCAGACCTCGTCACAAAGATCACTTCGCCGCGCCGGGCCGCCCACTTCTGGGTACGCACTATCGCGAGCGCCTTGGCTACCGCTTCACTCGCCTTTGCTCTGGTGCAGCCACAATGGAACGAGCGAGAGATCCCCGTCGCACGAAAAGGCCGCGAAATCGTCTTCGTTGTCGACGTCTCGCGCAGCATGCTGGCCCGCGACCTCGCGCCCAACCGTCTTGAGCGCGCCAAGATCTGGATTCGCGATATGGCCTCGGTCGTCGAAGGTGATTCAATCGCCCTCGTTGCCTTCGCAGGGTCCGCTGTCGTCAAGTGCCCCCTCACACGCGACATTGGCTTCTTCAATCTCGCCCTCGAAGAACTCTCGCCCGATTCGGTCCCTGTCGGCGGCTCGATGATCGGTGATGCCATCCGTAAGACAGTTTCTCAAGTCTTCGAGCGCGACCCAACACGCGATCGACCCGACGCAATCTACCGCGACATCATCCTCATCACCGATGGCGAAGATCAGGACAGCCTGCCTGTCGAAGCCGCCGAATCTGCAGCCCAGTCCAATATCCGCATCATCACAATCGGGCTCGGCAGCGACACAAACGGCACCCCAATCCCCGCCCAGAACTCCACCGAGCCATTCGCAACCTACCGCGGCGAAGTAGTTCGCTCTCGACTCGATGCCGGTGCACTTGCCCGCATTGCCCAGGCCACCCCAGGCGGAGTTTTTCTCAACGTTGGCACCGGCAACATCGCTCTCGACGACATCTACTCCCAACTCATCGCCTCGGCCGATCAGATCACACTCGAAACCGGCAATGCCATGCGCTACGACGAAATGTTCTGGGCCTTTCTTTGTATCGCGCTGGCCATGCTCGTCATCGAATCGTTCATTGATGACCGCAGGAGAGTGCAACCATGATGCCGCACACGCTGATCTTCGCCGCCTTGCTCTCGCTCTCGCCCAACAATGGCCATCGACTCTTCAGCGAAGGCAAGTTCCCCGAAGCCGCCCAGGCCTTCGCGCACAGACCATCCGCAGAAAGCATGTTCAATCACGGGTGCGCACTGCTCGAAGCTGGCAACTATGCCGGCGCAATCGAGGCGTACCGCACCGTCGATACAGCCTTCCCTCATCTTGCTCCCAACGCCCGCTTCAACCTCGCCCATGCGCTCTTCAAATCAGCGATGGCAGAGATGCAGCCTCGAACCGTCAACGACCAACTTCAACCAGGCGACCTTGGCAAAGCACTTGTTCTCCTCCGCGCCAGCGCTGCTGCCTTCCGGGCAGTTCTCGATGTCGCACCGAACGATCTCGACGCTGCTCGAAACACCGAACTCGTCCGGCGACTCATCGCACAGATTCAAGACCAACTCGAAGAGCAGCAACGTCAGCAACAGCAGATGCAGGACGCTGCCAACCGGATGGAACAACTCGCGGACGCACAGCAACAGCAAGCCGACCAGACGCGCACAACTCCGCCAAGCCGATCACGCGAGCAGCTCGAATCCCAGCAGGACCTCAATGAACAGACACAACAAGCAGCAAACGATCTCGAAGAGCTTCTCGACCAGAATCCCGAGTTGGCCGACTTGCTCCAACAAGCCATGAAATCGCAAAGCGACGCGATGGAAGAACTCGCCGTCAGCCGCACCGATCGAGCCGCACCCGAACAGCAGACCGCCGCCGACCAACTCCGCGCCATCGCCGAAGCCCTGCGACAATCCGCCGATCAGCAGCCGCAAGAACAACAGGATCAGAGCGAACAACCGCAACAACAGCAGCAGCCACAGGAAGCACCCAACCAGCCCGCTGCCGATCAACCAAAATCCCCCGAGCAAAGACACGCCGAGCAAATCCTCGAACAAGAGGGCCAGCAGCGACGTGAGCTCGAAAATCTTCGTCGCATGCTCAGCCGCCCTGTCCCCGTAGAGCGAGATTGGTAATGCACACACGTTCCCGAGTTTATCATTTCGCGTTCGTGCTCATCTGCCTTGTCTGTTCTCACGCACGCGCCCAAACCAGCATCGAAGTCACCGCGGCTGTCGAACCCGAGCGCGCATACCTCGGCAGCACGTTTCGCTATGTCATCTCCATTCTCTCAAACAAGAGGCTGGCAGTCGAAGATCCAATCGTCAATTTCCCAAATCAGATCCGTGTTCTGAGCACCGGCTCCTCTTTCATGTCACAGCCCGGACGCGCCCGCGACGCCAATGGCAACATCGTCGTCACCAACGTCATCACCCAGTCCTACACCTACACACTGGCCGCATCCAGTTCGGGCACGCTCACGATCCCCTCGATGCAAGTCGTCGTCGATGGGAACACCTTCAACACCAATCCCGTTGATGTCGAAATCGTCGAGCCGGATCAGCCAGATGACTTTGCACTCGAAGCCCGCATCAGCAAGCCTCGCGCGTATGTCGGTGAACCAGTCACGCTTCGCCTCACGTGGTACGTCGGCCGTGATGTGCAGAGTTTCGCCCTTGCAGGTGGCGACATTCCCGATGGCCTCACCGTCGAGCCAATCAGCGATCCAGTCGCGTTTCGCGATCGCTCTGGGCAGTACTTGCGCACCGAAATCTTCGGCCAAACCATCTACGGCAAGCGCGGGCAAGGTTCCTTTCAGGGCACCGCCGCCCTCACACTCACCTACGAACTGCGCATCATCGCCGAGCGCCCCGGCACATTCTCCCTCGGCCCGATCGTCATGATCTTCGACACGCCTCGCCGCAACGAACGAGGCACAGAACGAGGCATCTCTCGCACCGCGCCCATCGAGTTCACCGCACGCCCCATCCCAACCGATGGTCGCCCGAGCACCTTTACCGACCTCATCGGTTCATACATGATCGAAGCAAGCGCCTCGCCCACCGATGTCAACGTCGGCGACCCTATCGCGTTGCAGGTGCGCATCACCGGCCCAAACGCCCCGCGCATCGAAGATGGACCCAATCTCGAAGTTCAGCGTCAACTCGTCGATCACTTCAAACTTGATACCACAGGCTGGACACGCGTGCCCGACAGCACCGGCCGCGCCGTCTTCCGCACAACCATCCGCGCACTCAGCGAAAACGTCACCGAGATTCCCCCACTCGAACTTTCGTATTTCGAACCTATGCAGGGCAAATTCGGAACATCGTTCACGGCTCCCATCCCGATTACCGTCCGCTCCACGCGGGATGTCACCCTGGCCGACGCGATTCTCAGCCCCCTTCGCGCCCCCGCCTCACGCTCCTCACTCGATCGCTCCGCCCCCGGCATCTGGGCGCTGGCGTCTGCCGATGAACTGGCAAGACCAGCACCTCCTGAACGAATCGAGCAGTGGTTCTGGTACGCCATCGCCGCTGCCCCGACCGCTGCCCTGCTCGTCATCTTTTTTTCGACAGTGCGTGATCGCGCCACCCGACCCGGTGCTCGCGCACGTCACGCACTGCACAAAGCCCTCCGCCTCGCACGCGCAGGCAAGACCGATCTTGCCGTGCGACACTACATGGCCCTTCGTCTGGCCCAACGACCCGACGCAATCACCGCCGATGACTGTGCCCGCATTGCTGCTACTCCGCTCGAAGCACGCGAACTTGCAGCTGCACTTGAACGCACCGAACTGGCTCGCTTCGGGGGCCTCGATCGCCCCGCGCCCGATCCGGAGCGGTGCTGCCAACTCCTCCGCAACGCACACGAGCACATGGAGCGCACACAATGAACCGCCTGTGCCTCATCGTCTGCTCCATTGTCATGCTGCTTTTCGCACCATACGCTCGCGCGACGCCACCAGCCTCCGCCTCAGAGCACGCCATTTCGCTCTATGAGCAGGCCATCGGTGTCTATCGCTCTGATCCGATTCTCGCTCGCGCCCTCTTCGCTCAATCCGCTGCCGAGTTCACTCGTGCCTTGCGCGAAACTGGCCACAACCCCGAGTTGTACCGCGCCCTCGGGAATGCTGCCCTCCTCTCAGAACAAACCGGGCAGGCAGTCCTCGCTCTTAACCGGGCGCTGGTGCTCGATCCACGCCACGCTCAGGCACGCGAAGCACTCACTGCTGCGCGGGCAGCAGTGCAGATCGACATCGCACCCGCGCCCAGCCAGCGTGCGATCGACGTAGCCAACAGTTGGCGGCGCTTCGTCTCGCCCATCGTCGTTCAGTTCACATTTGTCCTGTCGTGGACCGTGCTCTGGATCTGTATCGCACGCTCTCGTTCAGTGCGCGCAAGCACCCCCGCCTTCATCCCCGCCATCGCTGCAATCCTGGCGTTGATCTCCGCCCTCGCACTTGTTGCCAGCGAGTGGGATCGTCGCACCGATACTCGCATCGTCGTACTCAACCCCACCTTTGGTTTCAATGGCCCCAGCCGCGACGTATACGAGCCCACCTTTGAGCAGACCCTCCCGCCCGGCACCGAAGCCCGCGCTATCGAGTCCCGCAATGACTGGACGCGCGTACGCCTCCGCTCAGGTTCTGAAACGTGGATTCCCACCGACACCTTCGATTACGTGCAGCCGTAATGAAACTCGCTCCTCGCAAGCGGCCATTACAAAAGACTTCATTGAGCAGTCATCATCACTTGAATCGGACAACGCCCTTGCCGCGCTCGATTCGTCCGATGGTCCAGACTCGTTCGCCAAACCGCTCCAGTTTCCGCACGATCGACTCGGCAAACGTCGGGCGCACGATCAGGCAGTACCCGATCCCCATGTTGAACACGCGCCACATCTCGTCTTCTGCCACCCCACCCTTCTTCTGAAGAAACGAAAAAACCGAAGGCTTGTCCCATGCCCGTCGATCCACGACTGCATCGACGCCGTCGTGCAGTGCGCGATTCAAATTGCCCTCGAGCCCGCCGCCAGTGATATGCGCCATGCCCGTCACAACTTTCTTCACGCGATACGCCCGCCCGAGCCGCACGATCGAATCCGCATAGATCCGCGTCGGCTCAAGCAGCACATCGCCCAGCACGCGCTCGCGATCCAACTCCGGATATACCTTGTCGAGCTTCAGTTTGGCTTTCTGTACGATCTTGCGAACGAGCGAGTACCCATTCGAGTGCACACCGCTCGACGCCAGACCCAGCACAATGTCTCCCGGCTCGACGCGCGTCGCATCCGTCGCCCGCGAAAGCTCGACCACCCCCACCGCAAACCCGGCCAGATCGAAGTCGCCTTCCTTGTACAGGTCGTTCATCTCCGCGGTCTCGCCACCAAGCAGCGCACACCGCGCAAGCTCGCACCCGCGGCTGATCCCGCTGAGCAGTGCCATCAGCATCTCCTGCTCCACCCGATGAACCGCGATGTAATCCAGAAAAAACAACGGCTCGGCACCCTGCACAATCAGGTCATTGACATTCATCGCCACAAGATCGATCCCGACCGTGTCGTACCGATTCATCTCTTTGGCAAGGTGCACCTTCGTCCCCACGCCATCGGCACACGACACCAGCACCGGCTCGCGGTAGTTGTGTCGAAACAATTCCTCGTTGTAGTCAAGCCGGTATAGCCCCGCAAACCCACCGGGGTTCGCAATCACTCTCTGCCCGTGCGTCCGCCGCAACAGCGACCCGATCGACGCTACGAATCGATCGCCCGCCTCGATGCTGACTCCCGACTCGGCATATGTCAGACCGCCAGATTTCGTCTTCGCCATGCCCGGAGGATATGGCCTCGCACCCACCCTCCGCAGCCCAACTGGGCACAAGCCTCCGCCAGGAACTTCTCGACCCTCCGACCCTCGCACCCCGCAAGGTCTACGATCGTCCTCAAGGTCCGCTGGTCAAGCCGGTCAGCACATCAACCCAACCCGCGTTTCAGGGATTTCGTGCCATGTCCAACCACCTCTTTACATCCGAATCCGTCTCCATGGGCCACCCCGATAAAGTGGCAGACCAGATCTCCGATGCCATTCTCGATGCGATGCTGGCCGACGACCCGCACTCGCGCGTCGCCTGCGAAACGCTCGTCGCCACAGGCCTCGTTGTCGTCGCAGGTGAAGTCACCACCAATACCTACGTCGATATCCCCGACATCGTCCGCCGCGCCATCCGCGAAATCGGCTACACCAGTGGCGATATGCACTTCGATGCCGAGAGCTGCGCCGTCATGGTCGCCCTCAACAAACAATCACGCGACATCGCCATGGGTGTCGACCGCGAAGGCGCCGGCGATCAGGGCATGATGTTCGGCTTTGCCTGCCGCGAAACCGAAGAACTCATGCCTCTCCCCATCCAGCTCTCTCACCGCCTCGTCGAGCAACAGGCACACATCCGCCGCGAATCGCTCATCCCGGGCCTACGCCCAGATGCCAAGAGTCAGGTCACCGTCGAATACGCCAACCACAAACCCGTCCGCGTCGATACCGTCGTCCTCTCCACACAGCACGACCCGACATGGAACGATCGCCAGCCCGACCTCAAGAAGGCTGTCGTCGAGAAAATCATCAAGCCCGTGCTCGGCGAATGGTGGAATCCCGGCATCACCATCCACGTCAACCCCACAGGCCGATTCGAAATCGGCGGACCACACGGCGACAGCGGACTCACCGGACGAAAAATCATCGTTGATACCTACGGCGGACGCGGACGCCACGGCGGCGGCGCCTTCAGTGGCAAAGACCCGACCAAGGTCGATCGCTCCGCTGCATACATGGCTCGCTACATCGCCAAGAACGTCGTCGCGGCCGAACTCGCCGACGAATGCGAAATCCAACTCAGCTACGCCATCGGCGTCACCGAACCCACCAGCGTTCACGTCAGTTGCTTCGGCACCCACCGCGCCGACCCCGAACGCATCAGTAAGGCAATCCGCGACACATTCACCCTCACCCCCAAGGGAATCATCGAAACCCTCGGCCTGCGCAAACCCATCTACAGCCCCACCGCACGACACGGGCACTTCGGCCGCCCACCCGCCGAAATCGAGTACAAACGCCTCGAAGGCACCAGCGTCCGAAATGCCGGCTTCACCTGGGAACGCACCGACAAGGTCGACGCCCTTCGCAAAGCCATCGGCTAAGCCACTCCGATGCATCCCCCGAGCAACGAACCTCGGAAACACAACCCCATCGGCACCCTCGCCGGCGCAGCGTTCCTGGCTGTCTCATGGACATGGTGCATCGGCATGTTCCTCCCGATTCTCCTCGTCCGCGACTTCGGCCCTTGGGCGTTCCTCGTCTTCGCACTCCCCAACATCGTCGGTGCCGCTGCCATGGGCTGGGTGCTTTCGACACGCGAGTTCGCTGCCCGTCTTGTCACGTTGCATCGCCCCGCGCTCGAAGCCTTCTCCATCGTCACCATCGCATTCCACATCTACTGGATCACCTGGCTCAGCTCATGGGTCGCAACCAGCCTGCACCTCGATCGAGTCTCCCTGACAATCGTGCTCCTCCTGGCAATCGCTGCCTTCGCCCTACTCATCACACGCCCATCGCGCAGCCTCGTCGCCATTGCCCTCCCCATCTGGCTCCTCTCGGCCGCGGTCTTCATCGCCCTGACATTTCACACCAAATCCGTCATCCCCACGCCCGCACTCGAAACCTTGCCGACCGGCCTCCTCTGGCTCGCCCCCATCTGCATCTTCGGCTTTGCCCTCTGCCCATACCTCGATCTCACCTTCCACGCCACACGACTTTCCCTCACCGCCCGACAGTCGCGCATTGCCTTCACGCTCGGCTTCGGGTTCTTCTTCGCCGCGATGATCCTTCTCACTCTCGCATACGCACCCTTCATCGACGAACGCATCTCACCCCGTGTCCTCCCCACCTGGATCGCAGCCGCAATCCTCTTTCACCTCTTGATCCAAGCCAGTTTTACCATCGCCGCTCACCGCCGTGCCACCACGCCCATGCTCATCCCCGAAAAGTTCGCCTGGGGATTCTGGGTGCTGGCCGCGCTCGCAGCCATCATCGCCTCGCGCCTGCCCGAACACTCAGGCATATCCGCTGGTGAACTCGGATACCGCCTCTTCATGTCCTTCTATGGCCTCGTCTTCCCCGCATACGTCTGGCTCGTCATGATCCCCACGCGCATCGCAACCCCCGCCGCCAGGCGCAAAACAATTCGCGTCTGCGCCGCCGCCGTCGGTATCGCCGCCCCCATGTTTTGGATGGGCTTTATCGAACGTCAGGAAATCTGGCTCGGTTTCGGCCTTGCCGTAGTCATTCTCGCACGCCTCTTCCTCCCCAGACGCGCCGCACTTCAATAACAAGCACTCACAAGCGTTCCCCAGACCTTCGCAGCACCTGCAAAGCCGTCTCACGCACCAACTCGCTCGCATCATCGCGCGCAATCTCCTCAATCCGCGCACGCAACGCCGCATCCTCACCCCGTGCCAGTTCATTCCCCGCAGCAATCGCCGCATTCCGACGCATCATGTCCAGCTTCGCCCGCTTGATCGCCGAACCCGAACACGCTTCACGCCGCTCATCCTCCTCCCAACCCAACACCTCCAGCAAGTCGAACCCGCTCACGCGCGCTTCATACGCCGGATACACACTTCCAGCCCGCTCGCCCGCCGCGCCCGCACGCTCCGAATTGTGCGGGCACACCTCCTGGCACACATCACACCCGAAAACCCAATCCCCAATTCCCTCAAAAAACTCTTCCTCGATCAGCCCCCGATGCTCGATCGTCAGGTAACTCACGCAACGCCTCGCATCGACCGCATAAGGCGTAATCGCCTGCGTCGGGCACGCATCAATGCACCGCGTACACGTCCCGCAATGATCCGCAACCACGCGCTGCTCCGCAGACGCCTCAAGCCTCAGCGTCGTCACCACCCCGCCCAGCAGCACATAACTGCCCAGCCTCGGATGAATCGTCAGCGTGTGCTTTCCCGTCCACCCGATCCCGCAGCGTGCCGCCAGTTCGCGCTCAAGCACCGGAGCCGTATCAACAAACGCGCGAAACCGCTCGCCCGGATACGCCTTGCTCAACTCATCGCACAGCGTATGCAACCGCTTCTTAAGCACCACATGATAATCACGCCCGCGCGCATACCGCGCCACCCGCCCCAATCGCACTCGCCCGTGCCTGTCCTCACGCTGACCCCGCACCGCGTACTGATCCGCAACCATCAGCACACTTGCCGCATCCGCCAGCATCAACCGCACATCGCACCGCACATCGGCGTGCTCTGCCAGCCACGTCATCGAGCCGTGCTTGCCAGCCGCAATCCACGCCTCAAACTCTTTCGACCATCTACTCGGTTCGGCAGCGCACACCCCACACGCCGCGAAACCAAGCGACTTGCATCGCTCGATCAAACGTTGCGTTCGTTCGCGATCTTCGCTCACACCCTCGCGCCTAACTCATCGCCATCGCACGCGGGCCAGCCTTTGCACGAGCGCCCGCATACCACCCCATCAGGTCCGCCACACTCTGAGGCAACACCCGCTCGGCCGCCTCAAGCCCCGAAAGCCACAGGCGATCCCACTCGATCACCGCCCAGCCGCCATAGTTTCGCCGCGCCAGTTCTTCGACCACCTCGCGACAGTGCATCTCGCCGTGCCCGATCGGAACAGCCGTGGTTCCTACAAAATCTTTCAACTTCACGCTCTCAAGCCGCTCACCCAGCATGCGCACGCCCTCGACAGGGTCCTCCCCCACCGACTGAGCAACCGCCGGGCAATACGCAGCCGCAACGTGAGTCGATGCCAGACGATCCATGATCTCATTGAGATCTTCCGCCGTCGCAAACGACCCGCCATTCTCAATCAGCAGCCGCACACCCGTGTTGCGCGCGCACGCCGCCGCGAGTTCCATCCGCTCGATGATCCGCCGAAGCCCCGCCTTGCGCGTCTCCTTGGCCCCGAGTTCAAACGCAAACACGCGCACAAACGGAGCCTTCACCTCGCGCGCCACGTCAATCATCCGCTTGGTCGCACGCACCTCAATCTGCGTTTGGCTCACCACACGCCCCACCACCGGCGGAAAAATCGGCGCGTCATACCGAATCGAAGTCGCAAGGCACGCAATCGACACCCCAGACTGCGCACTCAGACGCCGAATCTTCGCAAAGTCCGTCAGGCACGGATCCGGCGCGAACTGCGATGAGTCATCGCCGAACGTCCGCAACTCCACACCGGTCACGTCGATCTTCCTCGCAAACTCGAACACCCGCTCAAGCGTCCACTCCGGACATGCCACTGTGCTGATCGCAGGCTTCATGGTGCAAAAAACTCCTTGTCAGGGACCCCATCCCCGGTGCGGATCAATGGTAGGTCGTGCTGCACTTGGGGAGCACACGCCAGAACAGAGGTCGCCATGAACCACACCCACAACGTCCGAAGAACCCCATGTTCACCACGATCCGATGATGTCTGCACCAAGCATGCCGATCACGCGGGCACCACCAACCCTGCCAGAGTCCAGCCACGAGCCCAAACCCTCAACCACCGGGTGTCATCTTTCCGATCTCCCATCAGCGGCACGCGGGGTGCGAACGTCGCCAACGTTGAGGCTTTGAAAGGTCCGCGGTTGTCCAGTCTCCGCACCAGCACGACGCAATGCGTCGTCATCATCAGCACGGCCCTTGTCCTCCTCGGCTCGGTCGGCGGTTGCACCAACACACGCCAGCGCGATTTCTACGCCGCACGCAACATCGACATTTCCCCAGAGCCCGGCGATGGAACCGTCATCGTTCGGCGCGACACGGTCGACCTCCTCACACGCGAACGTCAGGCCCTCGCCCTCTCGCGCGTCGATTGATCAAACGCCAACCTCCAAACCTCGGCCTGTCCGGGTCCATAGCATGAACTCGCAACAAGGAGCATGCTCATGGACCCGGACCATGCCGAACCAGCGCCCCAGTCTCGCAGCGAGATGAACTACGCCGAGTACCTCGCGCTTGATCAGATCCTCTCCGCCCAGAAGCCCCTCAGCCGCCCCGAGCATCACGACGAGATGCTCTTCATCATTCAGCACCAGACCACCGAACTCTGGTTCAAACTCATCATCCACGAACTCCGATCCGCCATGCAGTGGATCCGCGACGACAACCTCTCACCCTGCTTCAAAGTCCTCGCGCGCGTCAAGCACATTCAGACCCAACTCGAAAGACAGTGGTCAATCCTCGCCACACTCACCCCCAGCGAATACCTCGAGTTTCGCAGCGTGCTCGGCTCGTCGAGCGGGTTCCAGTCGCACCAGTACCGCCTCGTCGAGTTCCTGCTCGGCAACAAAAACGCCGGCATGATGCGCATGCACGAACGCGACCCACAAGCCACTATCCTTCTGCAGCACGCCCTCGATAACCCAAGCCTCTACGAAGAGTTCTTGCGCTACCTCAGCCGCAAAGGCATGCCCATCCCGCAATCGGTCATCGAACGCGACTTCTCCAAGCCCTACGAACGACATGACGGCGTCGTCGAGGTCTTCAAGACCATCTACCGATCGCCACACGACCATTGGCAGGCTTACGAAATGTGCGAATCCCTCGTCGATGTCGAGGAGTCATTCTCCCTCTGGCGCTTCCGCCATCTCAAGGTCGTCCAGCGCGTGATCGGCTTCAAACGCGGCACCGGCGGCAGCGCCGGAGTCCCGTTCCTCCGCCGCGTCGTCGATCAGGTCCTGTTTCCGGAGCTCTGGGATGTCCGCACCGAACTCTGAACCCCCAGCACCAGCCAAAGCAATCGCTCGGCAGGGTTGCATCGATGATCCGCGCTCAATCATGCTCAACTTCTTCGATGTGCAGATGTTCCTCGGGCTCTACAGCGCGGGGTGTGCGTAGCGACCCGCCTTGACCACGATCGGCGTATGTGCGACAGTGCTCGTGAGATATGAAATTCCCATTGACGCTCGCAGCGTCTGGCTGTATAGTGCGCGGATTCTGGAGGAAGCCCCCATGTTGACCCGCTTGTGTCTTGTGCTGATCGTGTTCATCGCCGCGCCCGTATGTGCCCAACCTGTCTTTCTGGCCAGTTACAACAGGGTGCTGTATCGCGTCACCGACGGCATGATCGAAGCCTTTCCCAATCAGCCCGGCACGATCATCGGCATGACCGTCGTGCCGCCAGGTGCCTCTGTCATGGGAGCTGGTGCGGGAGAGGTGCTTGCTGTCCAAGGCGGCGCTGGCAATACCCGCATCTGGCGCGTCGACAATCCGCTCAGTGGAACACCAAATCTTGTGCATCTCGGCGATTTCCCCGAAAATACGTATCGCAATGACATCACATTCGCTCACGGTCGCCTCTTCGGCGTCGTCGGCGGCATCATCTCGGAGTACAGCACACACGATTTTTCGACGTTGGATGTCATCGATCTCGAACGCCCGAACGCGGCTGTCGGAGGCATGGCTTTCGACGGCGTCGAGACATGGTATCTGTCCAATCAGACTTCCAACCGCATCATCCGCCTGCCCGATCCTCCCACTCCGGAAGGCTGGACACCACTCGGTCCGATTGGAATAACCATGGACAATAACGACCTCGATTGGTTTTATGGCCGACTGTATCTTGCAACATATACAAGCTCGACGCTGGTCATCGGGTGGATCGATCTCGAAACCGGCGTGTTCAACCATGTTGTCGATGTCGTCGAAACCACTTCCTCCGGTGTCGTTGGACTTGCGATCCTCAACCCTTGCCAGGTTGACATGAATGTTGACGGCGTGCTCGACTTCTTCGACGTGCAGGTGTATCTGAACCTGTATTCGCGCGGCAGCCCGCTTGCTGATCTCAACAACGACGGCATCTTCGACTTCTTCGATGTGCAGATGTTCCTCGGGCTCTACAGCGCGGGGTGTGCGTAGATTCGCTCGCCCGCAGCCACCTGCCACTTCAGTGTCGTCGGCCCGATCGGCGGGCTGGCACCGATGCCTCGATCCCCGTCATGCTCTGCGTGCCTCCGAAGTCGGCTTTGCGACTTCGGTGCCGAGCGCGCTCGCGCGGTCTTTACTCTCCCATCTCCCGATCTCGATCTCGATCTCGATCTCATGCCGGATCGTTGCTGCCAAAGTCCGTTGTCACCCGCAGCCAGCACCGCTCGCCTTGACGTGCTGCGCTGGGTTCAGTACTCTGAGCTCACTATTTCCGGAGTTGTGGGATGTCCGAACCGAACTCTGAACTCCCAGCACCAGCCGAAGAACTCGCTCACGCCATCGCATCGCTCGACAGCGGCCCGCTCGACGAACTTGGCGTGATCAGACACCTTCATCCACTCTTCTCCCGCGTTCTCGCCCGGCAGGAAATCTATCTCGCCAATCACTCCCTCGGCCGCCCGCTCGATCAGACCGCGTTCGACATCGCCGAGGCCATCAACCTGTGGTACACCGACATGGACGACGCATGGACCGCATGGATGGCCGAGATGCACGCATACCGCCGTCGCATTTGTGCGCTGATCGACTGGCATCGCCCCGACGCGATTGTCCCCAAAACAAGTGCCGGCCAAGGCCTGCGTGCCGTGCTCAACGCCCTGCCCGAATCACCCGTTCGAGTGGTCACCACTACTGGTGAGTTCGATTCGATCGACTTCATCCTGCGCAGTTACGAGCAGCGCGCGCTCATTCATGTGGATCGTCTTGGCCCGACTGATAATGGAAATTTCAGCCTCGACGCGCTGATCGCCGCACTCGAACGCCGCACCGATCTGGTTGTTATCAGCGCGACCTATTACGCCTCCGGGCAGATTGTCAGCGGGTTGCCCGCGCTGATCGAGGCTGCGCACAAGATTGGCGCTTTGGTGCTGGTCGATGCGTACCACGCTGCCGGCGTGGTGCCTATGACCGAGGCGTGGCGTGAAGCCGATTTTGTGATCGGAGGCAACTACAAGTACACGCGAGGCGGCCCGGGAGCGTGCTGGCTGGCGATTCACCCGCGACACCTGGATGTGCCATCCCCCAAACTGGTCACCACTGATACGGGGTGGTTTGCGCGCAGAAATCCGTTCGGATTTTCACGCGACAATTCCGCCGAGCGCGGCGCGGGCGGCGACGCGTGGCTCGAATCCACGCCTTCGTTCCTGATTCCGTATCAGACTCGCGCCGGGCTTGACCTTGTTCTGGGGATAGGCGTCGAACGCCTGTTCACCTACAGCGCCGACTTGCGGACCCACCTGACCTATGCGCTGGATCGCGCAGGGGTCGCCACACGACCAAACAACGGGCAAGGACTTTTTGTACTGATCCCGACGCGCGATCCGGCGCGTGATCTTGCCTCGCTCAAGGCGGCGGGCGTGAATGCCGACGCGAGGCCTCACCCGATTGGGGATGGATCGTCGTCGATCCGCTGCTATCCGGACCTGCTCAATACGCGCGCCGAGCTCGACGAGGCCGCGAGTCGGATCGGGCGCGCGCTCAGTGCGCGTGGGTAGGGAGCGTTGCGGGAAGAATGATGGTGAAGTCTGAACCTCGACCGACCTCGGAGTGAATATCGATGCGCCCGTTATGGGCTTCGATGAGGCGGCGCGCCATGGGGAGTCCCAGGCCTGAACCACCCGATTTGGTGGTGAAGTAAGGCTGAAAGAGTCGCTCGCGCGTGGCGTCGTCGATGCCTGGGCCGGTGTCGATGACGTGGATGAGCGCGATTGGGGACCCGTCGGGATCGGTGCCTTTTTCCGTGCGGATAATGAGATCTTTGGGTGCGTTTTTCATGGCTTGAACAGCGTTGAGCATGAGATTGAGCGTTGCCTGCTTGAATGGCACCGGGTCAACCTGTGCGAGCAATGGGTGTGGGCAGAGGACGGGCCTGAGTCTCACACCGGCCTGTTCGGCCTGGGGGAGAAAGAAATCGACGAGTTCGTCGACGAGGATGTTGATATCGAGCGTGCGGAGTTCGACATGGACGTTGCCCGCGTATTCGAGAAAGTCGGAGAGAATTGATCGCAGCCTCTCGATCTCGCGTTCGACCGTGTTGATGCGACGGACGAGGCGGGACTTCTCGTCGTCATCGATTGCGGACTCTCGAATGCTCTCCGAGAGCAGTTGTGCGTTGAGGCCGATGGTGGAAAGGGGGTTTTTGATTTCGTGAGCGAGGCCTGCGGTCATGGCTCCGAGTTCGGCGAAGCGTTGTTTGCTGAGAGTGCGGCGTTCGAGCAGGGTCGCGAGGCGAAGTTTTCGACGCGCGAGGTACGCGACAACTGATGCACCGAGAGCAGCGCCGAGCAATGCTGCGGAGAGTGCGATGATGAGTTCGGTCACAACGGTCTCCGGCCGCGACGTTCAGCGGCGTGGAGAGCGTGCGTGAGGACGAGCGCGGAGTACGGTGATCTCGCCGGTTGTGTCTTCGAGGCGGACGATGCGTGTGGCGCGCCAGCCCTTGTCGGAGTTGTCAGCGCTGTAGATGACATGGGATCCATCGCGGAGGGCACGGAAGCCTTCACCTTCGATGACAGTGTAGTGCGCGAAGATGTCCTGACCCTCAGGCCCGGCAATGAAGCCATACCCCTTTCGCGGGTCGAACCACTTGACAACACCTTCAACGTCTCGGAGTTCCTGTTCAGACATGGCAGTCCCCAACGTGTCGAATCGAAAGCACACGTGGCCATTCTGTCAGGCGTCGCGACAGTGACGGTCATGCTGCCGCGGGCCGATAACCAATATACCCGAAAGTCAAGACAAAAGCACGCAAACCCGCCGAAGCGGGTCTGCGATTGTGGATCAGTTCCCGATTTGGGGCGGCAGTTTTAGTCGGAAGCCCCAACGGTATCGGCCTGAAGTTGAGCCATCGCGGCCTTGCGGCTGAGTTTGATGCGACCCTGATCGTCGATCTGGATGACCTTGACCTTGATCTGGTCTCCAACCTTCACAACATCTGACACCTTCGCGACATAGCCATCGGCGAGCTCGGAAATGTGGCACATGCCGTCGGTGCCTGGGATGAGTTCGACGAATGCGCCGAAGTCCTTGGTGCTGACGACTTTGCCTTCGTAGATGGTTCCGACTTTGACTTCTTCGCAGAGGGCTTCGATCTCGGCCTTGGCACCGTCGATACCGCGTGCGTCGGGGGATGCGAGGATGATGGTGCCGCTGTCATCCACATCGATGGAGACGCCGTACTTGTCCTGGAGGGCGCGGATGGTCTTGCCCCCGGGGCCGATGAGTTTGCCGATCTTGTCGGGGTCGATGCGAATGGTGATGAGGCGTGGTGCGTAGGGAGAAATCGTATCGCGGGGCTTGGCGATGACGGCTTCCATGGCTTCGATGATCTGGAGGCGACCGACGCGGGCCTGTTCGAGAATGACCTCGATCTGGTCCACATTGAGCCCGCGGGCCTTGAGGTCGAGCTGGATTCCGGTGATGCCGACGCGCGTGCCTGAGACTTTGAAGTCCATGTCGCCGAAGAAGTCTTCTTCGCCGAGGATATCGGTGACGAAGACTTCCTTTTGTCCGTTTTCATCGGTGAATCGTCCGACGGAAATGCCGGCGCAGGTGTTGAGGATGGGGACGCCGGCGTCCATGAGGGCAAGGCATCCGCCGCAGACCGACGCCATGGATGAGGAGCCATTGGACTCGGTGATATCGCTGACGATGCGGACTGTGTAGGGGAAGTCCTCGGGGCTTGGGAGGATGGCCAGAAGCGAGCGTTCGGCGAGTGCGCCGTGTCCGATTTCGCGGCGGCCTGGGCCTGTGATGCGTTTGGCTTCGCCGGTACAGAAGGGGGGGAAGTTGTAATGAAGGGTGAACTTCTTGGCGTACTCGGGCAGGAGGCCGTCGATGATCTGCTCATCGCGTCCGGTGCCGAGCGTGCAGGAGACGAGGCTCTGGGTTTCGCCGCGCTGGAAGAGTGCGGACCCGTGTGTGCGATCGAAGAGACCGACTTCCATTTCGAGGGGGCGGATCTGTTTGAACCCGCGACCGTCGGCCCGGAGTCCCTTCTCGACGATGAGTTGTCGAGTGACCTTTTTCTCGAGAGTGCGGAAAGCTTCTTTGGCGTGATTGCGGTCTGACTCGCTCTTGCGGAAGTCGCCGAAGGTGCCATTTTCGTTGAGCGGGAAGTGCTCGTCGAGGAAGGTCTTGCGGATTTCACTGACACGATCGCCCCGTTCGGTTTTGCCACCGATCTGACGTGCTTCCATAAGGGCAGCGTGGCAATGCTTCTTGACTTTGTCGGCAATCTCAGCCGGGGGGAGGGCGAGAGTCCCGGGGTTGGTGGGCTTGCCGGCGTGCTTAACGAGTTCATCCACCATATCGAGGATGGTGGTGATGTGGTGCTGTCCGAAGCGGATGGCTTCGAGAACGACGGATTCTTCGACTTCGGCCGAGCCGACTTCGATCATGTTGACGCCGTCGCGGTGACCGGCGAGGACGAGATCGAGGTCGGAATAGTCCATCTGGCTGACGGTGGGGTTGATGACGAACTTGGGGCCATCGTCGGTGTGAATGCGTCCGACGCGCACGGTGGCGCTGGGTCCTTCAAAGGGCGCGTCGCTGATGGAGAGGGCGGCTGCGGCGGCGGTGGCGGAGAGGACATCGGTGTCGTTTTCACCGTCGTGGCTCATGACCCAGACCTGGACCTGGATCTCATCGATGAAGCCATCGGGGAAGAGCGGGCGAAGCGGACGATCGATCATCCGCATCGTGAGGACTTCCTTCTCGTTGGGGGCGCCTTCGCGCTTGCGGAAGCCTCCGGGGAACTTGCCGGCGGCCGAGGCCTTCTCGCGGTAGTCGACGGTGAGGGGGAAGAAGTCGATACCTGGGCGAGGCTCGGCGCGAACGACGGTCGCGAGGACCGTGCTGCCGCCGTAGGTGAGCATCAATGCCGAGCTGGCGAGTTTGGCGATGCGTCCGGTCTCGATTTTAAGAGTTCGGCCGCCGAATTCGCGTTCGAGGGTGAGAGGGTGTGTGGTCATTTCGTTGCGTTCCTTTCGTGGCGACAGGCCGACAACAGTGGTCGGAGTTCGCCCATGTGGACCCATCGCGCCACCGATCCGTCAATCATCCGGCGGAATCGGAGCGGACTGAATCCGTACCTTGTTGAGCGGCAGCGCCCGGAACGTTGAGGGGCAGAAGGCAGGAGACAGTGCGAGACTGTCCGGTGCCCACTGCCGCTCCCCGGGAGAGGCCGCGAGTGCGATATCGAAAATCCGGCGCGGGCGTTTGGCCCTCGCCGGCGAGAATTTACTTGCGCAAGCCGAGTGCTGCGATGGTTTCGAGATACTTCTCGCGGTTGGTGCGCTGGAGGTACCGCAGGAGGCGGTTGCGTTTGCCAACCATGAGGACGAGGCCGCGACGGTTGTGCATATCGAGCTTGTGCTCGCGGATGTGCCCGGCGAGTTGTTGAATGCGGGCGGTGAGGACGGCGATCTGAACTTCGGGCGAGCCGGTGTCGGT
Organism: Phycisphaeraceae bacterium; assembly: GCA_019636795.1. NCBI lineage: Bacteria > Pseudomonadati > Planctomycetota > Phycisphaerae > Phycisphaerales > Phycisphaeraceae > Phycisphaeraceae bacterium. Next base: position 80,295 of record JAHBWW010000002.1, read on the forward strand.
GGTGGTGCGTCCAAACTTTGCAACAATATCGGCGGTTTCCTGAGTCGTGAGAGGCATGTGCGTTGATCTCCTGATGTCTCGGTCGGCAGTGTCCTAACACAAGCAGACCGTCGAGCCCGTACGCCGGGCAGGGTTTGTGAAGGATAGGCCGGTCGAGGAGGAAGCGTCTACGGCGGTCCTGAGAGCGACCGCTATGATTGGCCCATGACGGACACCCTTTCCATTGCCCGCCGCGTCGCCACGATGACCCCATCGGTCACGGTCGCCATCACTAATCGAGCCAAGCAGATGAAGGAGGATGGGGTGGATGTGCTGGCGTTCGCGGCCGGTGAGCCTGACTTCGACACCCCGGCCCCGATCAAGGAAGCTGCCATCGAGGCACTGCGGGCAGGGCAGACCAAGTACATGCCGACGCTGGGCGACAATGCCACCAGACAGGCGATCGCTGATAAGTTGGGCAAGGAAAACGGGATTCCGGGGCTTTCGGCCAAGCATGTGGCGATCTCTTCTGGAGGCAAGCATGCGTTGTTTGTCGCGATGCACTGCCTGGTCGATGGGAGCGAGGGCGGGCGCGAGGGTGGCTCGGAAGTCATCCTGCCGGTGCCCGCGTGGGTCAGTTACAAGCCGATCGCGGAAATGGCAGGCGCGAAAGTCGTCGAGATCGAAACCACACCCGAGTCGGAGTTCAAGATCACTCCGGAGCAGTTGCGTGAGGCTATCACGCCTCGAAGCAAGGTGCTGATCCTTAACTCGCCGAGCAATCCGTGTGGCACGATGTACAGCGAAGAAGAGTTGCGCGCGATTGCAGAGGTCGTGGCCGACGCCAGCATGAATGTCGCGCCGGGGCTGGTGGTGCTGACCGATGAGATTTACGAGAAGATTGTGTATGGCGGCATTGCACACTTTTCGATCGGATCGGTGCCTTCGATCGCCGAGCGCACGCTGACGCTCAATGGCATGAGCAAGGCGTTTGCCATGACGGGTTGGCGCGTGGGATATGCGGCGATGCCGGGGGACTTCGGTGCCAGATTTATCGGTGCGATGGGCACGCTGCAGGGGCAGATGACGACGAACATCACCAGTTTCGTGTATCCAGCAATCCGGCGTGCATTGACGGACCCGAGTGTGGCCGAGTCGGTCGAAGTCATGCGGCAGGCGTTTGCGAAACGTGCGGCGCTGACGCATGAGAGGCTCAGCGCGATCGATGGATTTCGCTGTGTTCGGCCTACGGGTGCGTTCTATGCGTTTCCGGATGTATCCGAGCACTTTGGTCGCTCGTCGGCGAAGGGGCGTGTAATCGGTTCGGCGCTCGATTTTGCCGAGGCGCTGCTTGAGGAAGCGCGCGTCGCGGTGGTGCCGGGCGAAGACTTCGGCGGGTGCGGCGAGGCGTGCGTGCGGCTGTCGTTTGCGTGCGGCGAAGAGCAGATCTCGCGCGGCATGGACCGCATCGCGGAGTTTGTCAGCGCGCTGCGGTGAGCGGAGTTGGCGCGGTTTGCAGAGTCAACGGGGCGTTACTGGCTGAACTCGCTCAAAAAGCGCTGGACATCGAAGAAGTCGAACGAGCAATCGGGCACAAGATCGGCTCGCGGATTCTGATTGCTCAGGTCCGCGAGGAAAGCCTGGACGTCGAAAAAGTCGCGGATGCCGTCGGCGTTGTAGTCGCCTGCGGAGCCGACGCGGATGACCAGTTCGAGCGTGGGTGCGAGGCCGAAGAAAGCGGCGATTGGGTTGTCGCGCGTGTAGAAGTCGGGGTAGAGCGGGTCGCCGGGGCCGATGTCGGGGTCGAAAGTTGCGCCGTGGAGCGATGAGATGACGAGATTGAGTTTGCCCGCAGTGAGAGCCTCGGCGAAGTAGCGCTGGGTCTGCGGGTTACAGAGCGTCAGATCGAAGGTAAAGGTGGTGTCGGCGGGAACGAGCGCGCCTGCTGGCAGGTCGGCCAGACCGATCGCGAGCGACGAAACCTCGAACCCATCGCGGACGTTGTTGGAGATGTCGATCGCGTTGCCATTGGCGTCGACGGCGGCTGCGAACGCGACGCGGATATCCGAAGCGTCGATGAAAGGATTTCCAACCACGTTGTAGGGGCTGGTTTCGGTGAAGTTGGCAAGTGAGAAGCCGTCGCGATATCCGACGGGGTAGATTTCGATCGGGCGGCCGATGTCGTTGTCGGAGGTGTAGAGCGGGTCGTTCTCGTCGCGATATGTGTTCACAGCGTCGAACGTCGGGTCATAAAAGAACTGGCGATCGTTGGCGACCGTTGCAGTGACACGGGCGCTGATGACTCGGTAGGACGAAAGGGGCAGACCCGTCGGCACGCGCCCTGTGGTTGTGAAGAGCAGGATGAACTGCCCATCGCGATTGTCGAACTCGGGCAGGTTGGGGGTGGCGAAGGTGGGCGCGCTGATCCGCGAGCCGGGCGTGCCATTGAATGGGTACATCCAGCGGTCGCCGTCGGGTTGATTCCATGCGGTCTCGATGACCTGGGCTCCAGCGAACGGTGCCAGAGCCACAAAAGCCGCACAAGTCAGAGAACGCGCACAAGACTTGACCATGGCTGATCTCCATTCAAACGGGCATTGGGAGCGATGTTACGACCAGAAAATCCACCGCAACAGGTGGTTTCCCACGCGTTATCCATCCCGCTTGCCCGCAATTCCTGCACTTTGACAAGAAGATTGTAGACTCATTGAGACTGAGTTGCAATAGCAGGATATGATTCTGCCGCTTGGCCCCGCATCGGCGGAGTTTCCGCTCCGAAGAAGGGATCGACTCGGCAGCGACAGGAAACGGACGTGACGAAAAGCACTACATCTTCCTTTGCCCTGGCGAGCAGCACTTCGGCGTGCAGGCGAGGCTTTACGCTCATCGAGTTGCTCGTGGTCATTGCGATCGTGGCGCTGCTCATCGGGATACTGCTGCCAGCACTGGCCGGAGCGCGGGCGATCGGGCGGCAGTGTGTCGAACTCGCGGCAGCGCGGCAGATGATGGCAGCATCGACGATGTACACCAACGACCATGCTGGGCGTGTGCTCGTCGGGTTCCCGACCAACGACATGGTTCGGGGCGCAAGCGCGCCGCTTGACCACGAAGGCAATCGCATCGCGGGCGGAGCGTCGAATGAGGAGATCGCCAAGCGGTATCCGTGGCGGATCGCACCGTATCTCGATTACAACTTCGGCGGGTTGTATTCATATCCGATCGACTTCACGTTGCCGGATGTGCGCTACCGCGTGAGTCTGTATCCGACGCTTGGGGTGAACGCGAGTTTTGTCGGCGGGAGCAGCCGCGACTTTGCATTCGACAGCCGCATCCGCCAGATCTACGGGCCGTACTTCGTGACGCGGCTCGAAGAGGTGCGCAACCCGTCGGGGCTGATGCAATTCGTCTCGGCGCGCGGTCTCAATGAGGGCGATACCGCGATCGAAGGGCTCGACCCGAGGCAGCAAGGCTATTTTCTGGTGCGCCCGCCGCAGTTGTTTGCGCACACGGGAAGGCTGTGGCAACCGAAGTACGAGGCGTTCGCGACCGATGTTGGCACCAACTCGGGGTTCGTGGCGCTACGGCACCGAAGCAAGGCGGTCAGCGCGATGATCGACGGACACGCCACGATGCGCGACTGGGACGATCTGAACGACATGCGGCTGTGGGCGAACCTGGCGAGCGGGCCGGGGTATGTGGTCGCGCCGCGGTGATGTACGAAAATTAGTATGTGATGAATGCGAGTTGCAGTCGGTGGCCAGGCCCACGATCGCGTCCGGCTCGCCGTAGGCCGCGTAGTCGATCTCGAGGCTCGCCCGCTCGCGCAGCCACACCGAGTGGCTCGTGCTGCCCCAGTCGTCGCCGATGATGCGCCGGACGCTGAACATGCTGTCAATCTCATGTGTCATACAGCATCGTCAAAGCGAGGGCCTTGATGCTTTCAAAAGCCGACTTTCGATATCTCAATGAGATTACTGAAACCTACTCACAGTAGCCGCAAGAACCGTCTCGTCCTGCCGAATCACAGTGAAGCACGCAAAAGACAGATCACCAGAAGACCACTTGTACATTCTTACAAATAGCTCCTCATCACTACTTTCTTCAGCAACCTCAAAAATAAAATATACTATTGGACCACCAAATGTTCCTGACGCAAAAGCATCTTCAACGGCGGGCGGCAGGGGAAAATCATCTACAAGGGGGCCGCGCCAGGGAACCGTAAACACAGGACTGGCACCGGACGATGGAACGATCTCAAATGAACTTCCTGCGACAGAGAGAAGGGCGGCATCGACGACGCCAGGAGATCCTTCCCTCTTTCGAACCCATTCAACAGAGCACTCCCCCGTGATGACTACATCAAACATCTTCTGAATTCGAGCCTGACTCGGTTTTTGATTGCGTGCCATGATGAACACCCCGATCAGAATCAGGATGATGAGCACGCCCACGACAGCGAGTATCTGTTTCATATTCACGATTCAACTCTTTTTAGAGCGGGCGGGGTGGCACCGAAGTCCCCCTCTCCGTGCCACTGAAGTCGGCTTTGCAACTTCGGTGCCCGCAGCGCATCGAGACGTGCGGCCAGCCCGTGATGCCGGTCGGTTGCTTTCATGCCGACAGCCTACCAGACAGCGCGCGTCGCGTCAAGCCAATGCGTGCAGGTAGGCCGACTGCGACGACGGGGCGTCAGACTTCGACCATGAAGCGCCAGACCCAAGGCCACATGTGCGGCTTCAACACCGAAGTCTCCGAGCCGACTTCCGTGACTCGCAAGGCAGGCCGGGGTGGCAAGAACGTCGCCACCGTGCCGTGCAAGTCCATCGCACCGCTCGCCGGAGGAACCAGCGAACGGTGGCACGGGTTTATTCATTTGATCGCTTGCACCCGGCCAAAAGTCAATATCAATCACCACGGAGGGGCTGTCCGTGGATACTCGAAGATGAAGCCGTATGCGGCTCGAGATCGAAGACCGATGGCTTCAGCAATCGGATCCGCTTCGAGATCTGAATTGCTGGCTGGGTATCGTTTCTGCAAGAAATCGACCAGTTGGCGCGCGATGGTGGAACCCAAGCCAAATTTATAAAGGGAAAAGCACTGAATTTTTTGTTCCTCGTTGCTCACCAGTACCAGGAAGTCGGGGCCGTCTGAGTTATCAAAATGGCCTGGAACATGCACAAGCATTGCAGCACTGACCGGCTCAAGGTCGATCACCATGATTCCCGTAGGAGAGGGTAAAAACAGACGAGTACCTTCGAGTCGAATCGTACGAGATTCAAAAAACACAATACTCAATATTGCAAAGAAGAGACAGCAAAACATCAAGCCAAATATATATTCACCCCGTATAGCGATGGCATCAAAAATCGCTAGCATTGCAAAGATCAAGCACACTGCAGCAACCGCGCCAGAAATCACAGTCCCAATCCAGCAGGGAGGCTGGAACAACACCGTAGAGAAGTCGTCGTTTGTCATTATTCAACCAATGCTGAGGCGGGGTGGCACCGGAGTCCCCCCTCCCCGTGCCAACGAAGTCGGTCTTGCGACTTCGGTGCCCGCAGCGCATCGAGACGTGCGGCCAGCCCGTGATGCCGATCGGTTGCGTTCATGCCGACAGCCTACCAGACAGCGCGCGTCGCGTCAAGCCAATGCGTGCAGGCAGGCCGACTGAGACGACGGGGCGTCAGACTTCGACCATGAAGCGTCAGGCCCAAGGCCACATGTGCGGCTTCAACACCGAAGTCTCCGAGCCGACTTCCGTGACTCGCAAGGCAAGCCGGGGTGGCAAGATCGTCGACACCGTGCCGTGCAAGTTCATCGCACCGCTCGACGGAGGAACCGGTGAACGGTGGCACGGGTTTACACATTTGATCGCTGGCACCTGGCAAAAAACCAAGATTATTTCTTAGGGACTAGCAGGGTCGCCTGATGGTGGCCACTGAAACTCACTCACTACAAACCAAATTTGATATAGTCCAACAAACACGTTGTCCTCATCAAATATGACGACAACGGCTGCCGAGCTTGCTGGGCCAGGATGATTGAGGAATGAATTCATCGTATAAAGGGTCGATGTAGCAGAAGAAGTTATAACTTTGCTCGAAGGCCAGGCAGTATGCTCCGCTCGTGCATGCTCCAGATCGGAATATGATCTCGACAGCCAGCTCTTCGGCGGTGCATTTTGGCCAAATGCAGAAGCCAAAATGTCCGGATCTGGATACTCATAATTTAGCGGGATTTCGATAGCCGGTGTTGCCGAAAGCCGCTGCAGAAGCGTACCCTGCACTTCGAGCATTGGTACACCAATTCGTTTCTCAAGTTCCTTCCGATGTTGGCCAATCATACCCTGGAGCATTTCGCTCATCGCATCAGCGAGTGCCATTTCCATTCTGGAGGGCGATCGACGATTTCGAGGAACGCCTCGTGCGGACATGTAGTCCGTCACAAATCTATGATATGCAGCATGATCCGCCGGTGGAGTGGGGAATTGCGACGGCAATTGGGCCGGGGTTGACGGATTGCAGCAACCCAAAAGGTAATAGGACACAAAGACAATACTGAGATATAGGCGGCATGAAAGGTTCATCGAATAGCTCTTGGATCACCCCATTCTCGACGAATCCTATTTCGATCATCATGCAGGTACGGAATAAACTCGCCGTCATAGGTACCAGAGGGAACAAAGTCAGGATAATAGTCTCGATGGTTTGTTGACATAAGAAGATCGTGTGCAAAGTGAAAGTACGGGGTCGTTCTGAACGGATCCCATCCACAATCACATGCAGCGATATAACCAACCGATAAGCCGTATCCGGCCAAACCTGCCATTTGACTGAAGGAAATTGGCCTGTTCTCCATGATATGATTTTCCCACCAGTTGCTGCCATCGGAGTGGGCGTCAAGGTATATACCAAACAATTCTCCTCGCCGGCTCGCCATCATCCACTGGTACAACAATACACCGCGACCTGATCCGCTGACCGTTAAGACGTAATATTTATGTGCACGCATCTGATCAATTTGCCTCTTTCGAATCTCGAGTCGAGTACGAAATGTGAAAATCGTATTGGGAATCGAGAAATTCTGGTCTGGACACAACTGATCGGAGCCCGAAATGTCGCGAAAAGATACATCGCCGCGATGAACAGTCTTCACTGGCTGCGGATGGGAAGAAATCCACTTTGAAAATTTCCCATGTTCCAAGCCCAGTTCCGAGGCCAGCTCAAAAATCGTATCATAATCATCATCAGACCCTCTAGCGCCCTTGGCCTCCGTTCTGGCAGTCGCGGTTGGTTGACCATTGCGTCTCACAACCCACAGTCCAATAGGATCACTCGCGAGAATCGGCGTACCGCCAGCATAGAGATACAAACTCCCCCCATCCACAAACCCCGCCGGGTCCCTCTGTAGCCACCTTCCCTGCTCCGGGTCCAGCACGCGGTGCCGCACATGGTACAGCCCTGTGATCGCGTCGTGGCGGTAGCCCGCCAGCCCGAACGGGTTCTCTTCAGCGTTCCGCCTGCCCGTCGGGCTCAGCGGCTGCAGCGCCGTCGACAGGTCCGCCAGAAAAAACTGCACGTCATAAAAATCCCATTCGCTGTCGTTGTTGCGATCCGCCTCGGGATCCTCAGCCGACAGGTGGGCCATGAACGCCTGCATGTCGAAGAAGATATCGACCTCGCCGTCGCCGGTGAGATCCATCCACGGATCGGTCGACAGGCCCACGATCGCGTCCGGCTCGCCGTAGGCCGCGTAGTCCAACTCGAGGCTCGCCCGCTCGCGCAGCCACACCGAATGGCTCGTGCTGCCCCAGTCGTCGCCGATGATGCGTCGGACGCTGAACATGCTGCTGGCAGTATATCGGCCGCGCTATCGTTGGGGCCTATGGTGAGTGATTTTCTTGATGAACTGAAGTGGCGCGGGCTGATCAAGGATGTGACCGATGAGGCCGGGCTGCGCACGCATCTGGCGGGCGGGGTGCGGAAGATCTATGCCGGGCTCGATCCGACGGCTGACAGTCTGACGATCGGGAACCTGGTCACGATCATGGCACTCGCGCACGCCAAGCGGGCGGGGCACGAGGCGGTGGTGGTCATGGGCGGCGGCACGGGGCTGATTGGCGACCCATCGGGCAAGAGCGCCGAGCGGACGCTGATGACGGCCGAAACTGTGGAGCACAATGTGCGCAAGCAGAGGCCGATCTTCGAGCGCGTGCTCGGGAGCGTCGATGGGCCGGCGTTTGTGATTCGCAATAATGCGGACTGGCTGACGAAGATCTCGTATATCGATGCGCTGCGCGATATCGGCAAGTATTTCAGCGTGAACATGATGATGCAGAAAGAATCGGTGCGCGAGCGGCTGCACAACCGCGAGCAGGGGATCTCGTACACCGAGTTCAGTTACATGATTCTGCAGGCGTATGACTTTCTGCACCTGTTTCGCGAAGAGGGCGTGACGGTGCAGTTTGGCGGGAGTGATCAGTTTGGGAATATCGTGGCGGGGATGGATCTCATTCGGCGGGTTTATGCGGCTGAGGGTGAGGCGCATGGGGCATGTTTCGGCCTCACCTGGCCTCTGGTCACCAAGGCGGACGGCGGGAAGTTTGGCAAGACCGAGACCGGGGCGATCTGGCTGACGGCCGAGCGGACGAGCCCGTACGCATACTACCAGTTCTGGCTCAATGCGAGCGATGATGATGCGCTGAACTGGCTCAAGGTGTTTACGTTTCTGCCGCGCGAGCGGGTCGAGGCGATCGCGGCGTCGCACGCGGCCGACCCGGGCAAACGCGAGGCGCAGCGCGTGCTGGCGATGGAGGCGACGACGATTCTGCACGGGCGCGCGGCGGCCGAGCAGGCTGAGGCGGCGGGCAAGGCGCTGTTCTCGGGCGAGATCGACACGCTCGATGAGGCGACGCTGCGCGAGGTGTTTGCGAGCGTGCCATCGAGCGATCATGCTGCGGCGCTGCTTGCGGCGGGCATCGATCCGGTGGACCTGCTGGTAAGCACGCAACTGGCTTCGAGCAAGCGCGAGGCGCGGGAGTTTGTGGCGAATGGGTCGGTGAGTGTCAATGGACAGAAGATCGGGCCTGAGACGCGCATTTCGGGCCATCATCTCCTGTTTGGATCGCTGATTGCGCTGCGGCGGGGCAAGAAGCAGTGGCACCTGACGCGGTGGGCGTGAGGCCAATAATCGGCCGATTCCGGCGGATTTTGCTTGCATGGCGGCTGGGTCATTGCGATACTTGAGGGTGGCGCACGGAGGAGCACCATAACAAGGAGGTTCGCATGGATACCGTCAGGCAGATCATTGGAGAAGGCGGGCAGAGTGTGCATTCGGTCGCGCCGACCGACACTGTTCTGACCGCGGCCCAGCGGATGAACGATCATCACATCGGTTCGCTGGTGGTGCTCGATGGGTCGAAGCTCGTCGGCATTGTCACGGAGCGCGACGTGATGCGGCGCGTGGTGGCAACGCAGCGCGATCCGATGGAGACGAGCGTTCGCGAGATCATGACGGCCGACGTTCTGACGTGCAGCCCCAAGACTTCGATCAGTCAGGCCAAGGCTGTGATGCGCGACCGGCGCATTCGCCACCTGCCGGTGTGTGAACATGATCGGCTGGTGGGCATCATCTCGATCGGCGATCTCAACGCCTTCGAGAACCATCAGTTGTGCACGACGCTGGACATGCTCGAGGCGTATATCTCGCAGGCGTGAGTGCGAGGCGAGAGTCGATGATGGGCTTGATGTGTTGGACGGACTGCGGCCCCCTGGCTTGCGCCAGGGGCTCTTCAAGGCTGGCGCATTACGGGACAGTTCCGGATCACGGTGCTTCGGCGGCACGGCGGAGCGTGGCGGGGCTTTCGGGCTGGCCGGTGCGGGTGCTGAGCATGGCGGCTTCGGCCATCGCGAGGATGGCTGGGGCCACGGCACGACTCGCGGGAGGCTCAGAGGCGGCGGCGATTGCAGCAGCGATCAGGCGCGAGGCAGGATCAACATCGCTGGGCGCGCTTGCGCTGCGTTGTTCATCGAGCACGCGGCCATCGGGTGCGGTCCAGACGAAGCCTTCATCCCAGAGGCGCAGCCGCCCGCCCGGGCCGAGGATTGTCACGCCGCGGTGCCAAGGCCCGGTCTGATTGCTGACCAGGACACTCGCGGAGCGATTTGCGTCGAAGCGCAGTGTGGCTGAGAGTGTGCCATGAGCTTCGGGCAGCGAGCCCATGCGCAGGCCGCGCATCTCGGCGGGGGCGACATGCGAAGCGCTGATGAGTTCGGGCTCGCCGACAATGGTGTGGATGAGTTCCATCGCACTGGCCAGGCGCGCGCCCAGTGAGCCGGCACTGGGGGATGCGGCGCAGAGCACAGCCACGGCTGAGACTTCGCCAAAGTTTTCAAGGGCTGCCAGACCCTCGCGCATCGGCGCGGCCGCTTCGACCGCAGCGGCCGATCGCACGATATCCCACAGTGGCACGCCTTCGATGGGCACCTGCCATGCGGTGCTGGCCAGTGTTGCGGTGGTTGGCGGGAGAAACTCGAAGGAGACGATGCGCGCGCCACGCCGTGCGGCGGCTTCGAGCGCGGCAGCGTCGGCGGGCGACTCGCCGAACCCCGCAGCATCGGCCAGCAGCACGAGCGAGGCCTCGGTGACCGAGATTGCAGCCCGGAGGTCGTCGTGTGCTGCGGGAGGGCTTGGCGCAGCGGGCGAGAGGTCAGCAAGTTCGGCTGCCAATGCCGAGGCCCGGCCTTTTTCTCCGGTCCCGACCGAAACCAAGTGCATGGATGCCAGTGCGGCGATCTCTCGCACGAGCGGCACTTGCTCAGAACGCATCCAGCACAGGGTTTTGATGAACTTGGCCATGGCGTCGCATCGTAAGCGTGTCGGGGCTATGGTGATGGTGACAGACGCAGTCGGGCGGCCGCGTGTCGGTGTGTTGTTCCCGGCATGAGGAAAGTCCGAGCACGGGAGGACACGATGGTGGGTCACGCCCACCCGCCCGAACAGACTCGCAAGAGTGCGGTCGCGGGCGAGGGAAAGTGCCACAGAAAGCAAACCGCCGATGGTCGCGTGTTCGGCTTGCCGACGCTCGACACAGGCAAGGGTGAAAGGGTGCGGTAAGAGCGCACCGCCCGGCGGGTGACCGTCGGGGCATGGCAAACCCCATCGCGTGCAAGCCCAAGCAGAATCCCGCAGTTGCCTTCGGGCGGCTGCGTCCCTGGTCCGGGGATCGTGGGTTCGGGTAGGGTGCAGGGGAGCGTGCTCCCCCCCGCTGCCAGCAACGGCACGGGCAGAGAAATGGTCGCCCGCATCGGCAGGTCGAGCAATCGAAACCACCGAGGCGACAGAACTCGGCTTACAGACTGCGTCCGGCCGCGATCGCGGGCCTTGCGGGGAAAACTCGTGAGGCCCGCGGCCTTTTTGTGTGGGTGGCGATGTGATGTGACACTTGAATTAAAAAGCAAGTCCGTGGCAGCACAGTGCCCGGTAGGCTGCTTGGGCAGCTCGGCTTTTGGTATCATGTGTGTGATGATCAGGAAACTCATGCGTTTGTTGTCGTTGACCCAAGGGCGCGACGATGGTGCGTCGATTGGGATTGAGTTGCCGACGATAGAACGCGAGCGGATCGCCCACCTGCTGCGCATCGAAGAGAACCTGCCGCACCTGGACTGGGCTGCCGCGTGGACCATGATTGAAAGGGAGTCGAACAAGGATGAAGTTGCGGCGAGTCAACTCGCGCGGGCCATTGTGGCAGCCTGGCTGGATGAACTGCGCGACGCGATGCCGACTGATTCGAGGCGCTGGCGCGGCTGGGCTGTCGAAGGACTGGCTCCATTGGAGGGCACGATCGGCAAGCGCGTGGCTTCCTACGCCGAGCGATCGCTTCATGTCATTGGCGAAGCGTTCGCTTCCATTCGAGGCAGTGTGAGAGATGAACCAATTCCGCCGATTGCGATTATCGTGCTAGCCACGGCTGATGAGTACTACTCGTTCATTTCTGCGTATTACGATGAAGGAGCCTTTGCGACTTCGGGCGGTGTATATCTGCGAGAATCGCCTTCCAACTGTGCGGCCTTGATCATCAACGCACAGACACGGTACTCGGTGAACGCTGCGATCGCTCATGAGCTGGCACATCACGCTCTTGTGCCGATCACGGAAGCAGGTCGTCTCGGGGCCGGACTTCCACTTTGGGCAGAAGAGGGCTTAACCCAGATGATGGAAGAGCGCGTGACGGGCGTTTCAAATTTTGTGTTCAGCCGCGAGATGCGAGAGAGACATATGCAACTCTGGAGTGAGATCGGATTCGATGGCCTGGCATCGGGTGAGACGTTTCATTCGCCGGATGGTGAGGAACAGGAATTGTCATACAACCTGGCAGAGGCAATCACGCGCTCGCTGCTGTCGACACGACCCGGCGACTTCTTTGCCTTTGCACGGGCGTGCGTGCAGGATGGGGTCGATGCCGAAGACGCAGCCATTGCGCACCTTGGCAAGGATGTGCAAGAGATCGCGAGAGATATGCTTCAGGTTTAGTTGCGCCGCTCCGACGGGTCTGGTGGTCGCGATTGAGCAAACCCTGGCGCGCATCGACTTTTCCCAGTTCGAACTGGGGTTGGGTCCAGAATGATTCGAATTCAGAATTTGGTGGCGTAGAAATTTGATGATTGACGCGTTGCTTTCTGGACAAATGCTCGCTATATTCGCAGCCGATGGTCGCGGCATTGTGCCGGGACGCCTTGAAAGGAGATGCCGATGGAACATTTGAAGCAATACATCGCTGGAACCGACACGCTCGGCCGCGGTTTTGCTGCGGTGAGGCCGTCGTACTCCGTCGATCTCATTGATACTACTGACATCAAGGTGCTTCCGATGTAGGTGAGACCGAACAGTCTTTGTTCTGCATGACCCCGGAAGCACTGGTTTCCGGGGTTTTTTCGTTGTGGAACTTTCGTCGATCGGCCTTGGGGCCGGGGCGTGAGAGGAGTTGTGCTGTGCGCACTGAACTGATGGTGCTGGCTGCGAACTTCGCGGTCGTGGGATTGCAGTTGCTGGTGGTGATGGTGTGGAGGCGCGAGCCTTCGTCGCGGCGCGGCGAGGGGGTGTATGTGTACCGACGGCGGGGCCGGCGTGTGTTGGTCGCATGTCGGAGGACGAACTGTGCGTCATTTGCAAACAGCCCGCATCTGGCTGGCAACGCAACGCGATGGGCATCGGTGGCGGCGGGAGTCGGATGAAAAGAGGTGGGCAGCCTGATTCTCGAGCGATACGTGTCACGAAATGCGCGAGCAAGCATGTGCAATGAGTGGGGTGACGAGGCGTTCGAAGGTCAGTTCGGGATGTGGCTCGGAGTATGATCCGTCGGAAGCGCTCAGCATGAACGTCGCTCCGTCATAGAGTCGTTCCCGCACCAGTTTTTCGATGAGCAACGCATACCGATCGGCATACGACGCTCCACGAAACTCGTTAAAGACGGGAAAGTGCGGCTCGGACACACGCACGGGAGATCGCGATCGAGGACAATCTTCGAGCAGCATGAGGTAGCCGAGGAATGGCCGGGGTGAAGGACGGAAAGCGCCTTCCCGATATGCTGCCCAGATATCCGTAGCGCTGCCGAGAGCTTCTTCGGTTCTGTTGTTGAAGTTATTGCCAAAGGATGGCCCGATTTGCGACTTGAACTCGAGCGCGGCGAGCAACTCACGCTCGTGCATGACAATGAGGTCCCACTTTTTCTCGGCTCGATACCAGCCGGGGAGTTCAACCATTCGATCGGTTGTAATACAGAACTCAGGCACGCCCGCCTCGATGAGCAACGCGCGAACGAGCGACACGAAGCCATTCATTTGCTTGCCGCCGGTGACTGCACTTCGGGCTCCGCGGTCGGGGTCTGCAATCTGACGGCTGGATTGATTGCTGCGCGTGCTCCAGAACGATGCCACAGCCAGCTGAACGCGCTGCTCGAGATCCTTCATGCAACCCTCGTCGTGATGGTCGAAGTCAGGTACAGATCACTTCCGTGAGCCGCGAGCCGATCTTTGGCCAGTCCGAAGTACGCCGGATCAAGCTCGATTCCAATACTGTTGCGTCCCCAGCGTGCGCAGGCGAGATTGGTTGTGCCCGTGCCCATGAATGGATCGAGCACACGATCTCCGACAAAGGAAAACATGCGAACAAGACGTTCGGCGAACTCGAGTGGATATGGTGCCGGGTGTCGCGGATTCGATGTGCCGCGCAGGTCGGACCAGATCTGTCTGAACCATGTCTGGTAGTTCTCGCTGCTGATGATGCTGAGGATGCGTTCTTCACTGGTCGGGCTGCGATAGCCGCCAGGCTTGCGCTGCATCAGGATGAACTCGATGTCATTCTTGATGACGGCGTTAGGTTCATAGGGCTTGCCGAGGAATCCGCCTCCGCCCGACACTTCGTAGTTGGCGTTGGCGATCTTGTGCCAGATGATCGGAGCCAGATTGTCGTAGCCGATCGCTTTGCAGCGTTCCTGAATGGTGGCGTGGAGCGGAACCACGGTGTGCCGACCGTTGTTGCGTCGGCGAGACAGACACACATCCCCCACATTGATGATGAGTCGCCCGCCCGGCACCAATGCGTTATAGCAGTTGGTCCAGACCTCGTCGAGTCCTGCCATGAACTCCTCATAGTCTGCGACATGCCCGAGCTGGGCTTCGTGATCGTTGTACTCTTTGAGGATCCAATACGGCGGGCTGGTGACGACAAGATGGACGGAGTTGGGCTCCAGACGGGTGGCTCTTCGAGCATCGCCAAGGATGAGCTCGTGAGAAGTCTCTTTTTCACGCACGGCGGCTTCAATCTTTCTGATGGCTGCCGGATCGCGCGCGAGTTTTGGGATTGTCAGGTCCAGCTTCTCCTTGCCGACCAGTTCCGCAAGCAGAACACGAACGGGATCTACGGATGCAGGCGCTGTTTCGGCTGGTTTCATTGGGCCATTGTAACAGTACCCGACCGGGATGGCTGCCTTTCCTTTCCAACCCACTGCAAAGACTGGACACACGGGCGTACGTCGCGTCGCTTGACTCTGCCTTTTGTTCGGCTATTGTACGGAATGCCTCCCGCCGCTCCTGATCCCGACTTCGCCTATCGCCACGCTTTGCCTCAGGGGCCTGCTCACCGCCGCGGCGCGGGGGTCAATCCCGGCAATCGGTTTGAGACGGTCAGCCTCTCGATCCTCGGCGAAGAGCTCGACCGGCAGATGGTCGAGCGCGAACAAGAGGATGGGCAGCCTGTGCGTGTCGAGCGGCGAGTCTACGCCGACCGCACGCAGACGATCATCAACCGAGTCTCCCGCGCGAGCGATATGCCGTTCGACTGGACACTCAATCCGTATCGCGGGTGCGAGCATGGGTGTGTGTATTGCTATGCGAGGCCTTATCACGAATACCTCGGCTTCAATTGCGGGCTCGACTTCGAGACCAAACTGGTCGCCAAGCCCGACGCGGCGCAACTTCTCGAAGCCGAACTGGCAGCACCATCATGGAAGGCCGAACCGATCGTGATGAGCGCGATCACGGACATCTACCAGCCGATCGAGCACGAGATGCGCCTCGCGCGGCAGTGCCTTGAAGTGCTGGCCGACTGTCGCCAGCCCGTCTCGACCATGACCAAGAGCGCAATGGTGCTGCGCGATTGCGATCTGTGGGCGAAGCTCGCTGCGTTCGGAGCGGGGCGGGTGACGATCACGCTGGTGACGCTGGACAATGATCTGGCGCGTGCGCTCGAGCCGCGAGCCTCTGCTCCGTCGGCGCGGCTGCGTGCGATCCGCGAGCTGACGGCGGCGGGTGTGCCTGTGACGGTCAACATCGCTCCGGTGATTCCAGGGCTGACAGATACTGAAGTGCCTGCGATTCTCGAAGCGTCGGCCGAAGCGGGCGCGGTCGGGGTGACATGGATCCTGCTGCGTCTGCCGTGGCAGGTCAAGGAAGTGTTCCTGGACTGGCTCGCGCGCAGTGTGCATCCGTCGCGGGCGGCGAAAGTCGAGGCGCACATCCGCGCGACGCAGGGCGGGCGGTTGTATGACTCGAGCGTGCGCAGCCTGCGCGGCCGAGGCACCGGAGTGCTGGCTGCACAAATCCGCCAGACTTTCAAGGTCTTTTCGCGTCGCTACGGCATAAGTGAAAAGTTCACGCCATTGAGTGGAGCATCCTTCCGACCTCCGAGCTCGGGGCAGATGCGTCTGTTTGAGTGACCCGCACCTGACTTTTTATACCTGCACGCACGTCAAGCGGACGCTCTCAGTTCAGGCGATACTGCCCCGGAACTTGCATGCCGGGCGACACGATCGGCGTGTCGAACGTCAGCGCGGCTTCGTGCTCCATGAGATCGTGCTTCGACTGTGTCACAAAGTCCCACGAGACTTCCTGGCATGAATACGCCGCCATGCGACCCATCACGGCAGTGAGCGAACTCTCGGCACACTCGCGCAATTCGACAATCGGCTTCCCGGCACGGATGGAATCGATGAGGTCGGTGTGCTCGCGGACGTACGGATTGTTGCCGCTGTGACGCAGTTCGAACGAGCGCTCGCCTGCGTGGTCGGCGATCCATGACCGCTCCGGGTTGACGTGCGCGACGCCTTCGGAGCCGAAGATCGTGTTGATGACGCGCGGCTGTGAACCCGGAATCTGGCGGCACTTGAAACTCACGACAGCACCATTGGCATAGTGGTAGTCAATGTCGATGTGGTCGTAAATCTCGGAATCGTCGGGGCGGGTCATTGCGCCGCCCGAGCCGAACGCTCGCACCGGTGGGCCGCCCATGATCCAGTTGATGGCATCGATATTGTGAACCGCCTGCTCGACGATCTGGTCACCACTAAGCCAGACGAAGTGGTACCAGTTCGAGAGTTGATACTGCATGTCGCTCATGCCCGGCTGACGGTCGCGATACCAGATGCCGGTCGAGCAGTAATAGGCGAGCCCGGCTGTGATGCGCCCGATCGCGCCATCATGGATGCGTTTGACGGCTTCGACATATGAAGGCTGACGGCGGTACATGGTCCCGGTGACGATCGCGGTGCCTTGCGCCAAAGCCTTGTCGTGTGCTTCGACACACACGCGATAGCCGGGGGCGTCGACGCAGACAGGCTTCTCGGCAAAGACGTGCTTACCAGCTGCAACGGCTTCAGCGATGTGAAGCGGTCGGAAGCCCGGGCTGGTCGTCAACAACACAAGATCGACCTCGGGGTGTGCGATCACCTGGCGGTAGGCATCGAGGCCCGAATAGAGCGACTCATCCTTGACATCCACCTGGCCCGCTACCTGCGTGCCTTTCATCGTGTCGCGCGCCCGGCGGCAGAGGTCGAAGTTCAGATCGCCGATCGCGACAAGCCGTACACCTTCGCTGCTCGAAAGGCTATCGACACACGCCCCAAGCCCTCGCCCGCCAGCCCCGACGACGCCAATGCGCAGTTCATCTGAGCCCACAACAGGGGCAATCGGACGTGAAAGCGAGAATGGGGTCAAGCCCGCAACGGTCGCTGTGGCGGCAGTGGCTTTGAGGAATTCGCGGCGAGTGGGTGACATAGGGTGACTCCTTGAGCCAAGAGGATAGGGTACTGCCGCAAGTTCGTACGTAGCTGGGGGTAAATTCAAACTCATAAGGGTTAGTGCCCATCAACAGGCTCAGGAATCGAACTTATGCCAGCAACGAAGAACCAAACAGTGCATGAGAATCCGTCGATACTTGAGATGTGATGCGCATCTCGAACCCGAACAAGCTGATGGCAGGCGCTGGGGGAAGTGGCACGCTTCCGGTGCCAAAGCGTGCACGCCTGCTGCAAGGTGCTTGCGTGATGCTCGTTGCGGGCGGAGCGCTGGCAATCGTCCTTGCCGTCAGAACAGCACTCGATGTCACCAATGACCACCTGCGCAGCGAAGGGATCGCTGCACGAACGCTTAGCGAGTTCGGCATCGACCTGTCTCAGCGCATTCTTGACACGGTGGAGCCTGCGATGGCGCGGACCGCGAAGATCGCTGGAGACTCGCGAGTTCATCATGCCCTAGGAACCGCCGATCGCGCGACAGCAGCAGCGTTGTGCAACGAATTGATCCTTCATGAACCCGGCTTTGATGCGATCGCGCTCTTCGATTCTGCGGGCCACATCCTGGCGATCAACTCGATCCATGCGAATGGCGAGCCTATCGCTGCGGAGCGCGTTGCCCGCATCACTGGACAAGACCTGTCACAACGGCCGATCATCGCAGGTTGCGTGGGAAATGACTCGTCGACAGATGTCCTGGAGTTCCAGACATCGTGCGACATCACGCCAGCACTCTTTGACTCCAAAGGTTTGTCGATCGCGCACTCCGTTCCCGCGGTCGATGCGGCGGGTCAGAAACTGGGGGTGGTGAGTACGCGCCTCGTGTTTCAACGGCTGCATTCACTGATTGATGACTCAAGCCTTCGGCACATCGGCGGTGCGGCGTGGTACGTCTCGGACAGTGGACTGATTTTTGACGAAAGAATTCTTGAAGGAATCGACGACCAGCCTGTGTCGAATGAAGAACTTGCATCTATTGTGGCTCCACTCGCACATGCAAATGGCGTGCATTCAATCATGCAGCGATCCGGGACTTTCATAGGTCTCTTCAGGGTCGAACGCCTTCGCACGATTGACGGCGGAGGCATCACGATCATGGCCTCGGTACCTCGCACATGGGTCGATGCCGCGGCGAGGGCCGAACGCCTGTGGACAGCGGCCATACCAGCATCAATCGGAGCACTACTCCTCTTGAGTGGGTGGACAAGCCTGCTTTTGGCGTCCTCGATCTGCCTTCGCGCAGAGGCCGAAGCCGCCCGCTCGCGCGCCGAAATTGCAAGCCGCGCCAAAAGCGAGTTCCTGACCAACATGAGCCACGAAATTCGGACACCAATGACGGCCATTCTGGGCTTTGCCGACCTGATTGCCGATCTCGACATGAATGCCGACAGGCGTGGTGAGTTTCTCGAGTTCGTCACAACCATCAAGCGTAACGGCAATTACCTGCTCAGTGTGATCAACGATATTCTTGATCTGTCGAAGATCGAGGCTGGCAAGCTGACGATCGAGCAACTTCCGGTTGATCCGCGATCGCTGATGCTCGAAGTTGAATCACTTCTGAGCGTCAAGGCGAAGGAAAGGGGAATCACGCTCGAACTTGAACAGTGCACGCCGCTCCCTCAGACCATTCGGTCGGATCCTGTGCGTCTGAGGCAGATTCTGCTGAATCTTGTGGGCAATGCGATCAAGTTTTCCGAACACGGAAGCGTGATCATGCGAGTGGGAATTGATGAGGCCCAGGCCGAGCGCCCGAAGTTGATCGTGAGTGTGCACGATTCTGGCATCGGCATCACACCCGAGTGCTTGTCCCGGCTGTTCGGCGCGTTCGAGCAGGCAGACGCTTCGACGACGCGCGAGTTCGGCGGCACAGGGCTGGGGCTGCGCATCAGCCGAACGCTGGCGCAGTTGCTCGGTGGCGATGTCACGGTCATGAGCACTCCTGGCAAGGGAAGTGTTTTTACAGCGAGTGTCGAAACCGGGCCGATTGGGGGTGTGCCATTGCTCGAACCGCACGCTTTGCGATTGGCGAAACATGAAACCGACTGTGAAATCACAAGGAATATACATGCGCGTGCGTTGCAAGGCGTGCGCGTGTTCCTGGCCGAAGATGGGCCGGACAATCGAAGACTGATTGAGTTTCACCTAACCAAAGCCGGTGCGGAAATCCGATCATTCGAGAACGGACGATTGGCACTCGAAGCTTTGACAGTCGACGGCACGATTGACGGCGAGTTGATTGATCCCCCGCCCTGCGATCTGTTGCTGACGGACATGCAGATGCCGGAGATGGATGGGTACTCGCTGGCACGAGTACTCCGCGCGAGAGGGTGGTCTCTGGCGATCGTGGCACTGACGGCCCATGCGATGAGCGGCGACGCAGCCCGGTGCCTCGAAGCCGGGTGTGACGCATACGCCAGCAAACCCATTGACAAGGCCAAACTGATGGAAATCTGTGTCGAAGCGGCCCAGCGCAGTCGTCGATTGAGCACATGGGCAGCGTAAGCAGTGAACGACGAGCCGGCCCAAGACCCGTCGGTGGTGTGCTGGCTCACCCATGAACTCTGCGTACCATGCGTGAAGCATGAGTATCAATATTCGCCTAGCACATTCACCGGACTCCGACGATGTCGTGATGTGGTGGCCGCTCGTCGGGCTGGGTGGCAGCGGACCGGCCATCGACACGAGTGGGTTCGTCTTCACGCTTGAAGCACGGGATGTCGAGGAACTCAACAAAATGGTCGCAGGTAAGGAGCGCAACGGGTACGAAGTAACGGCGATCAGTTGCGCAACGTATCCGGTAGTGGCCGATCGGTACGTCATCACACGCAGCGGCGGATCATTCGGCGAAGGCTACGGGCCTCGTGTAGTGGTGCGGGCAGAGCATGCCGATGGCGGGGTCAACGCGCTGCGCAGCAAGCGCATCGCTGTGCCCGGAGTGAACACGACGGCGTACCTGGTCCTGCGATTGATGCTCGGAGCCGACTCCTTCGAGGCTGTGGAAATGTTGTTTTCCGACATTCCCGGCGCGGTCATGCGAGGCGAGGTTGATGCGGGTCTCCTGATTCATGAGGCACAGTTGACACACGAATCGCTCGGTCTCACCGAAGTCGCAAACCTCGGCGTGTGGTGGGCGACTCAGACGGAGTTGCCACTGCCACTCGGGCTCAATGTTGTGCGGCGTGATCTTGATGCACGATTCGGCCCGGGCACCGTCAAGGTGCTCGATGGCGTACTGACCGCTTCAGTGGAGCACGCCGTTTCGCACCCGATCCAAAGTCGCGAGCACTTGCGCGCCAATCGTGGCGACCGGGCGGAATGGGATGATGCAACCCTCGTCGATCGATATCTTGCGATGTATGTCAGCGCACTGACTCAGGATATGGGCGAGCGGGGGCGGCGAGCCATCGCTGAGCTTCTCGGGCGCGGAGCTCAAGCCGACCTGTGCCGTGCGGTCGGCCAGATCGATCTGGCCAGTGACCACTAGAGCCCGATTCAGGCGCGGCGCATGCGGTCATCGAAGCCTTCGATGCGGCGGCGAAAGGCGGCAACATCGAAGGATTGAGGCAGCGTCTCGAGCGATTCGAGGGCGATGCGGATCCCGCGTTCGGCCACGGCTGCCGGCGGCTCGATCCCGCCGCACCAGAACTCATAGTCGGCGCAGCTCAGACGCACCGTGGCGGGAAAACACGTGCCATCAGGATGCGTGATTTCCGCGATATAGGACCAGCCCTGCGCGGTAGTGGCTTCGCACGAGAGGTCAACGCGGGTGGAATTGCTATGCGACGGGTGTGACACGCAGAGAGTGTACGAGTGCATACGATCGGGCGTGACATTTCTCATTGAGACAATCAAGTTGGGGCTGGCGAATCTGCGTTTGCAGTTGTTGCGTTCGACACTCACAGCACTCGGGATCATCTTCGGCGTCGCGGCCGTCATCACCATGGTCGCCATCGGTGAAGGTTCAACGCAGGAAGCCCTTCGACAGATCGAGCGACTCGGGGCTCGCAACATCATCGTGCGAAGCCAGAAGCCACCCGAGAGCCAATCTGCCCAAGGCCAGCAGCGCGGATTTTTGAGCACCTACGGCATCACATTTGGCGACTTTGACATCATTGAAGACAACTTTCGTGATGTAGCGAACATCGTGCCTCTCAAAGAGATCGGGAGTGAAGTCCTGCGCGGGCAGAGGCGCAAAGTCAGTCAGGCGTACGGAACAACCCCCAATCTGGCTCAGGTTGCAGGGCTCGTCGTCGCACGCGGGCGGTATCTGGCACAACACGACCTCGACCAGAGTGCCCTTGTATGCGTGATCGGTCATGAAATCGCCAAAGAGTTTTTCTCCCTCGAAGATCCGCTCGGCGAAACCATCCGCATCGATGACAAATCGTTCAAGGTCGTCGGCGTGCTCGCACCTGTGGGACTCAGCGGCGGTGCCGGCGCTGCACTGGTCGGTCGCGATCTGAACCTGGACCTGCATATCCCAATCACTACGGCACGGGCGGTCTTCGGCGACATCGTCGTTCGGCGGACGCAAGGCTCGTTCCAAGGGAACGAAGTGCAAATCTCCGAGGTGTTTCTCGAAT
Source organism: Phycisphaeraceae bacterium (assembly GCA_019636795.1). Lineage (NCBI taxonomy): Bacteria > Pseudomonadati > Planctomycetota > Phycisphaerae > Phycisphaerales > Phycisphaeraceae > Phycisphaeraceae bacterium. The sequence continues at coordinate 102,423 of JAHBWW010000002.1, forward strand.
CGCCCGACCGCGAACGTGTCATGTCAGACGCCGATCGTCTGCGTCGCATCATGGAACTGCGACATCCTGGACTGACAGATATCGGGATGATCGTCCCGTACGAGTTGCTCGAAAGTGCCCGGAAGCGCGCCTTGACCGGTCAGATCGTGTCCGGTGCCGTAGCGGCAATCGCACTTCTTGTTGGCGGAATCGGGATCATGAACATCATGCTCGCCAACGTAACCGAGCGCACCCGCGAAATTGGCATCCGCCGAGCACTGGGCGCGACACGCAAACACATCATCGCGCAGTTCATGGTCGAGACGAGCGTTCTCAGTTGCATCGGCGGACTTGTGGGTGTGGGGTTTGGGATCGGGCTAGCTGTCGCGCTCGATCGGCTTGTACCGCTGTTGCCCGAGGCCCCGTTCATTGGTTCGGCGATCACACCCGACGCTGCTCTCCCGACGGTCATCACGGGTTGGTCGATTATCGTCGCTTTCGTGGTCGCAGCCCTCACGGGGCTCGTGTTCGGCATCTATCCGGCGCGCAAGGCAGCGTTGCAGGACCCGATTGTCGCCTTGAGGCACGATTGATACAGCAGACGATTGAACGAACCAGACCAATTTCCAAGAAAGTTAGAGAACCTGACACACGAGGATGCACATGAGCCGATATTCGATCGACGACTTCCTGGCCGACACCGTACAGCGCGATCTGGACCAGGGACTGTTCGAGCTCGAACGCGAGCGCATCCTCGAGGTGAACCTCGCAGACATGGTGTGGATGAAGCACGGCGCGATGATCGCGTACCGAGGCGACATCCGCTTTGAACGCGAAGGCATCTTTCAGCGGGGGCTGGCCAAGACCCTCAAAAAGACCTTCACCGGTGAAGGTGCCAGACTCACCAAGGCCACAGGCCGAGGCAAGTTGTACCTTGCCGATCAAGGCAAGAAGGTGACAATCCTGAATCTCGAACGCGACGCGATCTTCATCAATGGCAATGACATCCTGGCCTTTGAGGCAAGCCTTGACTGGGACATCAAACTCCTTCGAAAGGTGATGGCAATTGCCGCAGGCGGGCTCTTCAACGTGCGGCTCGAAGGAACCGGCATGGTCGCACTGACCACGCACTTCGAGCCTTTGACCCTCCTCGTCGAGCCCGGCTCGCCCGTGTTCACGGACCCTCAGGCCACAGTGGCCTGGAGCGGGAACCTCTCGCCAGAGTTCAAAACCGACATTCAACTCAAAACCTTTTTCGGACGTGGTTCGGGCGAGAGCGTCCAGATGCGGTTCGAAGGCTCAGGGTTCGTCGTCGTTCAGCCGTTCGAGGAGTCACTCTTGCAGAGTCAGGCCGGCGCGACGAACGCTTCGGGCTAAAACACGCGCCAACTCGCTGCGCATGGGCATTGAAACACAAGTGGACAGCCTGAGTGTGCCGATTGGCGTTGAGCCATGCACGCCGCCCCCTCCGACACCCCTAGGCCTCTGTTTCTCCTGCCTCCAGGGCAGATGGCGCGGCATAGCCTGCTGGGAATGCTCCGGGCGTCGCAGCGCCTTGGTCTGAACCCGGGTTGGATCGAAGTCCAGACACTCCGCGATCGCGCCAGACGTGCCGACGGTTCACGCAGCGCGATCAGCCTGCTCATCGCCGAGCAGCGCTATCGCGTTGAAGCTGGCGGGTTTACGCACGCCGTGTCGTTCGGCCCCTCGGGCGTCATCGACTTCACCTTGCCCACCGGCTCGACGCCTGAGTCGCTCTGGACACACCTCGGACTCAATGTGGCCATGTGGTGGGCGGACCACCCGAGCTGGCTCTCGGCTGAGTCGGCCCTCTTCGAACCGGCACGAACAATGTGTGCTGGTTCAGTCTATGGACATATCGTCAAGTCGAAACCCACAGCCGACGAAGCTCGCGAGATACTCGGGTGGTCACGGGTCGATTCCATGCCCGTCGCCGAGGATTACGAGGTTGTCAGACCGATGAAATCGGGAGAACCTCGCCACGATGTGGTTGTGGTTGCACACGATGTTCAGCCGGTTGCGATGCCTTTGAAGCGCTTCCTGGCTGCAGACGACCCGGACCCGGCAACCATGGAACGGGCCATGATCCCGCAAGCCATGTCACAATTCTCGAAATTCATTCGCGAAGACAAGCCGGCCATCAGAGTCGCACTCGAACGTTTCGCGTCCGAGTTGCTCGAAGCCCGAGCCTGCGAGCCTCTGCGCACGGTGCATCAACTCGCGACCCAACTCGGGGCCGACCACGGGGCGGCACTGATCTACCTGACACGCAAAGGCCGACGCTGGTACAAAACTCAGCAGATCCTGCGACAAGCAACCACATGGCGCCGTTCGTTCTGGCTGGCGTGGCTCGCTCAGCGCGTCGAACTCGGTGTGTACGGATGTGACGCGAAGGCGATCGGCGTACCCCAGGCTATGGAAGCCCTGTCATCAGTGGCGCACCAAGACTTGTCACGCGTCTATGGGCTTGGCAAGTGCGCGATTTCGATCAATCCAGCATGTGACGAAGCCAGCGTGACCCACGAGGTTTTTCAGATCGCAGGCTCTGGAGTGCCGTGCATCCATCATGCAACCGCCGGTCTCGGTGAACTCTTCGACATCGGACGCGAAGTCATGACCTTCTCACGTGGCCCCGAGTTGCTTCATGCAGTCGATCACCTGTGCGCCCACGAAAGTCTCCGCGAAGAGTTCGGGCAACGGGCACTCTCGCGAACCCGAGCCCAGCACGCATGGGAACACCGCGTACCCCGGCTCCTGGGCACCGCCAACCAAGCAACACTCAAAGCCGCCTAGACAGAGCATCGCACCGCGAACGATCGGCCCAGACTCGACGCCTGCTCAGCTTTCTGTCACAGGCACACACGAGCAAAACAGGTTTCGATCGCCATACGGATTGTCAACGCGACCCACGCTCGACCAGAACTTGTGCTCACGCAGGTGAGGCATCGGATACACAGCCTGCTCGCGTGTGTACGGATGCTTCCAGTCGCCTGTCGCAATACTGGCAATTGTGTGCGGGCTGTTGCGCAGCGGGTTGTCATCGCGGCTCATCGTCCCCGATTCAATCTCGGCAATCTCGGCACGAATCGACAACATCGCATCACAAAAACGATCGAGCTCGGCCTTAGGCTCCGACTCAGTCGGCTCGACCATCAGCGTGCCCGGCACCGGCCACGACATTGTCGGCGCATGGAAGCCGTAGTCGATCAGTCGCTTGGCAATGTCATCAATCTTGATGCCCGCCGACTTCTCAAACGGCCTGCAATCAAGAATGAACTCGTGCGCCACGCGCCCTCGCGACCCACGGAACAACACCGAGTACCCACTCTTGAGCCGATCGGCCATGTAATTTGCATTAAGGATCGCGACGGCACTCGCCTTGGTCAGCCCCGCACTCCCCATCATCGCAATATACGCCCAACTGATGGGCAGAATCGCACTGCTGCCGTATGGAGCCGCGCTGATCGGTCCGATCGCATGCTTCCCCGCCGACGCTGGCGCCATCACCGGATGCGTCGGAAGAAACGGGGCAAGATGAGCCTTGACCCCAATCGGACCCATCCCCGGCCCGCCACCTCCGTGCGGGATGCAGAACGTCTTGTGCAGGTTGAGGTGGCTCACATCCGAGCCATAATCGCCCGGACGACACAGCCCTACCTGCGCATTCATGTTCGCACCGTCAAGATACACCTGCCCGCCGTGCTGATGAACGATGTCGCACATCTCTCGTATGGTCTCATCGAAGATCCCAGTCGTCGACGGATAGGTCACCATGATCGCAGCCAGCGTGTCCTTGTGGGCCTCGGCCTTGGCGCGCAGATCATCGAGATCCACAAGCCCATCAACGCACCGCACACTGACCACCCGATACCCCGCGACGACAGCCGACGCCGGATTTGTGCCGTGGGCAGACTCCGGAATCAGGCACACCGTGCGGTGCCCCTCGCCGCGCGCAAGGTGAAACGCGCGAATGACCATCAACCCGGCATACTCGCCCTGCGAACCGGCGTTGGGCTGAAGCGAAACCGCATCGTACCCCGTGATCTCCGCCAGCCACGCTTCGAGTTCGGCAAACAGTGTGGCATACCCCGCCCACTGGTCGCGCGGCGCAAATGGGTGCAGGTATGCAAACGCCGGCCAAGTGACCGGAATCATCTCGGTCGTGGCATTAAGCTTCATCGTGCACGAGCCGAGCGGGATCATCGAGTGCGCGAGGCTGAGATCACGACTCATAAGCCTGAAGATGTACCGCAGCATCTCCGTCTCAGAGTGGTGCGTGTTGAACACCGGGTGCGTCATGAACTCGCTCGTGCGCACAAACGACTCGGGGAGAGCGACGTGCGCGCGAGCCGCGAGAGCCACAACATCCGGCTTGCTCGCGCCAAAGACCTCCAGCAGGTCGCCGATCAGCGCAACATCCGAAGTCTCATCAAGGCTGATGCCGACCGAACCATCACCAAAGTCTCGCAGGTTGATGCGCACCGCACGGGCTGCCTCCAGCACCCGCTTCGCATCGCCCTTGACACGCACGCGCAACGTATCGAACACCAGATCATCGCCGATCGCGTGCCCAAGGTCGAGAAGCCCCACGCGCAGCGTCTGCGTCAGATGATGCACGCGGCGGGCGATCGCTCGCAACCCATGCGGGCCGTGGTACACGCCATACATGCTCGCCATCACCGCCAGCAGCACCTGCGCGGTGCAGATATTGCTCGTGGCACGATCACGCTTGATGTGCTGCTCGCGCGTCTGAACAGCGAGCCGAAGCGCCACGTTGCCCGCAGTGTCGCGCGACACACCAACCAGTCGCCCGGGAAGTTTGCGCACAAACTCTTCGCGCGTCGCCATGAACGCCGCGTGCGGACCACCAAAACCCATCGGCACACCAAAACGCTGGGCGCTCCCGACCGCAATGTCGGCCCCCCACGCCCCGGGTGGCGCGAGCAGCGTGAGCGCCAGCAGATCCGTCGCTGCCACGATCATCGCCCCAGCCGACCGGGCGCGCGTCGCCAGCGCGTGATAGCACTCAACGCGACCGTCCGTCGTCGGATATTGAAGCAGAATTCCTGCAACAGATTCATCAGGATTCATGGCATCAGGTGCGACAACCTCGACACTGATTCCCTGAGGCTCAGCCCGCGTCCGCACGACCTCAATCGTCTGCGGATGGCAATCGCTCGCGACTAGAACCCGCGTCCGTCCACCGGGCGCGATCGACACACACATGGTCATCGCCTCGGCCGCGGCTGTGCCCTCGTCGAGAAGACTGCTGTTGGCCAGCGGCAGGCCCGTCAAATCCGAAACCATCGTCTGAAAGTTCAGCAACGCTTCGAGCCGCCCTTGCGCAATCTCAGCCTGGTACGGTGTGTACTGCGTATACCACCCGGGGTTCTCCAGAACGTTGCGCAAAATCACCGGCGGCGTCACCGTCCCGCTATAGCCCATGCCCATGCACGAACGAAACACCTTGTTTTCCGCCGCGATACTCGATATGCGATCAAGCAATGCCTTCTCGCCCAGTGCCTCCGGCAAGTCGAGCGGCCGATTCAGCCTGATCGATGCCGGCACAACATCGGCAACAAACGCCTCCATCGTGCCATAGCCGAGGCTCGCTAGCATCGCGCCAATCTCCTCGTCATTCGGACCAATATGACGCGGGGCAAACCCGTCGCACGCCTCGAGCAGCGAACGGGCCGAAGTGTGCGAAGCGGACGGATTCGTAGTCATGACGCCTGAACTCATCGCGTGATTTCTCGACTATGGGTGATGGGGTTGCGTTTGGATCGAAGGTAACTGTAGGAAGCAGGCCAGACACAATAATGCCATGGAAAAAAGCAACTTCAGGGTTCAAGCCTCCCAGACCACTAGAATCCTGGCATGACCGCCCGACCGAACCGCTGGCGCTGCGCTTCCTGTTTTTTGCTCCCGATGACGGCTTTCGGGTCTCCCACACAACCCGAGCCCGACCAGGCCGCCCGATTGCGAGCCGAACGAGCCCAATCCCGCATCGCGCAGCGCGCCCAGGCCGGGCAGGAAGAGCTTCGGCGTGCACAGGATGTCCAGGCCGTGCACCGAATGATCGCTCTCCTTGCCGGACCCGAGATGGCAGGCCGCGCCCCCGGTTCGCCCGGCCTCGACCGCGCCGCCGATGCGATTGAAGATCTCTTTCTCGGGCTGGGGCTCGAACCCGCATTCGCCTTGGCCGAAAACAACCCCGATCAGAAAACCTATCGCCAGCGGTTCACGATCGGCAGCACCGTTGACTCAATTGCCTCCCGCACATCGTTTGGGCTTGCCGACGGGCGCGTTATTGCAGCTGACAATGATCTTGAAGTCTCGATCTACAGCGGACGCGGAGCTTTCGCCGGGCCGGTTTCGTTCGTCGGCTACGGCATCGTCGCCGGTCCGGGCACCTATCTCGGCTTCACTGGCACCGATTCCATCGAAGACCATGTCGTCCTCATGCTCAGCCACGAACCTATGGACGACCTTGGACGCAGCTTGTGGTCCGATCGCGGGTGGAGCTTTGCCGCCCCTCTGTACCGCAAACTCAGCGCCGTGCATCGCCGGGGCGCCAAAGCCGTCATCGTCGTCGATCCGCCCGATCACGACCCCGATGCCAATGGCTCGGCCGACCCGGCAGGACAAGTCCGCACCCAAGTCACACCGTTCGAAATCCCCGTCGTGCATATCAGCCAGGCCCAAGCCGATGAACTTCTCCGTGTTGGCACCGGCCGCAGCCTGCGCGAACTGACACGCGCCGCCAACCGCGCGGGCATCGTCCTTCCACTCCAAAGCGTCACCGCAGCTGTCCAAACAAACGTCGAAGTCACACCGCTCTGGTCAGAAAACATCGGCGCGATTCTCGCTGGACGTGGCACCCTCGCTGGCGAAGTAGTTGTCATCACCGCTCACTACGAATTTCGCGACCCATCGCCGGTTTTTATGGCCGCTTCTGACACAGAACCAAGCCCCGCAGCCGACGACAATGCCTCGGGTGTCGCCTCCATGCTGCTTGTTGCCGAACGCCTGCGAGATGCGTACGACACGCTCGATTTCGAAACGCCTGCACGCACCATCCTCTTCCTCGCACTCTCCGGCGGCGACAAATCCCATCGCGGCTCAAGCCACTACGTCGAGCACCCGATCATTCCGATCACAAACCATGTCATCATGCTCAACCTTGATGCCGTCGGGCGCTACAACGACTTCCCGCTCCAGATCGGTGGCGTCGACTCGGCCAACGAACTCGAATCCATCGTTCAAGACACTTTGCTCCTCCACCGTGTCGACGCTGTGCCCGCCGAGCCCGAGACCTTCGCCGACAGCGACCACCAGAGCTTCAACGATCGAAATGTTCCTCAGTTGATGTTCTCGACTGGCATCCAGCCCGAGCACGGCTCCATCGCCGACACTCCCGAAACCATCGACGCCGACGGCATTGTCACAATCAGCACGCTGGTTCGAACACTCGCCCTCGAATTAGCAACACACCCCGAACGCCCGACGTTCGTCCAACGAGGCGCACGCCCACGCGATCGCCAGCCCGACGACCCCGCACGCGACCGCGTTCGCGTCGGGCTGATTCCCGCCGCCGGAGCGACCGGCGACGGCATGCTCATCGCGCGCGTCAGCGATGATTCCACCGCTGCCCGCGCAGGCTTTCGTCCCGGCGATCGCGTGCTCGAATGGAACGGGCAAGCCGTAGAAAACGCCCAGCACTGGGCTTCGATGATCGAGCAACATCGCCCTGGCGATACCGTCAACGTCACCATCCGCCGCGCAGGCCAGACCCAGTCCATCGAGATCATCCTCGAAAGCGCCAAGGAACCCAGGCCTTGAGCGGCATCGTGCTGCCTGACGACTTCTCCGAGGTGCTCATCGTCCCGATCGATCAGCCCAGCACGTTGTCGCTGTCTGTCCTCCCTGCCGACGATCACCCCGCAAGCCCCGAGTCGGAGCATCGTTGGGCACAATTGTGCGCACACAACCCGGCACTCCTCAATGGCCCAATCCTCGCACTCGATGCGTGGCACGCCCAACAGCAACGCCTCACCGCACGAGTCGCCCACTATCAACAAATGGTGGCCCCCGACCCCGGCCGATCGCGCATCGTCCAGATCGGTGTCACCGGCGTCATTCTCGCACGCAACACTCACGCATCTGACGACGAGCCGCATGTTCTGCTTGCACAACGAACGCATCGCACAACGGTGTACCCAGGCCAATGGGAGCTTGCACCCTCTGGCGGCATCAACCCACCGCCTCACACGCCAATCACCCTGAACTTGTCCGCATGGCTCGATGCTCTCAATCGAGAATCGCACGAAGAACTCGGGCTTGATCTGACTCAAAGCACGATTCGCACACCGATGCTGTGCTTCGATCCCTTCGCCCCCAGCGCCGATCTCGTGTGCATTGTGCATCTCGCCGCGCAGTGCGACGATGTTGATCGTTCTGTGACTTCGCACCTGGCTTCGACATGGGAATATACCGCATCCCAGTGGATTCCCGTCTCACGCCTCGCTCAGGCAGCAGACGATCCCGCTACAACGATCATCCCCCCAAGCCGTGCGATCATGCGTGCCCTGGCTCGCGATCACTCGCTGCTGAAGAGCTGATTCCTCGCCAGTTGTCGGTAGAGTTCACAACGTTCGAGCAACTCCGAATGCGACCCCCGATCAACGATCGACCCGTGATTCATCACCACAATCTCGTCGGCACTCACCACAGTGCTGAGGCGATGCGCAACAATCAGGCACGTCCTCCCCACCGCAAACCCCGCAATCGCCGCTGCAATGTGCGACTCGCTGTCTGAGTCGATCATGCTCGTCGCTTCATCCAGAATCAGAATCGCCGGATCGCGCAAAATCGCGCGAGCAATCGCCAACCGCTGCCGTTGCCCGCCGCTGAGCGTCATCCCCTGATCGCCCAGCATCGTGTCGTACCCTTGCGGCAGTTTCTCGATGAACTGGTGCGCGTGCGCCTTTTCAGCCGCACGAACGATCATCGCCTCATCAACCCCGCGCGCGCCGTACGCAATATTCTGCCGCACGCTCTGGCGAAACAGCACCGTCTCCTGCGTGACCACGCCGATCTGCGATCGCAGGCTCCGCAGTCCGACCTCACGCACATCGCGACCATCAATGCGCACCACACCGGCGTCCGGATCAAACAACCTCGGCACCAGACTCAGCAGCGTCGTCTTGCCGCACCCGTTGGGTCCGACAAACGCCACCGTCCTGCCGTGCGCAATCTTCAGCGTCACATCATCAATCGCCGGCCGGTTCGCGCCCGGATACGTCAGACTCACCCCCTCGAATGCAACCTCGCGCGCATGCCTTGGCAATCGCGGACGCTTCGCGCCGTCACGCTCTTCGGGCGCTTCATTCAGCAACTGTGCAATGCGCGTGGCCGCTGCCGACGACTGCTGAATATCCGTCACCAATCCCGTCAGAGGCTTGAGCGACGCCCCCGCAACCCCCAGTGCCCCGATGGCAAGCACGAACTTGGCGCTGTCCAGCTGCCCGTCATGGATCGCCTTGATCGCCACAAGACTGAGCACCCCCAGCGCCATAATCGACACAACTTCCACAAGCGGACTCGCAAGAGCCCTGGCGAATCGCACCCGCAGCAGCTCCCTCAGCACCTGCTTGTTAATCTTGTGAAAACGACCGCTCTCATGCCGCTCGTTCGTGTGCACCTTCACAACGCGCAGACCCTGAATCACCTCGGCCGTCGCCCCATAGAGCAGCGCCTGGCTCTGCAGCGCCGCACGCGACGCACGCCGAATCCGCTTGCCAAGTTTGCGAATGATCGTGTACAGCACCGGCGCGACCACCAGTGCCACCCCCGACAATCTCCAGTCAACGACAAACGCCGCAACCAACGCCGCCAGTCCCTTCGTCAGCTGCGCCATCGACTTGGACACCAGCGCCGTCATACCGAGCGCAAGCGACTGCGGGTCGTTCACGATGCGGCTGATCGCGTCCGAACTGCCTCCTTCCGCGATCTGACGCAGTGGCAGGTGAATCACGCGCCCAAACAACTCGCGCCGCAACTGCGCGATTGTCCGCTGCACAATCGTCATCGCGAAATACGCATGCAAAAAATTCGCCGTCGCCCCGAACACCGTCAATACCCCAAGCCCGATCATGATCCAGACAACCGACACAAACGGATCCTGCGGCAATCTCTCAATCCACGACTCTGACAGCCTGCCCGCAACCCACGAAGAAGCGTTCAGGTCGGTTGCCATCTGACGCAGATTCGTCTCATTGCCCATCACCGAGTCGAGCACCGGCCCCACGCCGACAATGCCCGCACCAAGTCCCGCCGCCGACAACGTCGCCATGACCAGCGCCCAGACCAAAAGCCCGCGATAGCGCAGCATGCGACCGGACAGCTTCCAGAAATCATTCATAAGCAAAGATTCCACGCCACACCGAACGTGATGGGCAGCACGATCCTACGCTCATAGCCCCAAGGTGCCGGGTTCACTTGTCCGCCTCACGGCGGTTTTGTGTGTACACCCGCATACGATACTTTCCGATCCGTTCCCCTTTGGATGCACCAACATGACTCAAACGATTCTCACCGGCTCGGAGATCGAGCCGAAACACATTCTCGACACCTTCCCCATGCTTCTCGATAAAATCACCACCAAAACAGCCACCATTGGCGTTGTCGGTCTGGGTTATGTCGGGCTGCCCCTTGTCAAAGCCGTTCATGACGCAGGCTATCCCGTCATCGGATTCGACGTCGACAAATCCAAGATCGACCTGCTCGCACGCGGACACAGTTACCTCAAACACCTTGGCGATGACTTTGCCCAGAGCCTCTACAAATCCGGACGCTTCAAACCGACCACCACCGAACGTGACCTCGCACAAGCCGACATCATCGTCCTCTGCGTCCCCACTCCCCTCGGCAAGCATCGCGAACCCGATCTGAGTTACGTCATCAAAAGCACCGAACTCGTCGCGCGCGTCCTGCGGCGAGGCCAGCTCGTCGTCCTCGAATCCACCACCTACCCCGGCACAACCCGCCAGGACATGCTCCCCATCCTCGAAGCCGCCGGACTCAAGTGCGGCTCAGATTTCTTCCTCGCCTACAGCCCGGAACGCGAAGACCCGGGTCGCGCCGGCGTCTCAACCAGCCAGATCCCCAAACTCGTCGGCGGAGTTGACGAAAAAAGCACCGAACTGGCCATGCAGTTCTACACCCGCGTCATCGAACGCGTCTTCCGCGTCGACTCGGCCGAAGTCGCCGAAGCCGCCAAACTCCTCGAAAACATCTACCGCGCCGTCAACATCGCACTCGTCAACGAACTCAAGATCATTTTCGATCGCCTCGGCATCGACATCTGGCAAGTCGTCGCAGCCGCATCCACCAAACCCTTCGGCTTCCAGGCCTTCTATCCCGGTCCCGGCCTCGGTGGACATTGCATCCCCATTGACCCTTTCTACCTCACATGGAAGGCCAAGGAAACCGGATACGCAACCAAGTTCATCGAACTCGCCGGCGAAATCAACAGCCAGATGCCCGCCTATGTCGTCGCCAAAGTCGCCCAGGCACTCAACGAACGCACAAGGTCTCTCAAAGGCTCCAGGATTCTCATCCTCGGCATCGCCTACAAGCCCAACGTCGATGACGTGCGCGAATCCCCCGCAGCAGAAATCATCGAACAACTCATCCACGCCGGCGCTGAAATCTCCTATCACGACCCGCACGTCCTCCAGTTCCCCGAAATGCGCAAATACGACATTGACCTCGAGAGCGTCCCGCTCAGCGCCGACAATGTCTCCAGCGTCGATTGCGTGCTGATCGTCACCGACCACGCCGATGTCGACTATCAACTCGTCGCCGATCATGCCTCGCTCGTCGTCGACACGCGCAACGCTATGGCACGCGTCACCAACCCCAAGGCCCATATCTACAAAGCCTGAGCCCGCGCCTGACATCCCGTCAGGCACTCGCCCAGATCCACCAGTCGGTCCGCCTGTTTCTCGCGCGTGTAAAACGCAATCTCGTGCTCTCGTCGCGCCGCCTGATTCGCCCCACGCCCATCCACGATCCCTTCGAGCGTCCGCCTCAAGGCCTCATCATCCACGCACGCCGACCCACGCCCCACCCGCTCGACCAGATCCCCCACACACCCGCGAGGCCCCGTCACTACTATCGGTGCCGACGCCGAAAGATACTCGAAGATTTTCCCGCTCAAAACACCGTCATAATCACCATCGTACTCGATCGCCAGCAGCGCATCGGCATCACGTTGCAGCCGCAGAGCGTTCGGCCTCGACACCAGCCCCATCGCCTCCACCACATCCTCAACGCCCAGCCTTCTCGCTTCACCGAGCCAATGGCTCATGCCCTGCCCCGCCACCACCAGCCGCACACACTCACGCAGCCTCGGCGACGCCGCAATCGCCCGCAGCACAGGCCTCACATCCTGATGCTTCGGATACACCGTGCCCGTGTACACCACGCGCGTTCGCCCATCACTCGCAAACACGCCGGTCGCATCCACTTCCTCAGGCTCGTGCTCAAAGAATCCGTTGTAGATCACCTGCACCCGCCGCGCACCCGCATCATGCAGCCGCCGCGCCAGCGGCTCGCTCACCGTTGTCGCTGCATCCGCCTGCGCCATGACACGCCGCTCGAGCGCCTTCTCACGCAGCGTAAACGGATACAACCCCGCGAACTGATGGTTCGTCGTCCACAGATCCCGATAGTCCGCAATCCAACGCCCACGCTGGCTTCCCAGCCGCAACGCCACAAGATGCGCCGTATAGGGCCCGCACGAACTGATCACAAGATCCCAGGGACCCGCGATCTCCGCTGCCTTGGTCGCAGGCCCGATCCACGCATCCGTCATGTCCGGCATCCGCACCGAACTGAAGACCCCCGTGCGCTCCTTGACCTCGCGCAGAATCCCACCCCCACCGCCCTCGCCCGGCACATGCTCGCCCGCCGGTGCCGCGTGCGATCGCCGCACATGATCCAGCAGCAGCCGCTTGGGCACCGCAATCTCGTGCACCGTCAGCCGCCCATCGGACACCTCGAGCCCACGCTGATCTTCGCGCTTGGCCGTCGTCAGGACATGCACACAATGCCCGCGATCGGCAAACCCTTTCGCGAATGACCACGCACGCAGAGATCCCACGCTGAGCAAAGGCGGAAAGTATGGCGAGATCATCAGCACGCGCATGCCGACCCTCGTTCTCCATCAGTATACAAACTTTCCAGCCGTCTCACATAATTTCTCAGCCCGCGCGATTCAAGCATCTCTGCCACCCGATCGCTCGGCCCCACCCCCGTCGGCTCTTGCGACAGCGCCCGCCCCAGCCCCGCCTCAACCGACTCGGCCATCAACGGATTGAACGTCCACCCCACCCCGAACTCCGCCACGATCTCCGCCATGCCCCCTCGATCACTCACCAGCAGCCCCGTGCCCCGGCTCAATGCCTCAAGCATCACCAGCGGCGCATTCTCATACACCAGCGAAGGCAGCACCAGCACATCCGCTTGCCCTATCCGCTCAAGCGTTCCGGCGTGGCTCAGCCGACCGCAGAACTCCACCCGCTCCTCCAGCCGATTCTCCCTCACAAACCGCTTCACCCCTCCAAGGGACGAACCGTCCCCAACGACCGTCAGATGCCATCCCTCGATCCGGGTGATTGCGCTCAGGAACAGTCCCAACCCCTTCTCAGGCTCCACCCGTCCCGCAAAGATCAGCCGAAGGTCGCGCCCAGGCTCCTTTCCCGCCGCCTCTTCCACCTCAGGGCCAGGGTCAGGCAGATGCACCCGCGGAATCCCCGTCACCGCCATGGCCCGCATCATGAAGCGGCTCGCACAGATCAGCACATCGATCGCTCGCCATCGCCGATGCACTCGATAATTCCAAGAGTGCTGCGCCGCCTTGAGCAGCCCGTGCGCCCGACTGCGATGGTCCCATTGCCACCGCCACAGATCACGCCCGCGCACGCGAACGCCCGGTTCAAGCATCACCGGCGCTTCGCCCTCGAACCGCCGAAGCCCCGAGTTCGGACACACCAGATGAAAATCCGCCGCTGTCATCACCAGACGCGTCATCCGCCCGCCTCGCCATGCGTGCGCCTCAGCGATCACCCCCGGCGACAACTCGTGGTAGACATTAAAAAAGTGCACCACATCGGGCGTCAGCGCGTCCAGCCGTCGCCGCAGCGCCAACCGCGCCCCCTTCGAATCCACATAACCCCAGGGCGTGCGCCGACCTCCCACGTCCTGACTCGTGAACACCTCCACCTCGTGCCCACGCTCGCGCAGACCCGTTGCCGTCCGCTGCACGACATGCTCGCAGCCCCCGGCCTCGAGGTAGTCATTGACCAGCAGCACCCGCAACGCGGCTCGTCCTTCCTTCCCGGTTGTCCCCAGCCCGTCTTTACGCCGTCACCGCAGCACGCTCGGCCACGAACGCTGCCGTCGTCTGCACCACATGCTGCTTCTGCTCGACGGTCAACTCCGGATAGATCGGCAGCGCAATCGTCTCGGCCGCCGCGGCTTCCGACTCGGGCAGCGCCCCTTCGCCCTGCCCAAGATACGCAAAACACTCCTGCATGTGCAGCGGCACCGGGTAGTAGATCTCCGTCCCGATGCCCTCAGCCTGAAGATGCGCCCGCAGTTCGTCGCGGATCGACCCCGGAACTCGAATCACATACTGGTTGTAGATGTGCCGCGCCGTCCTGGGCGCCGGTGCCGGCGTCCGCAGCGCAAGCCCCTGGCTATTGAGCGGCGTCGCACTCGTTGTGGCCCCGGCCTTGGCGAACTGCTCGTCGTAGAACGCCGCATTGGCCTGACGACCCGCGTGCCACGATTCGAGGTGCCGCAGCTTGATCCGCAGGATCGCAGCCTGCAGCGCGTCGAGCCGACTGTTGATCCCGATGATCGAGTGGTAGTACTTCGGCTGCCCGCCGTGGATGCGCAAAATACCCATCTTCGCCGCAAGTTCGTCGTCGTTGGTCGTGATGATCCCCCCGTCGCCGAACCCGCCCAGATTCTTGGACGGGAAGAAACTGAAGCACCCTATCGTGCCCCGGCTCCCAACAGTGATGCCATGCTTGTCGCGTGTCCCGATCGCCTGGGCCGCGTCCTCGATGATCGGCACGTTGAGTTCCTTGCCGATCTCCAGAAACTCATCCATATCGACCGCCTGCCCGAACAGGTGCACCGGCATGATCGCCTTGAGCCGCGTGCACGTCTTGGCCATCGCGCGCGCGTGCTTCGGGCACATGTTGTACGTCACCGGGTCGATGTCCACATACACCGGCTTGGCGCCCAGCCGCGCCACCGCGCCGCCCGTAGCAAAAAACGTGAACGAAGGGCACAGCACCTCGTCGCCAGGTCCCACATCCAGCGCCATCAGCGCCAGCAGCAGCGCGTCCGAGCCCGACGCGCACCCGATCGCGTGTTTCGTGCCGCAGTACGCCGCGATCTCCTTCTCCAGCGTGCTGACCTCGGGCCCCATTATGAACCACTGGGCCTCGACGACCTGCCGAATCACCGGCTCGATTTCTTCACGCAGGCTCGCGTACTGGGCCTTGAGATCCAGCAGCGGCACCGTTGGTTTCTGACTCATGGTTCGTTCTCCGAAAGAGATTCTGTCGCGCGCGGGGCACATTCACCCGACAATCGCGTCCTGGACCTCGCGCACCGGCGAGAGCGTCTCGCCCGATTCGCGATACTCATTCTTGCACGCCGGGCACGCCATCGCACCGCCCGCCCCGGCCTTGGGAAGCGTCGAGCCGCACCGGCACGCCCACCCCTTGCGCCGGGCCGGAACTCCCAACATCAGGGCGTAATCCGGCACATCGCTGGCCACCACCGCACCTGCCCCCACGAACGCGTACTTCCCGATCGTCACGCCGCACACGATCGTGCAGTTGGCCCCCAGCGACGCCCCGCGGCGCACCAGCGTCGGCTTGTACTGATCGCGCCGCGGGATCTCGCAGCGCGGGTTGATCACGTTGGTGAACACCATCGAAGGCCCGCAGAACACGTAGTCCTCGAGCACCACACCCGTGTACAGGCTGACATTGTTCTGGATCTTGCAGTGGTCCCCGATGGTCACGTCCGGCGACACCACCACGTTCTGCCCGATGTTGCACTGCCGACCGATCCGGCAGTTCTTCATCACGTGCGAGAAGTGCCAGATGCTCGTGCCCGCTCCGATCACGCACGGCTCATCGACATACGCCGACTCGTGCACCTTCACACCAGACGCAAGCATGGTTGACTCAGTGGACACGGCTGTTCACTCCTGTCTTGATCTCGGCCTCGAGCGTTTCGGCCACGGGCGAATCATCGAGCACCAGAGGCGTCGGCTGGCCCCCGGCTTCCATCGACACCTGCGCGCCCCACAGCACCTGAAGCACGCGCACCCCGCTCACGCCATCTGTCCTGGGCGTCGCCCCCGACCTGACACACGCGATGAAGTGCCTGCACTCTTCGGCCAGCGGCTCGGCGTCGCCGTAGTCCACCTCCACGCCTTCGCCCTTGACCGGCACCGGCTGGCCCTGCTGCCAGTCCACACGCTGGTCGTACACCACCAGCTTCTTGGCCACATCATCGAAACTGGCCATCTTCTTCGACCCCACCACGACCAGTTTCTGCTCCTTGAACGGATGCAGCCACGACACGAACACATGCGCCCGCTCTCCCCCGGCGAAGCGCAGCTGCGTCACCGTCACGTCGGCGATGTTCTCCGACACATACGCCCCCCCGGTCGCCACGACCTCAACGGGCGAGTCTCCCACAAGCCGCAGAATGACCGCAATATCGTGCGGGGCGAACGACCACAGCGCGTTCTCTTCGGTCCTGATCTTGCCCAGATTGAGCCGGTTCGAGATCACGTACCTGATCTCCCCGAGGTCGCCCGCGTCGATCATCGCCTTGAGCTTCAGAATCGCCGGGTGGTATTCAAGCAGATGCCCCACCATCAACACCCGCCCGGCCGCAGCCGCCCGCCGCACCAGATCGCGGGCCTGACCCACATCGATGGTCAGGGGTTTCTCCACGAAAACGTGCTTGCCCGCCTCGATGGCCGCCTTGGCCAGCGTGTAATGCGTCTCGGCGGGCGTTGCGATCATCACCGCATCGATGGTCGGGTCCTCAAACACAGCCTCGGGTCGAGCAAAGACCTCCGCAGCGGGGGCAAGTTCCCGGGCCACTGCCCGTCCGGACTCCGTCGGATCGACCACCGCGACCACAGCATTCAGGCGCGCCAGCGTCCGCACGATGTTGCGACCCCAGCCACCGCAGCCCAAAACGCCGATTCGTGATGTGCTCATGCATTCTCCAGGCCCGGCCAGTGCGAGCGGCGGGCCGATCTCTCTAGCTGCACTCGGATTGGTGAGGACTGTAGCCCACCAGCCTCAAGCCGTCACCGCCGACGCGCAAAACCTTTGCCTTCATGCCCCCACTCACCGCGCCGGGCCGCCGCAATCGCTGCCCCCGGTCGCTTCGACCGTGAGCCGGATGAACGCCGGGCTGTGCAGCGGTCCGGTGTTGATGCCCGGGCAGGTCTTCGCCGCCCGCGCCCACGTCTGCGGACTGCGCACGATCGCGGGCCAGAAGGGCCACGTGCGGCACTGGCTCGGCCGGGCCTCATACACCCCGCACACCGCCTTGCCCGGCACCTTCTCGCGGTCCAGAAACACGCAGTCAAGCCCGAACGCCGACTCCTTCTCATAGAGCGACCGCCCCAGCATCGTCTCATGCGTGTACCGCGCAATGAACGCCTCTTCACTTAGCCCCAGCAGCGCCGCGATGGCCCGGCCTTCCTCATCAGTCAGCAGCACATACCCGCTCGGCCCAGTGCAGCAGTTGCCGCACATGGTGCAGGCAAAGCGCAATCCCGCCTCCTGGCCATCGGCGTTGCTGTGGGCTTCGGGCGTGTCGTACCATGCCATGAGCGACCTCGCTTCGAGCATAGCCGCCCTGCCCCCCTCACCGGGAAACACGATGACGCCTGAATCCTCGACCCAGCGCCACCAATCCTCCATCCAGCGCAATCTGGGCCAGGTCTCCAAGACCTACCGCGACTCAGGGATCTATGGCCGCTTCATCAACACCTGCCGCCTCGATGCCTGGCACGCCGCGATCGAGCGCTGCGTTCTGCCGACCGACAGCGTCGTCGATCTGGGCTGCGCCTATGGCTCGTGGGCCGACAACTGGCGCGCCCTCGGCTTTGCGCGGACCATCGGGATCGACCCCAACCCGGCCGTGCTCGAAGCCGCCCGCGCCGCACTCGACGAGGCGCACGAAGGTTTTGCCAGCGACGCTGCCCGCCTCTGCCCCTCGTCGGCCCTGATCGCGGCCAACGGCGTGGTCGTCCACATCCTCGAAGACGACGCCACGGTCGGGTTCCTGCGCGACGCGGCCGCAGCCCTGGCGCCCGGTGGCTGGCTGGTCTATTCAGTCCTCGCGGCCGAGCATTACTACAACGCGGGCAGAAAAGAATGGTTCGGGCCCAACTCATGCGTGCGGCCGCTCGAAACGCAGCGACGCTTCGCGGCTCAGGCCGGGCTCGAGATCGTCGCCGAGATCGGCACATTCATCGACCCCTGGGCCCTGCCCGCTCTCGAGTTCCTCGCGGCCGACGAAGAGCGCCGGGCGGACTGGGCGACCTACCAGGCGTTCATCGATCTGGCCGCCGTAGTGCGAGGCCACCCGGACGCCCCCTTCAGCGAGGTGCTGCTGGTGACGCGGGCCGGAAACTGAAGCCCCACGCCCGCGCCACCGACCCATCTCAGGCCCGGGCCGCGACCGCCGCCGCAATCTGGGCCTCACGCTGGCCCGCCTCGGCCTCCGAGCGGGCACACTCGGCCGCCAGCGCCGCCGCCGCCGCATCGGCCAGCAGCGGCAGATTCGCCCGCACATTGGCCGCCCCGGCAACCACCGCCGCGCGCGCCATCGCCGCAGCGCACACCAGGTCGCTGGAAAGCATCCTGGACGTGATCGGTACCACCTCGGCCACCAGCCGCAGCAGATCCACGCCCGCCGCCATCACTGCACGCGGAGGCACCACCGCCTCGGCCGCCGCCGCACGCATCGCCGCCGCACGCCCCGCGTCCGTCTTGTCAATCTTCATCGCCGCATTGAGCACGCCGTACGCCGCCATATCCGCTTCGCCCAAAGCCAGACTCAGCGCCCGCGCGCGCTCAAGCCGCGACAGCGCCGCCGACAGCGCCGCCTCGTGTTGCGCCAGCGCCTTCGAGCCCTGCGCATAACGCACCACCATCGCAGCAAGCGCCGCCGCCATCGCCCCGCTCAACGCAGCCGCCGCGCCCCCGCCAGGCACCGGCCGCCGCGCCGCCAGCGCATCAAGAAACACCGAAAGCTCAGCCCATCCCGCATCCGCCGCGCCCGCCACATCAGTCATGATCTAGCGCTCCACCGGCGCAGTGCCCGGCTCAGCAAGCGGCCTCGGACCCTGCCCCGCCGGCGGAGCATCCACGACCCGCACCGTGCGGATGATCGGAGCATCGGCCGCGCGCCCCGCGGCATCCACCGGCGTCGCCGCAATCGCCATGATGACATCCTCGCCACGCACCGCCTGCGCAAAAGCCGTGTACCGGCCATCAAGCCGCTGCGTCCCGGCCTGACTCAGACAGATGAAAAACTGACTGCCACCCGAGTCCGGATCACCCGAGCGGGCCATCGACACCACCCCAAACGCATGCCCCAGCGTGGACGGCTCAAGGTCAATCATGAACCCCGGCCCGCCACTCCCGCCCGCCGACGGATCTCCCGCCTGGATCACAAAAGGATGCCCCGTCGAAGACCGCGGCACAATGCGATGGAACACCACCCCTTCATAAAACCCGCCCGCAGATAGATGCAGCATCGTGTACGCCGTGTTCGGGGCCGCATCCGGGCGCAACATGATCTCAATCTCGCCCAGCGTCGTGTCGAACACCAGGTGCCGATCAACGTACGCCCGGATCCCCGTATAGACCACCTCGCGGTCGGCCGCGGCCTGCCCGGCCAGTCGCCGCAGCCGGATCTGCTCGCTCTCGAACATCGGCCGCCCCTGAGCGGCATCCTGCGTGATCTGCGGGATCACTCTGGCCGGACCACCGTCGGGCGACGCTGCCGCACGCTCGATCATCAGTGCCGCACGCTCGGGCGTGAGCATCGGCTGGAGCACAACTGGCGGCCCGATGGCCTCGCCCGCCGAGAACAACTGGGCATAGAGCAGCACCGGAGCCGAGCGCGTCCAGAGGATCGGAAACAACGACGCCATATCGGCCCGACCCGACGACGCCGCCGACTCGGCCACCACCACCCAGCCCGACGCCGCCGCCGCATCACGACGCATCAACCTGATCGCGAGCATCGGCTCATCAGACTCAGGCGCGACAATGGTCACGATCAGCGGCCGGTTGATGCCGTTGTAGAGCCTCTCGGGCATGATCTGCGCATGCCCCGCTGCCGCGATTCCCATCGCCGCTGCAACGCCCGCCATCCGCCCCGCCCCAAGTACACGCAACATCGCAATGACCACAAGCCCGGCAGGATCCATTTTCATGCACTTCTTCTTGGCCAAAGTTCGACCGGACACGCACGCACCACACGCCCCGCGTCCAATCCTACGAGCCGCCCCGCGCGCCGTCAGCACGCCCGCGACCCAACGCAACGCCCCACCGCCCCGCTCAGGGCAGGCGATTGTCAAGCCAGCGCCAGGCATCGGCGATCGAGTCGTCAGTCCCGCCAGCCTGTGTCTCCGAATCAGGCCTCATCATGAGCAGCCGCGACTGCGAATCGTCCACCCATCCCACATGCAGCCCTGCCCGCAACACGTTCAGACCCTGCTCGTGATTGAAATCGTCCTGAGTTCGCATGCCATCCGAAACCAGCGCAATGCTGCCACTGATTTGAAAAATGTTCCGAATTCCATTCCCGTCCTGTCCCCGATAGTGGTAGTTTCCCACAATTTCTCCACCCTTCCCAGCCCACCGCGATTCGTAAAGCGAGAAGGGGTGATTTCCCTTGTGGGAAGGGCAGTAGAACAGCCCCGGCGTGTTCACATAGTCCGCACGAAACAACACCCCAAGCCCGTCCCAGCCATCGCGACCAAGCCTCCTGCGCTCAGTCGTGGGCAGGCGAAGCGTCATCATGCGGGAAGTGTCCTGATCGTTGAACGCTATAAACGCGCTCGGAGGCAGGATGCCATTATGGTTATCGGTATACAGCTGGATCGCAAGCCCATGCTGCCTCAAATTCGAGGCACAAATGACGCGCCGCGATGTTTCCTGCACTCGGCTCAGCGTTGGGGCCAATATCGCTATCAGCAGCGAAATCACCGAGATCGCGACAAGAATATCGAGCAAGGTAAACCCTTGACGACCGAAGGACTTATGTGTCTTCCGCTCTTGCTTCACGCCGATCTCCAGGAGCGGGGCATTTCAGCGTTGCACCGATCCAGAGCTCCAGATTATCAGATTCGGCCATTTGCTGCAACCTCAATAACTACGAAGCCCAAAGTTTTGTTCTCTTTTATCGGACGGCAATTGCTGCGCATAAGATTTTCTCCGCTTCTCCCCCTTCCCGCATTGCGGGGGATCGACAACCTTGTCATACTGATTGCTGCTCGGCAGCATTCCGATTCTCTGGGCAATGGGCCTGAAGCGGGATCCGCTGCACACACCTTGCGTATTGACCTGCGGCGATTGGGCACTCTTCCAATCCCCGCCGGTGGTGGTCGACCCCGGTGACAACGTGATGTCGGACAAGGTTTCAGAGAATCAGTTCGGTCCTTCGCCAGACGGTTCAACCCCGGGCGAAGGCGATGGTGGGGAATCATCGCGCCCAACCCGCCGCACGCGTGCCACGCACGATGCGGTTCAGGAGGCAGCCGATCTGGACCTCATGACGCGGGTGGCGTCGGGGAGTGACAGGGCAGTTGGCGAGTTGTACGACAGGTTTGGTTCGCTGGTCTACCGCATGGCATATCAGGCCATGCCGACCAAAGCAGAAGCAGAAGACGCAGTTCAGGAGGTCTTCGTTCGATTGTGGAAAACCGCCGGCCGGTACGACCCCGACCGCGCAGCTCTCGTGACCTGGGTGATGCTCATTGCACGACGTCACCTGGTCGACAAGTTGAGAAGATCCAAGGCCAGGGTCAAGGCGACGAGTTTGGACGAAGGTCAACCCTGGAAGTCCGGCTCGGCCGAGCCCGAAGCCTCAAAGACGGAGCGCGACGAACGATTCGCAGCGCTGATGAAGAAGATTGACGCATTGCCCGAGTTACAGAAGACGGTCGTGACTCGAGCATATCTGGGAGGCCAGACGTTAAGGCAGATTGGTGAGGAACTGAACACGCCTCTGGGCACGATCAAGTCGGCCTTGAGCAGAGCGCTTGTCAGACTCCGAGAACGGACCGGTGAGGAAGTCCTTTGATGAACACGCGTGACCTGTTGGAACTTGCAGCCCTCGACGCCCTCGATCTTCTCGATCCGGGCGAAAAGGAAGACTACGAACGAGCATTCGCATCGGCGTCGCCAGCGATTCGCCGCGAGGTCCGCGCCGCTCAGGCCCGCGTCGTCGATCTCGAATCCATCCTCCCCGAGGTCACTCCAGAACTCGACCTGCGCGCTCGCGTCATCAATGCCGTCGCGGTCGCAAGGCAAACCGAGCAGGCTTCCCCATCACGCGCCGTCGTTCATCGCCCGGGCCGTGTCGAGCCTCGCGTCGCCAAGAGTCGTCGCGTCAGTCCGTTGTGGCGGGCCGCATCCATTGGCCTGTCCGTCGCTGTCATGGTCCTTGGTGTCGTCGCTGTTCAGATTCAGGAACACAACAACCGACTCGGCGAAGCCGTCGTCGTCTCCGAATACTTCCAGCGCATCGGCACCCGACACCTGCGCGACACCCTCTTCGATGCAAACACTAAACGCGCCATCTTCACCAAGGCCGACAACAGCACTCTCGCTCGCGACGCCACCGCTGTCGTTCTCTCCAACCCCGACTGGAAGTCTTCGCGATTCTTCTGCAATGGTCTGAGTGGCGAAGGTGGCAAACCCGGCTCATTTCAACTCTGCGTCATCGACGCCAACAACAACGTCATTCAGCAGGTCACCAAGTTCAAATCCGAAGGTCGCTGGGAAAGTTTCGACGTTTCGGTCGCCCTCTCAGCCAACACTCGCCTGGCCATCTTTATCGACCGTGGAATCGAAGGCCTCGGTGAAATGGTCCTGGTCTCCACAGCCCTCGCCTGATTTCGCTAAAACCACCTCATAAACGCCCTCCGAAACGGAGGGCGTTTTCATTTGATCGCAATCACGCCCGTCAGGCTCTGCTCATCACACACGTCCACGCTCAACCGATGTCGATGCGCGGATCCTGCCAGCGCGCCTCTGTGAGCAGTGCTTCAAGTTGCTGATCGCGTTCAAACTGCGTCTTGGAGGTGGACATGCGACGCCACAGCACAAAGCCAAGCACCGATGTCAGCGCCATGCCTCCGCCGAAGATCGACCCAACGAACATCACGCGCTCGCTGTCGATCGGCTCAGGCTTGGCAATTGCTGGTGCTGCAACGATCGTGCTCGCACCGTCGCCTCGCCTCCCGCGCGATCGGTTGGCGTTACGCGCCACCGCGACCGTGAGCGTTTCAAGGACCCGTTCAGTGCGTGAAGCACCTTCCCCCCGCAGTTCAAAGTGCAGATAGCCATCTCCCGACGAAGTCAGCGTCAGATTCTCGTTCAGCGCCGCAGCAAGTGTGCCTGGTGTGCCCAGCGACGCAATTCCACGCTGCTTGAGCATGTCCGCCAGCGTATCGATAAACCTCGGATCATCAAGCATCTGCTCATGGAATGTCTGCCATTCCGCAAGTTCCTCTGCCGTCATCGCGCGCGGTCCACTGCTCGCCTCGATGATCGCATGCGCAGAATACGTCCCCGGCTTGATCTGTCCCGCAATCACCCAGCTCAACGACAGCAGCACCGCAACCGTCGTCACCGTTGCCAGCAGAAAACCCGCAACCGAACTGCGCGTCTTGTTGCGGTCGATTCGGCTTCGCTCGGCCTGAATCGCCTGATGCGCAGCCGCAAGCTCCGCCCGACGCGACAACAGCGCCTCGACCTGGCTGAATCGATCCTGAAGCAGTTGATTCGCCCGCCGAACCTTGCGCGCCTGATCTCGCAGCATCACTCGCATGCGCTTGAGCCGCTCGCGCCGAAGTCCGATCGTCGCATCCGTCGCTTGCTCACCCGATGCCGCACCGCTGCGCAGTTTGCGAAGTTCGCCCGCCAGCGCGTCTCGCTCCTGCTGCGCCTGGGCTAGATTCCGCTGAAGCTCCGTTACACGCCGGTGCAGTTGCTCGCCATTGGAAACTGCCTTCTCCAGTGCTTCGGACATCCGCGCGTCGCCCGATGCCATTTGATTCTGCACAATCTCCGACAGCGATCGCAGTTTCTCCGTGGCGATGCTCAGACTCGTGTGCAGTTCGCCAACCTCTGACTCACGCTCCTTCAGTTCCGCCGTGCGCGTATCGATGTCGGTCTGCAGTGCAGCAATGGTCGCTTCGAGCGCCTTGACCTCGCGCGCACGCTCTCGCGTCACGCCCTCCAGATCCTGCTCGACCTCCACGATGCGCCGGTGCAATGCGTCGGCGTGCTCCGTCGCCGCCGAAGCCTGATCCGACGACAACTCCTGCGTCGATTCCAGCGTTTCGATGCGCCGCGTCAATGCTTCGATCTGCGTGGTCGCGCCCGCCTCGATCTCGGCCTGACGCTCTCTCGCCTTCGCGAGTTCATCCGCACGGGCCGCCAGTTGCGATCGCAAAGACTCGGTCTGGCTCTCCAGTTCCTCAGCGCGGCGGGTCAACTGTGCCGTCTGATCCGAATGCGTAGCAACTTTTGCATCGATCTGATCCGCAGCAGCACGCACACGCTCAAGTTCAACCTTGAGCGACTGTGCTGCCGACATCGCTTGATCGCGCTTCACTTCCGCCTGCTCGGCACGAGACTTGCACGTCTCGGCAAGTGCACGCGCTTCGGCCGCCTGTTGCTCCAGTTCCTCAAACCGATCATTCAACTTGTCGGCCTGTGCAGCAAGACGTGCCTCGGCCTGCTCCAACTGCTGGGCGCGCAACTCCAGCTTGCTCGATCGCTCCGCAGCCTCGCTCCCCAGTTCCTCAAGCCGCGTCGCCGCAACCGTGATCTGCGCCTCACGCTCGCGCAGCTGCCGCTCCAGATCCTCCACCTCGCACCGACGCCGCTCGAGATCCGACAGCATCGCGCCCCGGTCCGTATCAATCTTCGCTCTCTCCGACTCCAGCTCAGCCCGTCGCTGGTCAAGATCGGCCTGCTGATGCGAAAGCTCCGCACGCGCGCTCTCCAGATCCACCTTGTCTGACCGCAGGTTCTCCCTTTCCTGCTCGACCACGCGCAGATCCTGCTCCAACTGCTCAAACTGCTGAGCCAGGTGGCTCTCTCGGGCCTGAAGCTCACGCTCCCGATCTGTGATCTGCGCGTCAAGCCTCTGACGCTCCGACTGCGCCTTTTTCAGGTTCTGAAGCTGCGCCTCGACCGCAGCAATCGCATCAATCACATCGCCCGTGTCGCTGCTCGCAGGCGTTCGTTCCGCGTTCACACTCGGCGCGTTCACGCTCGGATTGTGGGTTTGGTCCGGAGAACTCATATCGGGCGCGCCTCAGACTGC
The DNA here is from genome assembly GCA_019636795.1 of Phycisphaeraceae bacterium. Lineage (NCBI taxonomy): Bacteria > Pseudomonadati > Planctomycetota > Phycisphaerae > Phycisphaerales > Phycisphaeraceae > Phycisphaeraceae bacterium. Next base: position 128,124 of record JAHBWW010000002.1, read on the forward strand.
CTCCGCATCTGCTCATGCGGCTCAGCCACAACGCCTATCGGCACACCAACGCACCAACTCAAGCCCAGACCCGCATCGATCCCATCAAAACGTCTCATAACCTTGTACCCTAACAAAAGTGAGGGGTAATTACTCAACAAAACTGTGGAATAGCACGCCGACGATCGATATTCTCTACTGCGGAGGATGCCGCGCGCTCGCGGCTATAGATATCGAATCATCACACCATCGACCTCAACCGGTCAAAAGGAGCATCGATCATGGCATGTGGAACTGGATTCTGTGCAGCCAAACTCATTGCAGGTGTCGTCGCCATCGGTCTCGGCGGATTCGGCGCGTACAACTTCGCCACCACCGGCTGCGTCCTTGGCAACTGCTCGACCGACAAGGCTGCAATCACCGAAACAAGCACCACCACCGACGACAAGGGCTGCTGCCCGCTCGGTGACGCTGCTGTGGTCGAAGTCGCCGGCGCGGGCGTCGAAATCGCCTGCCACGCAGCCAAGACCGAATGCACCGAAGTCAAGGAATGCACCGACAAGGCCATTGCTTGCACTGACAAGGCTATCGCTTGCACCGGCGAGAAGACCATTGAAGTCGCTGCCAAGACCGACTGCGCCACCGCATGCGAAGGCAAGACCGCTTGCGCCGACAAGAAGGATTGCGGCGGATGCGACCCCGCTTCCTGCACCGGCCCCTGCGGCGAAGTCGCTGCCAAGTCCACCGAAAAGTCCGACGGCTGATCGAATCACGCCATCACTCATTCCAATCATGTTCCAGACGCCCGGGCAATCGCTCCGGGCGTTTTTTCATGCGCCCCTCCGCCTAGTCTTTTCGATCCATGCCCAATGTCATCATCAAACACGATCGCCAGACGCTCGAAATCAGCCCAACGCTCGGCGCCGGCATTGTCGACTGGTCCATTCTCTCGCCGCTGGGCGATCGAACCCCAATCCTCCGCCGGGGACTCGCTTGCGAAACCAACCCCGAACAACTCGGCCTCTTCATCATGGGACCGTGGACCAACCGCATCCGCGCCGCACGCTTCTCATGGAACGACCGCCAGCACACCCTCAAACCCAACCACTCCGACGGCACCGCAATCCACGGCATCCTCCGCGACCATCCATTCCGCATCGTTCACCGCTCACCGATCTCCGCGGTCCTCCGTCTCGAATCTCACCATCACCAGAACTGGCCCTGGCCTCTCGAAGCATCCGTGCGCTACGAGCTCCTGCCCAATGGTCTCGAAATCTCACTTCAATGCATCAATCACGCACACGAGCCACTCCCGATGGGCTGTGGCCTGCACCCATACTTCATGCGCCGCCTGTGGTGCGATGATGACACCATGCGCCTGAGCGCCCCCACGATCGGTCGCTATCCGTGCGAACACTGCTTGCCCACCGCCGATGCTCTCCCCGACGATCTCTCCGCCAACCTCCGCAAGGGCAACTCCCTCCGCACCGAGCCGCTCGACGACGTCTTCCGCGTCGATCACCACGACACCGAAATCACCTGGGACGCAAGCCGCGTTCGTCTCCGCATCTCCAGCAGTACCAATGCCGGGCACATCGTGATCTACGCACCGCAAACCGCCGCCGGCCCCGCGCCCTGGTTCTGCGTCGAGCCAACCACCATGGTCAACGACGGCTTCAATCTCCTCGCCCAAGGCGTACGCAACACTGGCGTTCAGATTATCGAGCCCGGCGCATCCCTGACCATGACCACATCGCTCATCGTCGAGTCTCTCGAAGGGAACCCCAATGGCCACCTATCTCCTCAAGACTGAGCCCGACTGTTACTCATACTCCGACCTCATGCGCGACAAACGCACTCATTGGAACGGCGTCACCAATGCTGCTGCCCAGAAACACATGCGCTCGATCAAGAAAGGCGACGAAGTCTTTATCTATCACACGGCCGATGAAAAGCGCATCGTCGGCCTGGCCAAGGTCGTCCGCGGCGCATACCAGGATCCCGAGAACACCGCCCTCACTGCTGCAGGCGAGCCCAGAAGCGTCCTTATCGACATCACGCCCGCTCGCGCCGCCACCCGCGACGGCGCCACTCTCACCGCGATCAAGGCCGACGCCCGGTTCGAAAACTTTGACCTCGTCCGCCAAAGCCGCCTCGGCGTCATGCCCGTCGAGCCCAGACTCGACAAGATCCTGCGCACAATGGCCGGGCTCTAGCCTCAATCTTCGATCACGATCGACTTTGGATCAAAACTCGGCTTTGGTATCTTCGGATTCATCGCTTCGAGTGTCTCGCGCACAACCGATGCTACAGCAAAATTGCGATACCACTTCCGATCGGCCGGAATGACAAACCACGGACCAGCGTCAGTCGAACACCGCACTATCGCTTCCTCATACGCCTCGCGATACAAATCCCACTTCTTCCGCTCCTCAAGATCACCAGGTGAAAACTTCCAGTGCTTCCGAGGCGTGTCGATCCTGTCCTGAAGCCGAATCTTCTGCTCCTCGCGCGAAAGATGCAGAAAAAACTTGAGAATGACTGTCCCATTCGACGTCAGAAGAGACTCAAAAGCATTGATCTGCTCATACCGCGCTTGCCACACTTCTTTCGGCACAAGCCCATTGACACGAACCACGCCTACATCCTCATAATGCGACCGATTGAAGACTGCAATCATGCCCCCAGCGGGAACAGCCCGATGCACGCGCCACAGAAAATCATGCGATAATTCCAACGCCGTAGGCTGCTTGAACGACGTCACACGCACGCCCTGGGGGTTCAAAGGCCCAAATACATGCCGCGTCGTTCCGTCTTTGCCCGATGCATCCATCCCCTGAAGCACGATCAGCATCGACCGTTTGCCCTCGGCATAGAGCCTCTCCTGCAAACGCCGCATCGCATCCACATGATCCCTCAGATGCACCAGCGCCGCCGCCTGCGCAGCATCCTTGGGCCCATCGAGCCCAGGCGTTTCCTGCGCCTTCGCCGTCGTCAGTTCTACACCCTTCCCAATCCGCACGCGCAGCAGGTCCGAAATATTCATCCCCAACTCTAGTTTCCCTGCAACCTTCGCCAGCGCCTGTGCCCCCACACTCCATTTCTCGCATCCCGCCATGAATCGGCAGCGACTCAGGCCGCGAACATCAATCAATCACCTGCCGTAGGATTCTCACATGTCACGAGCACTCCCAGCCGTACTTCTCGCCGTCGTGATTGTCGTTGGTCTGGCGTTCGTCCGCGAACTCTTCGCGGTGCCCCAGAACGTCACATCCATCGCCCTGCGACAGGTCGAAAGCTTCGATCCACCCGCCAACTCATCCGCACCTCAAGGAAAACCCGCCGTGAAGCCCACCACGCGCACCATCAGCCGTTCCGCCTACGACATCACACGCCTCCCACGCGAGCGCATCGTCGAACTCGCCTCCGTGCTCCCGCCCGATGTCTATCAGGTCACTCAGAAGTCCGGCACCGAACCCCCTTTCTGCGGCAACCTTCTCGACAACAAGAAAGAAGGCTTCTACGCCTGCGTCGTTTGCGGCCTCCCACTCTTCGCCAGCAACTCCAAGTTCACCAGCGGCACCGGCTGGCCCAGTTTCTTCCAGCCCTTCGACCGCCAGCACGTCTCGACCAAGGTTGATCGCGCTCACGGCATGGTCCGCACCGAAATCAACTGCGCACGCTGCGACAGCCACCTCGGACACGTCTTCGATGACGGACCAAAACCCACAAACCTGCGCTATTGCGTCAACTCCGCCAGCCTCGTCTTCCACGAAAGAGGCGCAGAACTCCCGCCAGAATCAAAACCCATCCCCACCGAAACCGCCTACTTCGCGGGTGGATGCTTTTGGGGCATCGAGCATTACTTCCAGAAAGGCCCCGGCGTCATCAACGTCGTCAGTGGCTACATGCAGGGACACATCGAAAAACCCACCTACAAACAAATCTGCGAAGGAAACACCGGCCACGCCGAGACCGTCATGGTCGTCTTCGACCCTACACAGATTTCCTTCGAACGCCTCCTCGAAGCCTTCTTCGTCATGCACGACCCCACACAACTCAACCGCCAGGGCCCCGACTTCGGCCCACAGTATCGCTCGGGCATCTGGTACGCAAGCGACACGCAGAAACAGGCCGCCGAAAAGCACCTCGACCTGCTCCGCCGCGCAGGCGTCCGCGCCGTGACGCAACTCGAACCCGCCAAAACCTTCTGGATCGCAGAGCCCTACCACCAGGACTACATCGAAACCACCGGCCGCGCCTGCCACGTCACGAATCCATGGTAAAAAGAGGCCCGAGCGCAAGCGAGGGACGCTGTCTTAACTCCGGCACAAGCAATCGCGCTGTCTACTCCCCCACATCCAGCACCGCCATAAATGCTTCCTGCGGGATGTTCACGCTCCCGATCGACTTCATCCGATCCTTGCCCTTCTTCTGCTTCTCGAGCAGTTTGCGCTTGCGTGTCACGTCGCCGCCATAGCACTTGGCCGTCACATCCTTGCGGAACGCCTTGATCGTCTCGCGCGCGATCACTTTGCCACCGATTGCTGCCTGCAGCGGAATCTCGAACTGATGCCGGTCGATCTGCTTGCGCAGTTTCGTCAGCAGCAACCGCCCGCGCTGCTCAGCCTTTTCCTTGTGCGTAATCAGGCTCAGCGCCTCCACCGGGTCGCCATTGATCAGAATGTCCACCTTGACCAGCTTGTCAGTTCGAAACTCGAAGACTTCGTAGTCCATCGTGCCATAGCCGCTGGTCATGCCCTTGAGCTTGTCGTAGAAGTCATAGATCAACTCGGCCAGCGGAATCTCAAACGTCAGAATCTCGCGCGTCTCGCTCACGTACAACTGGCTCTTGTAGATCCCGCGCCGATCCAGGCACAGTTTCATCACATCGCCGATGTACTCCTTGGGCAGCATGATCTCGACCTTGCAGATCGGCTCGCGAATCTCCAGCACCGTGCCCATGTCCGGCAGGTCCGCCGGGTTGTGCACTTCGCGGTCGATCATCTCGCCACCCTTGCCACGCACCACGATCTGATAACTCACCGTCGGGGCGGTTTGCACAAGTTCGAGATCAAACTCGCGCTCCAGCCGCTCCTGGATGATGTCCATGTGCAAAAGTCCCAGAAACCCGCAGCGAAAGCCGAACCCGAGCGCTTCTGAATGCACCGCCTGCGAAGTGAAACTCGCATCATTGAGCGAGAGTTTCTCGATCGCGTCGCGCATCTCCTCAAAGTCGCTGCCCTTCTTCTCCGTCGTCGTCGCCGGATAAAAATCGCAATACACCATCTGCCGCGCGGGCTCATAGCCTTCAAGTGCATGCGCCGCCGGATTGTTTTCGAGCGTGATCGTGTCCCCCACCCGCACATCGCCCAGCGTCTTGATCGCCGCGACGAGATAGCACGTCTCGCCCGGGCCGACATCGCTCACCTTGACCTGCTTGGGCGTGTACTTGCCCAGCTCGGTGATGACGAACACACGCTCCATCGCCATCATGCGAATCTTGTCGCCGACCTTCAGCCGTCCGTCAAACATCCGGCAATACAGCACCACCCCGCGATAGTCGTCATACACCGCATCAAAAATCAACGCCCGCGTCTGCTGAATCTTCGGCGGCTTGGGCGATGGCAATCGCTCGCAGATCGCTGCAAGCAACTCCGGTATCCCCTCTCCCGTTTTGGCCGACACCCTGATGCAGTCCTCCGCTGCAAACCCCAGCACCTGCTCGACCTCCATCGCGATCTCATCGGGTCTCGCACCGGGCAGGTCGATCTTGTTCAAAACCGGAATGATCTCCAGATCCTGATTCACCGCCAGATACGCATTGACCACCGTCTGCGCCTCAACGCCCTGCGAAGCATCGACCACCAGCAGCGCACCCTCGCACGCCTTGAGCGCACGGCTCACCTCATACCCGAAGTCCACATGCCCCGGCGTATCAATAAAGTTGAGCATGTAAGGCACGCCGTTGTGCTCGTGCGCCACCGTTACCGCTGAAGCCTTGATCGTGATCCCACGCTCACGCTCCAGATCCATCGAATCAAGCAACTGCTCGCGCGCCTCGCGGTCGCTCACCGCCTTGGTCGCCTGCAACAACCGGTCGGCCAGCGTGCTCTTGCCGTGATCGATGTGGGCAATGATCGAGAAGTTACGAATGTGCGATAAATCGTGCGTCATCGGTGCTCAACGTCCATGTGGGCATCCATCATAGGAAGCCTCCCTTCCCAACACCGCCCTCCGCCTATGCTCCAGTACGCGTGCAGCATTCACCCGCCGCCCGACGGAGCCTTCCATGCCCGCGCAGCACATCGCGCCAATCAACCGCATCCTCGTCACCACAGGCCTCACCCTCGAAAGCCTCGGGGCCGTACACCTCGCACGCTCTCTGGCCCAAACCCTCGGGGCCGAACTTCACGCTGTTCACGTCATCGTCCCCGCATCCAAAGCCGAAACCCGCGCCATGCCCGATCTCGCCGCCCGCATCGAACAGCAGGCACGCGAGGAACTCGAACGCTACGCCCTCACCCACGACCTCCGCGGATTCGCCACCCTCCACATCGCCCTCGGCCAGCCAGGTGCCGAAATCATCCGCCTCGCCACCTCGCTCAAGGCCGACCTCGTCGTCATCGGACGCTACGGCAAAGGAGGCCCCAAGCCCGGCACCATCGGCTCCGTCGCCGACCGTGTCGTACGCCGATGCCCCGTCAGCGTCCTTGTCGTTCAGCCAGAATTCCAAGGCCCCATCGCACGCATCGGTGTCGCCAGCACCTGCGAAGAAGATTCCGCAATCGAACTCGAACGCGCCATGGACCTCGCCGCACGCCTCGACCTCGATCGCATCGATCTCATCAAGGCCTACGACATCCCCGCCGGCTACCACCTCGTCAGTTCATACGAGGACGCCACCACACGCCTCGCCGAAGTCCACACCGAACTCGCCATCGCACAGATCACCGCCGCTCGTGAACTCCTCAAGTCGACCGTTGCCGTCGCTGTCGAGTCACGCCTAGGCCCCCCCGTCGATACCCTCGCCCAGTTCGCGCACGACGCCGCCCTCGATCTGCTCATCATCCGCACGCACAATCGCACCGGCCCCGCCGAACTCTTCCTCGACCGCATCTCCGAACGCGTCATCAACAACGCCGCCTGCAACATCTGGGCTGAAAAATCCCCCGCAGAGTCGCAGTCGCTCCTCGATGTCTTCCGTCACCTCCTCGACTGATCTCGCATCAACCGCACCCCGCGCTGAACAACCCCAGGTACATCTGCACATCAAAGAAGTCGAACGCGCGATCACCGTTCAAATCCGCCTCAGGCGCATCGGTCGCAAACGCCCCCAGAAACGCCTGAACATCAAAAAAATCCACAAGCCCGTCGCCGTTGAAATCGGCCTGACACAACACCCGCAGCCGAAACACCGCCCCGGTGCCATACGTCGGATTCACCAGATTCCCACTGCCATAATTCAGCACATACAGATTCCCATAGAGGTCCGTCGCAAACGACACCACGCGCGCAATCACCTGCCCCGCCGGTAGCCCCGCATTCCACGCAACCGAGTGCTCCACCAGGCCCACGATGTTCTGTCCATTGAAATCCGCCGGGTCCGTCTGTCTGTCAAACACACCCGACCACACACGCCCCGATACATAGTCGCCAAAGAACACACGCCCACGCAGCGACCCGATCGGACCGCGATACACCAGCCCACCCGTGATCGACACATTCCCTGTCGAATGCGCCCATTCATGAATCGGATCCACCGAATCGCCCCGAGGCCCACCCACGCCCGGAACCGGCATCTCGATCGTCCCCTCGCGCGACGGCCATCCAAAATCCTCCCCCAACCGATCAGGCCTCACGATATTGATCTCCTCCCGGCTGAAGAATCCCACATCACCGATCAGCAAATCCCCCGTCAGCGCATCGAACCCGCCACGCCACGGGCTCCGAAGTCCCGAACACAAAACCTCAGGCAGCGACCCCGGATCACCATCATGGAACGGATTGCCCATCGGCACCCCAAAGTTTCGATCCGGATCATCCGGATACAAATCCTCACCGTCCACATCAATCCGCAACACCTTCCCATACACCAGGTCGAGCTGCTGCGCGCGATTCACATAACTGCCCGACGACGCCTGTGGCCCGCCATCTCCAACAAACACATACAGCCAACTCCGCTCAGCCAATGGCGCATATGGCCGAAACCCGATCCACCCGATTCCGTGAATCGCACTGTTCGCGTTCTGCGGATAACTCAGCACCAGCCGCCGCGTCGGCTCCTCATCAGCCTTGATCGTGTACTCATACAACCGATTGAGCAGCCTGTTCCCGCTCGGCGGATCCTCCATTACCGTCACATACACCCGCCCATTCGTCGCATAGTCCGGATGAAACGCAAGACCGTGAAGTCCCGCATCACCCACCAGGCTCACGTCCACCGTCAGAAACGTCGTCAACACCCCCGATGAAGCATCAAGCCTCAGAATCCGCGCATAAGGCTCGCCGGTCGTCCCCATCCCAAACCGCTGCTCGGCGATGTACAGCCCCGTCGCATCGCCCGGAGCCTGCGCCAGATCAAGCGGATGGTTCAGTCCGCCTGCAATCTGTTCTACCACATACCCCTGCCCCGCCGCCACCGAGCACCCAATCGCTGCCCCCAGCACACCAATCCACACCCTGCGCATCGCCGATCCTCCTTCGTTCTTCGAGTATATCGAATCACTCCCTATACTCCGCTCCAAAACCGCAATCTTCACGAGACCCACAATGCCCGAACACGCTGCAAAATCAATGGACGACATCGTCAGTCTCTGCAAACGACGCGGGTTCATCTTCCCCGCATCCGAAATCTACGGCGGCATCAACGGCTTCTGGGACTACGGCCCCCTCGGAACCCAACTCAAAAAAAACCTCCGCGACGCATGGTGGCAGGATGTCGTCATGAACCCATGCTGCGGCATGAATGGCCCCAACGGCCAGCCCGTCGATATCGTCCCCCTCGAAACCTGCATCATCCAGAACCCAAAGGTCTGGGAAGCCAGCGGACATCTCGCCGGTTTTGCCGATCCGATGAGGAAATGTGCAGGCTGCGGCCACTTCGTCCGCGCCGATCATCTCTGGGAAATCCTTGCGACAAACTGCGAGTGGCTTCAGTCGCTCCTACAGGAGTTCACGCCTGTTTCCGGCGAAATCGACAGCCCACGACTCATGAAATGGGCAAAAGGAAAGGGCAAGAAACTCGCTCCAAATCTCGCGCTGGTCCGCAATCCTGAGCTCACTCTCTCCTGGCTGGCAACTCGAGTCAATGGCCAACCCGATGCTCCGCCAGATCTCATGGAAATCGCCCGTTACATCGCAACAGAGCAACTGCACAGCACTGGGTTACAAGATCCATGCCCCCGCTGCGGCGGTCCGCTCGGCACGCCCGCACCATTCAAACTTATGTTTGAATCATGGGCCGGCATCCAGCAGACTGACGACAACAAAGTCTACCTCCGCCCCGAAACCGCACAAGGCATCTTCATCAACTTCAAAAACGTCGTCGATACCTCGCGCGTCCGCGTGCCCTTCGGCATCGCACAGACCGGCAAAGCCTTCCGCAACGAAGTCACGCCACGCAACTTCACCTTCCGATCGCGCGAGTTCGAGCAGATGGAGATCGAGTTCTTCTGCCACCCCGACGACGCCCGCGACTGGTACACCTTCTGGCGCGACTGGCGCATGAACTGGTGGAAAGGGCTCGGCCTCGCCGGCGAAAACCTCGTCCTCCGCGAGCACGACCCCGACGAACTCGCCCACTACGCAAAAGACGGCGCCGGCACCAGCGATGTCGAATACCGCTTCCCCTTCACCGCACCAGGCTTCGGCGAACTCGAAGGCATCGCACACCGCTCCGACTTCGACCTCCGCCAGCACGAACAGCACAGCGGCGCAAAACTCCACTACTTCGACACCACCCGAGGCCCGCTCGCGCCCAACGGCCAGCCCAAGGGCGAACACTACCTCCCCCACGTCATCGAGCCCTCCGCAGGCCTCGACCGCGGCGTTCTCGCTGTCCTCTGCGAAGCCTACACCTTCGACGAATCACGCCCGAGCAAGGAGTTCATGCGCTTCCACCCGCGCCTCGCGCCCATCAAGGCCGCTGTCTTTCCACTCGTCAACAAGGACGGCATGCCCGAAATCGCCGACAAACTCACACGCGAACTCCGCGCCCGCTTCGGCCACCTCGGCTTCATCGAAACCGACGCCAAACAATCCATCGGCAAACGCTACGCCCGCATGGACGAAGCCGGTTGCCCATTCTGCTTCACCATCGACTCCGACACCCTCACCAACCAGACCGTCACCGTCCGCGACCGCGACACGGGCGCGCAGGACCGCATCGCCCTCGACCAGGTCCAATCGTGGCTCGATAACAAACTCTCAATCTGATCAACCTTTGCCGCTCGCCCCGCGGGCACGAAACGCCCGCGCAAGAAAAACCGTGCCGACCCCTCGGCCGACACGGTCAACTCATCATTCAAAACTTCTCATCGCGAGCATCACCGGCGACGACGCATCGCTACCAATCCACCAAGCCCAAGCACCGCCGCGCTTCCCGGCGTCGGCGTGTTGATCGTCCACACGCTGAAGTCGTTGTTCACGCTGATCACGTGCTGCGCAATCCGGAAACCATCGCTCGCGTTCGGCTGCAACGCCGAAACCACGTCCGCAAACGTACCAACAAGGTCAAACCGAACCGTCAATGACTCGCCCGGACCAATCCCCTTCTGCGGTGCCGGCGCCGACGCTGCAACACGCATCAGGTTCCCGCCCCACGATCCGCCATACAGAAAAGCCGGCTGTGCAGGATTCGGCGGTGCTCCACCGATCGAAAACGCCACATTCCCCGTCGAACCCGCCAGCGACCCGTTGGCGATAAGCGAGTTCATCTCAAAGTACACATTCGAAATCACAGCCGCGCCAGTCGAGTCGTTCCGGAACACAAAGTCCACCACCGACCCGCCGTCGATCACATCCACCCATAGATCGAGCTTCGACGTATCGCCACCGCTCGAATTCTCATAGACCGCAAGATCAATCCGAACTCCCGCCGAAGCAACCGCCGACGCTCCACCGATCATCCCCGCCACCGCAATCATCGATCCGATTCCAAAGCGTTTCATGTCTCTTCTCCCTGATGATCACGACCCGTGTCAGCACAGGCGAACGGCCAATCCCGATACGTCGGATTCGCCCGCCAGCCCACCATAAGTTACGGTACAATCCGCACTTAAGAAAGAAGAGTTCGATCTTTAACCCAGAATTCTCCCATCAGAAACCTTGCCCACGTCTCAGTTCCCTCAGTGTGACCCCGTTACCGGCCTTCTGACGCAAAAACATGCAAGAGCATGCTCCAAGATAACCAAAAAAAACCCGTGCCGACCTTCAGGCCAGCACGGGGCGTTTCGATACGCAGAAACGGCACCACCCTACGCGAGTGGGAGGAACTTCAATACCCTACCAGCGGACTCAGCGACGACGACGCATCGCAACCAGGCCGCCCAGCGCCAGCACTGCCGCGCCACCCGGCGTCGGAGTGTTGATCGTCCAGATGCTGAAATCATCGTTGACCGAGATCACATGCTGCGCAATCCGGAATCCATCGGTCGCGTTCGGCTGAAGCGCCGCAACCACGTCCGCGTAACTCCCGACCAGCGAGAACCGAATCGTCAGCGTCTCACCCGGGTCGATCCCGTTGAACGAAGGCGGAGGATTCGCACCCGCGCGGTACAGATTCCCGCCCCATGCGCCACCATACAGAAACGCTGGCTGCGCAGGATTTGGGGGATTCCCGCCGGTCGAGAACGACACGCCGCCCGACTGAGCATGTACAGAGCCGCCTGACAGGAGGCTGTTCATCTCAAAGTACACATTCGCGACCGTCGCAGGTCCAGTCGAATCATTGCGGAACACGAAGTCCACAAACGATCCGCTGTCAACAACGTCAACCCACAGGTCGATCATGCTGACATCGCCATTGTCCGAATTCTCATACACAAACAAATCAACCCGAACACCTGCCGAAGCCGCTCCGACGCACAACAGCCCACCGGCTGCGAGCGCAACCATACCACAATAGTTCTTCATGTCTTGTCTCTCCCGAAAACTGTCTCTCTCGAACCACTCTTCTTCGGCGAAGCTCCTACACCTCGCCGATCGTGGCTCCCCCTACTTTACGGGTGACATAGAACAAAAGAAACAAGAAATTCCCACATCAGGTCCAAATTCTGGCGCAACCGCAAAAACATGCGCCTAAATCCATAAAATATCAAAACTTATTGGACAATCAGCACTTTACTAATTTGTTAAGCTGCCCCCTGTCCAAAAAGTCAAATTACCCATTTTAACGACTGGGTGATTCCTACTCGGGTTTCCACTCCGGAATCCGCCCAGGCGTCCACGGCGCACCCGCAGCCTCCAGATCCGCCTCCAGCGACTTGATGTCCCATTCCACCAGCGTCCGAAGCCGCGCCAAAACCTCCGTAAACGCATCCCCAGCAAAGCGATACTGCTCTTCGTCGCTTTCCGAAGGCGGACTCGTCGTCCCCCACTGCCGACTCACGATCGACGACACCCGCCCCGAAATCGAAGGCTCATCCGGCACCGCCCGCGAAGACAGCGTCGAATCACCCCGCAGCGCCACCTGGATCGCGTCCAGTCGATGCCTCAACGTCTCCTCCCGCTCAGCCAGCGCCGCACCCGCCCCCGGTGTCTCCAGGATCGCCTGTCTCAGATGCCGCAGCCGCGTCTCCGCCTCTCCCGCCGCACGCTGCGCCCCGAGCACCGCCCGCTGCAATCGAGCCACCTTCGCCTGAAACGCAAGCACGTTCGCACGATCCTCAGCCCCGAACGTCGCCAGATTCAGCGACACCACCTCAAACTCCACCGGACCCGCAAGCCTCTCGACCTTTCCATCCACCTCCCGCGACACCTCCGCCGAGTACCGCCCCGGAGACGCCAGAGGCCCGCTCGGCCGATCATCCCAAGGCTCCAGATTCCCCGCCCCAAACGAAATCGGCGTCGCAGCCGGATACCGCAGATCCCACGCCGTCCGGTGCAGCCCCGCATTCCGCGATCCCACAATCCGCCGCACCACGCCGCCATCGCTATCCCGGATCGTCACAATCACGCGAGGCTCGCGCTCCCGATCCTCTTGACGAAACTGCTCAATCGCCGGATACTCCCAATCCTCCTTCTTTTCCGCTTCCTTGCGCTGCTCCTTGCGCGTCTCGAACTTGTCACGAATGAAATACGTCAGCACCGCGCCATACGGCGGATTCGACGCTGCATACATCGACGCCCCCGACCACCCACGCCCATCCCGATTGCCAAGCCTCGATCGCTCGATATACATCTTCGCATCGCGAGGCTCAAACAACACCGCCTCCGCGTCAAGCACCTCATCACTCAACCCACGCAACGCCGAGTAATCATCCAGCACATAAAACCCGCGCCCGAACGTCCCGAGCACCAGATCGCTCTCACGCTCCTGGATCACCAGATCGCGCACCGAAATCGTCGGCACACCCTTGAGCTTGTGCCACTTCTCCCCGCCATCGATCGAGCAGAACGCACCGAACTCCGTCCCGCAAAACAACAGCTCCGCACGCACATGGTCCTGCACAATCCCGTACACCGCGTGCCGCGCCGGCAGATCCCCCGAAATATTCACCCACGTCCGCCCACGATCATCCGACCGATACACATACGGCACAAAATCGCCCATCCGCCGATTGTCGAACGTCGCAAAAACCACATCCGCATCAATCGGCGATGCAAACAGACTCGACACATACGTCAAGTCCGGTACGCCATCAACGCTGTCAATCCGCCTCCAGTTCGCGCCGCCATCCTCAGTCACATGGATCAATCCATCATCCGTCCCGACATACATCAACCCCTCAACCAGCCTCGACTCACTCAACGCCACACAGTTCCCATAGATCGATGTCGACATGTGCTTAGCAACCGCATCCGGCTTCTGAATCTTCCCCATTACCTCCAGCGTGTTCCTGTCAATCCCGCGCGTCAGATCCGGGCTCACGATCGTCCAGTTCTCCCCGCGATCGTCCGAACGATACAAGACCCGCCCCGCAAAATACAGCCGCGTATGCAGATGCGGACTGATCAGCAGCGGCGTATCCCAATTGAACACCTGCGGCGCATCCCCAGGCCTGTGCCTCGGCGCTATCGACACAATCTCCCCACTCCGCCGATCATGCCGCACCAGCCCCCCGTGCTGCCAGTGCCCATACACGATCATCGGATCCACCGGATCGATCTGTGGCTTGAACCCGTCGCCACCCACCACCAAAAACCAATCCGCGTTCGTAATGCCCACACGATCCGTCGTCCGCGAAGGCCCCCCCATCGTTCCGTTGTCCTGCGTCCCGCCATAGATGTAATAAAACGGCTCGCTGTTGTCCACCGCAACGCGATAGAACTGCGTCACCGGCAGATTCTCGCGGAACTGCCACGCCTGCCCGCGATCCCATGTCTCGTACAAACCACCGTCACTCCCGACAATCAGATGGTTCTCGTTGTTCGGATCAATCCACAACGCATGGTCATCCACATGTCGCGCAGCATTCGGCACACGCGTCCATGTCCTCCCACCATCCTCCGTGATGTGCAAATACGTATCCAGCGAATACACCCTGTCAACATTGTGCGGACACGCAACCAGCTCGTTGTAATATTGCGGACTCGATGACATGTAACTCGATCGCTTCGACCACGACTCCCCGCGATCCACCGACCTGAAGATCCCGCCCTGCCCGTCCGCCGCCTCGCAGATCGCATACAGCACATCCGGGTTCACCGGCGACAACGCCAGACCGATCCGCCCCTTGTCCACTGAAGGCAGCCCCTTGTTGATCTTCCGCCAGGTCTTGCCACCATCGTTCGACTTGTGCAGCCCGCTCTCCGGCCCGCCGTTGATCAGCGTCCACACATGCCTACGCCGCTGATACGCCGACGCGTACACCGTGTCCGGATCACGCGGATCGAGAAACACCTCGTTCACACCCGTGTCATCCGAAATATGCAGGATCCGCTCCCACGTCGCTCCCCCGTCTGTCGTCTTGTACAGCCCCCGATCGCCCCCCGACGCCCACAAAGGCCCCTGCGCTGCAACATACACAACGTTGCTGTCGCGCGGGTCGATCGTGATCATCCCGATGTGCTCACTCTCCTTGAGCCCTACGTTCTTCCACGACGCGCCGCCATCGACCGACTTGTACACCCCGTCGCCATACGACACGCTCCGCTGGCTGTTGTTCTCCCCCGTCCCCACCCACACCGTCTTCGGGTTGTTCGGATCAAGCGTCACACACCCAATCGAGTAAGACCCCTGGCTGTCAAAGATCGGTTGATACGTCACTCCCGCGTTCGTCGTCTTCCACACGCCACCCGAGGCAACCGCCACGTAGTACTCGCTGTGATCCTGCGGATTCACCGCCAGATCGCCCACACGACCCGAATACAGCGCAGGCCCCACCGACCGCAACCGCAACCCCCCGATCACATCCCCCACCCGCGACTTTGGTTCAGCAGGAGCCTCTTCCGCAACCGCAGCCTCCGTCTCTTCCGCAGGCGCTTCATCCTGCGCTCGCGCCAGCGTACTCAGCACACTCCACGCCACCACAATCGTCATAAGCCACCAACGCTGCATCGTGAACACTCCTCAATCGAGCCCGCTCGGGTCGAAGTGCCGTAGCGTACCGGATTCCGAACGCGCGTGCTTGGATCACATTCCACAACGGGAAAAGACACCGAAACCCGCAACGACTTGCACCAGATCGCCCAGCCGCGCGCGCAAGATCGCGACTTGACGAACTTTCCATCGCACAGTGCAACCGAACCGTGGTACACTGCGCATCGACCCGCACGCTGTCCTGTTACCCGAGGGGGGTTTATCTGTGCTCAAGATCATTTCCGCCGTTGCTGTCACCGCGCTCTTCACCTCAAGCCTCTGTGCCCAGATCCAGATGCCGCATCAGGCAATCGCGGGCGAGGTTCTCAACCACGCCCAACTTGCCCAGCTTGAACTCGGCGACACACATCTCATCCACCACTTCCCCCTTGGCGACGCTGGAAATGTCGCCCTCGATCTCACCCGCTTTTCAATTCTCGGACCCGACACCCGCATCGTCGAGATCGTTGGCGAAAACGAACGCGAACTCGCCGACACCGGGCTCATCCTTCTCCGCGGCTCAATCGTCGGAGAAGACAACGACTCCACCGCATTCATCGCCGTCGGGCCCTGGGGCATCAATGGCTTTATCTCCCGTCAAACCACCGGCGAGTTCTTCAGCATCACCACCGGGCCATACTCAGGTCTCCTCGAACCCGACGCGCCCCTCTACGTCACCAGCAACTTCCAATTCACTCAACCCATCGAGCCTTTCTGTGGCTACGACCCCAACGACCCCTTCCTCAATCCTCCACGCGAGCAGATCGAGCAGGCACAGCAGGAATCACTGACCATGCGCGGCACCACGCCCTGCAGCCAGTCCAGCATCGCCATCGATACCGATTACGAGTTCACCGCCAATCTCTTCGGCGGCAACACCTCCGCGTCCACAAACTACGCCATCACACTCCTCGCCGCAACCTCCATCATCTTCGAACGCGACACCGGCACCACCCTCGCACTGGCCTACCTCCGCGTCTGGGCAACCGACACCGATCCTTACGGCGGGTCCGACATGGGCGAGTTTCTCGAAGGAGTTCGCAACACCTGGATCAGCACCATGGGCAGTGTTTCTCGAACCGTTGTCCATGGATTGTCGGCGCGAAACCTCGGCGGCGGCGTCGCATGGGTCAATGTCCTCTGCAATACCCAATGGGGATACGCAGTCTCCGCAAACCTCGGCGGAAGTTTCCCACTCCCGATGGTCAACCACTCACATGCCAACTGGGACATCTTCGTCTTCGCTCACGAACTCGGTCACAACTTCGGCACGCTCCACACTCACGACGGATACGACCCCGTCATCGACGGTTGCGGCAACGGCGACTGCTCGCAGGCTTGGGGTGGCACCATTATGAGTTACTGCCACGGCTGCGCCGGAGGCATGAGCAATATCGTCCTCGGCTTCCATCCGCGCACCCAGACCGTCATTCGCAACACCGTCGCCGGCGCCTCGTGCATCACCACCTCACCCACGTCGCTGGCAGCCGCCCCGGATTCGACCTACACCATTCAGACCCTGCCCGTCACCATTGACGTGCTCAAGAACGACATCGAGGCGTCCTGCGGCGTGCCCACCATCGCCTCGTTCGATTCCGCCTCGGCAGGTGGCGGGACCGTCACTCTCGTGACAGGAGCCGATCGCAACCGCCTGCGCTACACCGCGACGCCAGGTTTCTCGGGCATCGACACTTTCCAGTACGCCATCAACAACGGCCAAAGCACTACCGTTTCGGTCGAGGTGTTCGCGCTTCGTGCGCCCGACAGTCCGATCCAGCCTCAGCCCGGCGTCCGCGTGGACTACTACGCGCTCAACAATCCCAACACGCTTCCCGACTTCAGCCTGCTCACGCCCTACCACACCGAGGTCGTGCCGCAGATCAACTTCCCCTCAACCAGCGGCCAGTTCGCAGGCAGCGGCCGGGTCAACAATGTTGGAGCCGTGTTCTCGGGATATGTGCAAGTTGCACTCCCGGGGATGTACCGCTTTTCAACCGAGTCCGACGACGGATCGAAACTCTGGGTTGGTGATCGGCTCGTGGTCGACAACGACGGGCTGCACGGCATGCGTGTGCGTACAGGCGTCGTGGCACTTCAGCCCGGCAAGCATGCTGTGCGCGTCGAGTTTTTCGAAGCCGGGGGTTCAGCCGGACTGATCGTCCGCAACGCGTATGACCCCGGAGACTTCCAGGTCATTCCACCCTCTGCGTGGTTCTATTCGGACATCCAGCCATGCGCCGCCGACTTCAACAATGACGGCAACCTCGATTTCTTTGACGTGCAGGCCTTCCTGGGAGCGTTCACCGCGCATCATCCAACGGCCGACATCAACAGCGACGGCATCTGGAACTTCTTTGACGTTCAGCAGTACCTCGCGCTGTTCAGCGCCGGGTGCCCCTGATACGCTGGCGCATCACCGGAGGGCGCTCAACTCGTCGAGCAGCATCGCGTGACTGCGCGCGCCCAGTCGCCAGCAGTCGATCTCGAACTTCTCGTTGGGCGAGTGGACTCGATCGTCTTCGAGCCCGAAACCCATGAAGATGGTCTCGATGCCGAGCTCGCCTTTGAGCAGCCCGGCGACCGGGATAGACCCCCCGCTCTTGATCATGGCCGGCGCGATGCCTGCCGCTTTTTCCATTGCACGGCGTGCAGCAATGAGCGGCTTGGAATCGGTCGCGCAAGTGGCGGGGTTGCCGCCGCTGTGGTCGATTTTCTCCCATCGGCACCCGGGCGGCGTGCGCTCGTCGAGCCACCGGAAAAATGACGCGGTGATTTCGCGCGGGTCCTGATCGGCGACGAGACGGAAACTGACCTTGGCCGAAGCGAAACTCGGGATGACGGTCTTGGCGCCTTTGCCGGTGTAGCCGCCGACGATGCCGTTGATCTCGGCGGTGGGTCTTGCCCATTCGCGTTCGATCGCGGTATATCCCTTCTCGCCGATGTCGGCCTGGGGCGGCAGGCCGATGGATCGCAAACTGGCTGCGACATCGACGCCGAGATTCTTCCATGCTTCGCGCTCGGCCTGCTCGACCGGGCGCACGCGGTCGTAAAAGCCGGGGATGGTGACCTTGCGACAGGAATCCCAGAGTTGAGCGAGGACTTTGACGAGTTCGTTATTGGGGTTGGGTGCGCGTCCGCCCCAGAGGCCGGAGTGAAGGTCCTGATCGGGCCCGTGCAGGATGACTTCGGTGTAAGACAGGCCCCGGACGCCATAGGTGATGGCGGGCTTGCCGCGGGCGAGCATTCCGGTATCGGAGATGACGCAGACATCGCACTTGCTGAGGCGATCATGGTGTTGATGAACGAAGCGATCGAGATTGACGGATCCGGATTCTTCTTCGCCTTCGAGGAGGACGGTGAGTTTGACGCCGCCCGCGACTTTGCCGATTGCTTCCTTCCATGCGCGGAGTGCTTCGAGGAAGGTGGAGACTTGTCCCTTGTCATCGCAGGCGCCGCGGGCGACGATGCGTTCGTGGCCTTGGGTGGTTTCGAGGACGGGTTCAAATGGTGGGTTGTGCCAGAGGTTGACGGGATCGACGGGTTGAACGTCGTAGTGGCCATAGAAGAGAATGTGAGGCCCGCGGTAGTCGGGGTGGCCGGGGGTGCTGGCGAGGACGATGGGGTGTCCGGTGCCGACGGGGTCTCCGGTCTGGATGATTTCGACAGCCAGGCCACTGGCAGCGAGGTGCTCGGCTGCCCAGGCGGCGGCGCGAGCGACATCGGTTTTGTAGGCGGGGTCGGTGGAGATGCTGGGGATGCGAAGCCAATCCATGAGTCGTGAGAGACAATGCTTCTCGTTCGCTTCGAGCCACGCGATGGCTTGCGATCCTGACATGGTGCAGTTCTCCGGTGAAAGCCTGACGGTAGGACGGCAAAGTCTGCGCGTGTGGTGATTGGGGAGGGTGAGTTTGAGGGGAGGAGGCGGCCGGGGCCGATAGCGTCTAAGCCATGTCCACCATTGAGCCGAACAGTCCGGGGAGCGTGCGGGTGCCGATTGAGCAGGGGTCGGCGGCTCTGAATCGTCTGATTGCGCGGCGGGTGTACGCGCGCCCTTCGACCGAGCAGCCTCAGGCGGCAGGGGATGCGATCCCGATGTACCGCAATCCGGCGCTCAAGAACGAGGCGGCGACGCTGATTCAGATCGGGCGGAAGCTGGATGTGAAGGGGTGAGACGCGGGAGCAGTTGCAGCGGGTGATGTTGCGGGGTTGCGCTGTGGTGGCGAATGTGTCGTTGCGGAAGGTTGGGGTTGATTGACCCGGACCTTTGGGCGGGGATGCGTCTGGGAATGCGTGAGGTGGGGTGCGCCCAAAGATCCGGCGTCCGGATGCACGAGGCAAGAAGCGCCCGTGAGATGGAGATGTTCAAAGGTCTGGCGTCTGGGGGTACGCGAGATAGCACAAGGTTGAGAGCGGTTGAGAGCGGATTTTTGTTTATGGTTCTTTGGAATCGAGACGGTCAGCGCAGTAATGCAAAATAAAAGAACATAACGATGCCTGTGAAGAAGGCGATGAGGAATGAAGCAGTGATCAGGAGGTCGAGGATTGCGAGGATGCGAGCCCACAAGCCGATGTGGCCGAGTGCGTTCCACCAGCCTCTTTTGCCGCCAGCGGCGATCCACTGGGTGGAGATGGAACTCAGCGCGAGCGGAGTGATGATGGCTGTGGCTCCGCTGCCGAGTGTGAGCATGATTGCGCCGAGCAGGCCTGCAACTTCGAAGAGGTGAAGCAGTGCGGCACCGGAGAAGGTGATGGCGAGTGGCAGGCCGAGCATCACCGCGACTTCAGGAACAGAAGGCAAAGCGTTCTGGAGGTTGATGGGTTTTGTGTACCCGTGGCCACACTCCGGACAAATTCCGATTGCAGAGAGGCCGATGAGGTGGTAGCCACAGTTGAGGCACTGTCGGGTCTGGCTGAGAGGGTGGGACATCGGTCAGACAAGATACTAGGAGAGACACGAACGGGTTCGGTGATCGGAAGGTTGGGGTTGATTGACCCGGACCTTTGGGCGGGGATGCGTCTGGGAATACGTGAGGTGGGGTGCGCCCAAAGATCCGGCGTCTGGATGCGTGAGATTATGCGCCCGATGGGGCGGGGAGGCTGCTTACAGTTGCCTTTTCATCTGCGAGCACTTCATGGACGCACCACGACACTTTCTGACCGAGATCATTGACGAGGACATTGCGAGCGGGAAATGGGGCCCGGCGGGGGATTCGAGCGTGGTTCGGACGCGCTTTCCGCCGGAGCCGAACGGGTATCTGCATGTCGGGCACGCCAAGAGCATCTGCCTGAATTATGGGCTGGCGGAGCAGTATGGCGGGAGGTTCAACCTGCGGTTTGACGACACGAACCCGGCTGCGGAAGAAGACGAGTTTGTGCGGTCGATCATCGCGGATGTGCGGTGGCTTGGGGCGCGGTGGCCGGGGATGGCGGAGGATGATTTGCGGGCGGGTGTGGTGTTTGCGTCGGACTATTTCGATCAGATGCATGCGTGGGCGGTAGAACTGATTCGCAAAGGGAAGGCGTATGTGGACGAGCAGCCTGTGGACACGATGCGCGCTCAGCGCGGCGACCTGACCAAGCCGGGGACGAACAGCCCGTTTCGGGACAGGCCGATTGATGAAAGCCGGTTGCGGTTTGATGAGATGACGCGCGGGTTGCACAAGGATGGTTCGATGGTGCTGCGCGCGAAGATCGACATGGCGAGCCCGAATATGAATTTGCGTGATCCGGTGATGTATCGGATTGTCAATACGCCGCATCATCGGACGGGCGACCGATGGCATGTGTATCCGATGTATGACTGGGCGCACGGGCTTGAGGATTCGATCGAAGGGATTACACATTCGATCTGTACGCTGGAGTTTGAGAATCATCGGCCGCTCTATGACTGGTTCATTGATGCGATCAACGAAGGTCGCGGGGATGGCGGGGAGCACGGCGCGAAGATCCATCATCCGCAGCAGATCGAGTTTGCGAGGCTGAACCCGGCGTACATCGTGACGAGCAAGCGATTGCTGCGGCAGTTGGTTGAGGAGGGGTTTGTGCGCGGGTGGGATGATCCGCGTATGCCGACGATCAGCGGGCTGCGGCGGCGCGGGTATACGCCGGAGTCGATTCGGGCGTTTGTGATGGGCGTTGGTGTGACGCGGTTCAATGCGGTGCATGACATCGGGCTCATGGAAAATGCGGTGCGGGAGCACTTGAACAAGGTTGCGCCGCGGCGGATGGCGGTGCTGCGGCCTTTGAAGGTGACGATCACGAACTGGCCCGAGGGACACTTTGAGGAGTTGGAGGCGATCAACAACCCGGAAGATGCGGGTGCGGGGACGCGGACGGTGCGGTTCGGGCGGACTTTGTACATTGAGCGCGAGGACTTCATGGAGGATCCGCCAAAGAAGTTTTTTCGGCTTGGGCCTGGGCGTGAGGTGCGTCTGCGCTGCGGGTACTGGATCATGTGTCACGAGTTTGTGAAGGATGATGCGGGCGAGGTTGTGGAGTTGCTGTGTACGTATGACCCGGCGACGCGTGGGGGTGACAGCCCGCCGCCGGATGCGGATGGGAATGTGCGCAAGGTGAAGGGGACGCTGCACTGGGTGTGTGCGGAAGATTGCGTTGATGCGGAGGTTCGGCTGTTTGATCGGTTGTATCGTGTGGAGAGGCCGGGCAAAGCGAGCGGGAATCATCTTGCGGATCTGAATCCTGGGTCGTTGGTGGTGCTGAATGGGTGCAAGGTGGAGCGTGGGATTGCGGAAGTGCTGCCCGATGAGCCGGGATGGACCGATGGGATTCGTCGGTTTCAGTTCGAGCGTGTCGGGTATTTCTGTCTGGACAGCGACTCGCGGGCGGGGGCGCTGGTCTTCAATCGGACGGTGACGCTGAAGGATTCGTGGGCAAAGGAACAACAGAAGGATTGATGCATGTCGCTGCCGATGGGCTCGCCGCTGGCGCGGCACTGGATGCTTGGTCCTGATGTGGTGTTTCTGAACAACGGGTCGTTCGGGGCGTGCCCGCGCGCGGTGATGGCTGCGCGGGCGGCGGTGCTGGAGCGGTCGGAGCGCGAGCCGATCGAGTTTCTGGTCAATGACTACTGGGCGATGATGGATCGATCGCGCGAGGCGCTTGGGCGTGTGGTGAAGACTGCGGCTGAAAACATTGTGTTTCTGCCGAACGCGACGCACGCGGTGACGACGATTCTGGCGAACCTTCGGCTGGAGGCGGGCGATGAGTTGATTGTCAATGCGCAGGAGTACTCGGCGTGTGTGGCGAACTTTGAGCGGGCGGCGGAGCGGGCGGGGGCGCGGCTGGTGTATGCACAGATACCGTTTCCGGCGCTGGATGAAGAAGAGATTGTCGAGGCGGTGGTTTCGGCAGCGAGCGAGCGGACGCGATTGTGTCTGTTGAGTCATGTGACGAGCCCGACGGCGATCGTGATGCCGGTGGCGAAGATTGTGAAGCAGTTGCGCGAGCGCGGGATCGAGACGCTCGTGGATGGTGCGCATGCGCCGGGGTATTGCGAGGTTGATATCGATGGACTCGGGGCGGCGTATTACACGGCGAACTGTCACAAGTGGCTGTGTTCGCCACGGGGTTCGGCGTTTCTGGCGGTGCGGAAGGAGTTGCAGGCGACGTTTCGGCCGCTGGTGTTGTCGGTGTTTACGCGCAAGCCTCGGACGGATCGGTCGTTTTACAATCTGGAGTTTGATTATGTTGGAACACAGGATTACTCACCGGCGATCTGCATCGCGGATGCGATTGAGCATGTG
This sequence comes from Phycisphaeraceae bacterium, assembly GCA_019636795.1. NCBI lineage: Bacteria > Pseudomonadati > Planctomycetota > Phycisphaerae > Phycisphaerales > Phycisphaeraceae > Phycisphaeraceae bacterium. Next base: position 151,608 of record JAHBWW010000002.1, read on the forward strand.
CCGAGTCTGATTGATGGGACGTGGGAGGATGTGCGGGCGCGGAACCGGGCGCTTGCGCTTGAAGCACGGGACTTGTTGTGCGGGCGGCTTGGGGTGGAGCCGCCGGTTGCGGATGGGATGATCGGTTCGATGGCGACGATCGAATTGCCGGAGCACGATGAGGTGCGGCAGCGGGCTTTGCTAGCGCGGCCGACTCGATATCACGATGCGTTGCAGGATCGGCTGGTGGGTGTGCACCGGGTGCAGGTGCCGGTGATGTCGCTGGCGGGCGTGGACGGAGCGCGGGCGAAGCGGGCGTTCCGGATCAGTTGCCAGTTGTACAACAGCCTGGAGCAGTATGCGTATCTTGCGGATGCACTGGTTGAGGAACTGAGGCGCGAGCGCGAGATGGGAATCTGAAGCGGCGCTATTGGAGTGGCTTGACGTCGCTGGGCGGTTCGATCTGGAACATTGTGGGGAGGAAGTAGCCGCGGTTTTTGTAGGTGTAGACGCGGCCACTGACGATCAGAGAGGCCCCGGGGCGGCCTGCGACGCGTGCTTCCATGAGCATGAGAATGCGTGAGGGGATGACGACAAGGGATCCGTCGCCGAGTGCCTGAGTATCGCCATCGAAGCGCAGGAGCCACTGTCCTGATCCGTGTCGGTCGAGACGTGCGCGGCGCTGGGCGATATATGAACCTTCGGGGAGGAGAGGCGAAGTTGATGCTGCGGTGCCCGAGGCTTCGCTGCTGGGGGTTCGCTGTGCGCTGAGAAGTCGCTGGCGCATGGCGTCGGCGCGACGGTTTTCGGCGCGTGATTCGCCTTGGAGTTCGGCGATGAGTGCATCAACTTCGGGGTCGCGCAGCGGGTCGGCCTGCGGGGCTGTGGAATCTGGCGACTGGGCCATTGGGTCGGGTGGATCGGTCGCGGCTGAGGTTCGCGAGACGCGGGTGTAGTTGGTCATGAGGAGGTAGTTGGTGGAGTGGTAGAAGAGCACGAGGCCACTGACGACAGCGGGCATCGAGTTCTCGACGCCTTCGAACATGGCGACGAGGCGATCGAGTTCGGCATTCGGCGCGATGAGCATGGGCCCTTCGCCGGGGAAGCGTTGTGTGACTGATGGGACGAAGATCCAGAGGCCGCCGGGTCCTGGCCAGACTCGACCTTCGCGCTCGCGCAGCATGGTGCCTTCGGGGAGGAGACTTGGCCTGGGCAGTTCGACGCCAGAGATTGCCAGAGTACTCATCCAGTCGTTTGCGCCAGCCAATCCGGGTCTGACGGGCGAGGTGCGTGAGGCTGCGGCGGGGAATACAGCTGGGGCATCGCCGGAGATTCGGGGGAGTCCGAGTTCGATGCGTGTTGCGATCGAACTATCGGTAACTGGAGGCTGCGGGTCGGTCGTGTCCTGCGCGATTGCTGCGGCGGCGATGATGGCGCAGACCAGCGTGGTGATTGCAGGAGACACCCTTTCCATCATGCCTTTATACCGGCGATCGGATTCTGCCATTGTGGCCTCCTGCAGCATGTTCGTCGGCCTGAGGGTGCCTGCGTGCTTGAGTTGAAGCCGAGATGCGCCTGCGGGGTCGGGATCAGCCCTGGGACTTGTCGGCAGATTTTGCGCCCCGGCGTTGCTTCTTCTCGATGAGGTTGCCCTCGTTGTCGAATTCCATTTCCTCTTCGCGATCGCCCTCGAGTTGACGGTCGGCGACGACGTGGACGGTGATCGAGGCTTCGAGGTCGGAATCGAAGCGGATGTGGACTTCGTAGTTGTCGACCCGCTTGATGGTCTGGGCGAGGCGGACTTCGCGGGGCTTGACGGGGAAGCCGAGCGAGCCGAGCGCGTCGGCCAGATCGTGCTGCGAGACGGAGCCATAGAGGTGGCCCTGATCGTTGCATGCGCGGGCGAGGGTGATTTCGAGGCCTTCGAGGCGCTTGATGAGATCCTTGCGGTGAGCGCGGAGTTCAGCGACCTGTTTTTCGGCCTGCTTGCGTTTTTCCTGGAGTGAGGCAAGAAGTTCTTCGCTCGGCTCGGTTGCGAGTTTGCGGGGGAGGAGGTAGTTGCGGGCGTAGCCGAGACGGGCGTTGACGACATCGCCGACGATGCCGAGGTTGTCGACGTTTTCGACCAGAAGCAGTTTGACGTTGCGAGCCATTGTGTTTCCTTTCGCTGTCCTTGACCCTAGGTGGGGTCGAGTTGAGGAGCGGTCTGCCCCCGCCGGCATCCGCCCCAACGCATCACCAGTTCGTGCGGGGTGAAGAGTCTAGCCTGCGAAGTTCATCGCAGCGCGTTTGTGCTGAATCCCTTGTGCTACTGGGCGTCAGAAGGGAATGTCGTCATCCGAGCCATGATCTGAGTGGTCCTGATTGCCGGAGGACGAGCGGGTAGAGGCGTATGAGCCTCCGCCGCTGCTGCCTTCGTTGCCACCATCGCTGCCCTTGGAATCGACGAACTGGAAGTTTTCGACGACGACACGAATTCTGGACTTCTTTGAGCCGTCGTTCTTGTCTTCCCATGTATCGAGTTTGAGGCGGCCTTCAACAAAGACCGGGCGACCTTTGTGCAAGTATTTGGACATGCTCTCAGCGGTCTTTCCCCATGCCTCGCAATCAACAAAGGTAACTTCGTCGCGCATCTGCCCATCGCCGGCTCGGAATCGGCGATTCATAGCCAATCCGAAGTTTGCAACTGCCATGTTGCTGGCAGTGTGCTTGAGTTCAATATCTCTGGTCAAGTTCCCGATCAGGATGACTTTGTTCAGACTGGCAGCCATGGCAGTGTCCCTTTCGTTCGGTATGCGTCCGGATGAGTCTAGGCCTCTTGCGGCGCTGCGTGGGTCAGAGGTCTTCGCCGTCTTCGTCGTCGATTCCGTCGTTGAGGTCGGGGTCGAGGTCGACATCGTCGCGTGCGGGTGCGCCGAGGGAGACGCCGGCATGAGCGTTGTCACCTTCGGTGGCTGCGGCTTCGGAGCGCATGCGTGCCTCGACGGCGAGTTCATCGCGCAGGTCATGAACCTTGATCTCGTCTTCGCCCAGATGGTCGGCGCGAAGGACGAGCACGCGCATGATCTGCTCCGAGAGGTTGCAGTCGCGTTCGAAGGAGGTGACGTGGTCGGCGGGAATGCGGACGTAGGCGAGGATGTAGACGCCGCGTTTTTGCTTGTCGATTTCGAAGGCGAGGCGGCGTTCGTCCCACTTGCGCATGGCGAGGACATCGGCTCCGGCGCGCTCGAAGAGGTGGTTGATGTGATCGATGACGCCGGCGAGATTCGCGGCTGTTCCTTGACCGATGAGAAACATGACTTCATAGACTGTTGCTGTCATTGTGGGCATTCGAGACTCCGTTTCGTGTTGATTTTCGGCCTGATCCGGTATGTGGATCTGATGGCCGCCCTTTGTTTATTGAGACTCTTGGGACTTGTCACTTCCTGACGTGACCTTGCGGTTGTAACGATTCATTGCGGTTTGAACGCCATGCTGGACGGCGCATTCGACCGCTTCGACGGACTGACTGAGTGCGCTTTCGAGCGCTTGGAACTCTTCTTTCATGAACCGACTGAGAACCCAGTCGGCCATGACCATGAACTGAGGGACTGCTCCGACACCGACGCGAATACGGGGGTAGTTTTCGCCGGCGAGAGTGCGATCGAGGTCTGCCAGGCCGTTGTGCCCCCCGGCAGAACCTGAGGCCCGGATGCGAAGAGCCCCCACGGGCAGGGCGACATCATCGACGATGACCAGGAGATCGTCTGCTGGGGAGAGTTTGAAGAAGCGCACGGCTTCGCCGACGCTCTGCCCGCTGCGGTTCATGTAGGTCGTCGGCTTCATGAGGAGGCAGGGTTGGCCTTGGATTGAGGCATCGAGCGTGACGGCGTGAAACCTGGCGCGCGGCATTCCCCCGGGGTTGTGCTTCTGGGCGAGGCGATCGACGACCATGAACCCGGCGTTGTGCCGCGTCTTTTCGTACTGTGCCCCGGGATTGCCTAGTCCGACGATGAGTTTCACGCTTTGATCTCGATGGGTTCTGACATGCTGGGGTTGATTACTCGTCCTCGGGCTTGGGCTTGCGGCCTACGACTTCGGGTTCGGAGGTCTTGGCACCGAGTTCGGCGGCTTCACCGGAGGTTTCGGCCTGTTCGACCTGCACGACGATCTGCGCGACGATGGCATGCGGATCGGTGAGGAGGACCATTGTGGGCAAGGGGAGTTGCAGGTCGCTGGCGTGAAGAATCTGTCCGACGTCGAGGTTGGAGACATCGACTTCGATGAAGTCGGGCAGGTTGGTCAGCAGACACTCGAGTTCGATGGTTTCGAGCGGGTGCATGAGAATCGCGCCGACGGACTTGAGCCCCTTTGCGTCGCCGATGAGGTGAAGGGGGACACGGACTTTGACGCGTTCGGTGAGATCGACGCGGGCGAAGTCGCAATGGACGATGCCGGTGCCGAGGTGGTCGAACTGGAGTTCCTTGAGGAGGATGTAGTGATCGCCGCCGGAGGTATCACCTTCGAGTGCGAGTTGGAAGACTTTGTCGCCGCTGTAGAAGTGTCGCAGGGCGATTTTTGCATCGACGGTGATGGGCATGGGTTCCTGGCCGTGTCCGTAGACGATGGCGGGGAGTCCGCCGTTCTCGCGGATGCGGCGGCTGTAGCGTGAACCGACGCGGTCGCGCTTGGTGGCTTGCAATGTTGGTGTCTGGTCTTTCATGATTGAACATCCTCTCGTGATTGGACGAAGTTCGTTGCTTCGTCTTTCGTTGTCTAACGTTTCATGCCCGCCGTGCGCCCGAAGAGCGCACTGACCGAACGGTTTTCATGAATTCTCTGAATGGCTTCGCCGAGCAGCTGTCCTACGGAGAGCTGCACGAGCTTGTCTCGGATTGGATCGCAGCGTGTGCCTGCGGGGATGGTGTCGGTGACGACGAGCCGGCTGATGGGTGAGTCGGCGAGGCGTTCCATGGCCATGCCGACCAGGACGGGGTGAGTACAGGCGGCGATGACGTCGTGTGCGCCGTGCTCCATGACGAGTTTGGCTGCTTCGCAGACGGTGCCTGCGGTCGAGATCATGTCATCGAACATCAGGACGGTTTTGCCCGAGACGTTGCCGATGAGGTTGCCGACGGCGACTGTGCTTCCGCTGAGGCGGCGTTTGTTGATGATTGCCAGATCGCCCGAGAGCAGGTTTGCGAGTCCTTCGGCGACTTTGACATTGCCGACATCGGGGCTGACGAGGCAGAGATCGCCGAGTTCTTCTCGCATTGCGGTGAAGTAGTCGAGGAAGACAGGAGTTGCGGAGAGGTGATCGACAGGGAGATCGAAGAAGCCCTGAATCTGGGCGGCATGGAGGTCGATCGTGAGCACGCGGTCGGCGCGAGCGGCGGCGATCATGTTGGCGACGAGTTTGGCGGTGATAGGGACGCGGCCTTCGTCCTTGCGGTCCTGGCGGCCGTAGCCGAAGTATGGAATGACGAGTGTGACCTGGCGGGCTGAGGCTCGCTTGAGGCAGTCGGTGAAGATGAGCAACTCGACGAGATTGTCGTTGACCGGCTCGCAGGTTGAGATGATGACGTAGCAGTCGCGTCCTCGGACGTCTTCTTCGAGTTTGACGAGCATTTCGCCGTCGGGGAAGATGATGGTTTTGGCGTCGCCGAGGGGTTGGCCGAGATGTTCGCAGACGCGCAGGGACAGTTCGCGCGAGTGCCGACCGGAAAAGATCCGAAGCCCGTTGCTTTCGCCCGTTTTCATCGGACCCCACCCCTTTCGTGCATCTGATCGGTCGCGCGTGCGCGATACACGCGATCGACCAGTGCCAACTGTTCCGGCGTGTTGATGCTCAGCACATCCTCGGGCGGCACTGCATCGATCACTTCGACGATGTGGCCTGCGCGTTTGAGAAGAGTGGGCACCGGAGTCAGGTAATACTCGCCCGAGATGGTGTCTCGCTCGACGCGTGTGAGTGTTTCGAAGAGTCGAGCGCAGTCGAAGCAGTAGTAGCTCGGGTTGACTTCGCGGATGAGGCGTTGCTCTGGAGTGCAGTTTTTCTGTTCGACGATGGCGTCGAACGAGCCGTCGGGGTTGCGGACGATGCGGCCGTAGCCGTCGGGATCGTCGATGACGCTGGTGGCGAGAGTGGCGGCGGCGTGCTTGAGGCGATGGCGAGCGAGGACTTGCTGGAGAGTCGAAGCGCGGATGAGGGGCCCGTCGCCACAGAGGACAAGGACTTCGTGCCCCGGGGTGCGTCGCTCGATGGTGAAGAGTTCGGCGGCGGACTGTACAGCGTGACCGGTGCCGAGTTGCTGGGTCTGCAGGGCAAACTCGATACGCTGGCCATAGGAGGCAACAGCATCGCGGACATCCTGATGGCGATAGCCGACGACAAGGACGATGCGCTGGCATCCTGCATCGAGGCATGCATCGATCACGGCGCAGACCATCGGGCGGCCTCCGATGGGATGACAGACCTTGGGCAGGTCGGAGTTCATCCGTGTGCCTTTGCCTGCTGCCAGAATGATCGCTGATGGGTGATGCACGGAATTCCTACGCGCGTCGGCGACTGGGGTTGTGCGAGGAAGCAACCGGGAATTACCCCGCCAGGACTCGAACCTGGACTAGATGAACCAAAATCACCTGTGCTGCCATTACACCACGGGGTACATGACCTGACCCCGACACGCGAACCCGAGATTCATTTCGAGACTCATTGCGAGGCTCGGATTGATCCGGGGAGCGCGTCTGGCTGCCTGCTCGCCTTGAAACTGCCGCACGACCTCCTCAACAAGGCACTTCGCACGAGCGAGGTGCTGACTCTGAACCGCCCTGACGCGGTCCGAGTCGAGGCTCGGCCGCGGCACCAGTCGCCCGGATAATGCCCGGGCTTGGAACTCGAACCTTCCGTCGCCGCGCAGCAATGCTGCAAGGGAAGACTCCTGAAAGCGCCTCGGCGGTGTGCCCGCGTCCGTCGCTTCCGGTTCCGATCCAACGGGCGAAGTGTAGTGCCCCCCAAGGCGGGAGTCACCGATCTGGATCAAGAGTTTCGAGATCGGCGTCCTCGCCGGAGGCATTGGGATCGTCGTTTGGAGTCTGGTCTTCCTCGATTCCGTTGCCGACGGTCTGCTGGCTGATCATTTCGTAGCAGGTTGCGAGGAGGCCGACGAGTGGGAATCGGCTTTCGGTGAAGGGACTTTGGCCAAGGCGTCGGAGGAGGACATGGCTGACTTCGGGGTTGCTCAGGGGGGCATCGATAAGGTCGAGTTCAGGCCCCGAGTCCCAGAAGTGATCAAGGTTTGCTTCAAGTCGCTGGGTGGATCGATCGCTCACGCCGGGAATCTGCGGCTGATAGACGATTGCCGGCCCGGGACCCTGGCTGGTGATGGCGCGTCGGTCGCGGAGCAGTGCGATGAACGCGTCGCTGGCGATGCCGCGCAGTTCGAACATGAGGAGGGGATTGTCGCCCAGTCGTTCGGCGAGCAGGGCTGCGAGGCAGACCGCGTGTTTGCACCATGGTTTGGGCTCGCGGCATGAGCAGATTGTGGCGAGTTCGTCAGGCTCGGTCGGAAAGAGTTTCAGACCCAGCGGGGCGAAGATGTCTTCGATGTTGGGGGGCAACTCGCCGGCGAGCAGTTTGGCGGCAAACCCGGACTGATCGACCATGGCGTGGACAAGTCGGTCGCGCTCTTCGGGCGTGAAGTGAGTGAGGCTGAGGCGTGTGAGGTAAGGCTTGGAGGATCGCCCCTGAATGGACCCTTCGACAAATCCGTTGTCGATGGTGATGCGGCGGGTTTGGCCGTTGCGGGCGTAGTCGATGCCTTCGCGCAGGGCTTCGCCGAGGGCGCCGGCTTCCATGATGCGGATGATGCGTTCGGCGGCCCAGTGGCGAGGTGCGTCGGGAGGGCGTTTGCGTGTGCGGACGCCGCCGCGCACTCGGCGTGGGTTGATGGGGATGCGCTTGATCGGCTCGCCGGGTGCGCGTGGGGTGCCGGGGTTGTCGTTGGGCACGGGGGTGCTCACGCGCTGCTCCGGCACGAGGTGGTTGACGGCTGAGTGCCCGTTGGGCGGGATACTGCCGATGGTGATCGCATTTCATCCGCACGCACGGCTAGTCGTCTCCGATCGCATCGGCGCGAAGGGTGAGGATGTCGCGCAACTGGTCGGTATCCAGTTCCGTGAGCCACCGCTCGCCGGCGCCGATGATTTTTTCTGCCAGTTCGGTTTTGGATTCGATCATTTCGTCGATGCGTTCCTCGAGCGTGCCGCGGACGACGAACTTGTGAACCTGCACGGTGCGTGTCTGACCGATGCGGTAGGCGCGGTCGGTGGCCTGATTTTCGACGGCGGGGTTCCACCAGCGGTCGAAGTGGAAGACGTGCGTGGCGGCGGTGAGGTTGAGGCCCACGCCACCGGCCTTGAGACTGAGAATGAGGATGGGGCGCTTGCCGTCGGCCTGCTGGAAGGTATCGACGAGTTTCTGTCGCTGGGCCTGGGGCGTTCCGCCATGAAGGAAGAGAATCTCGCGGTCGAGTTCGCGTTCGAGCATCGCGGCCAGGAGGTGCCCCATCTGGCGGAACTGGGTGAAGATGAGAGCCTGATCGCCTTCGGCGAGTACTTCGTCGAGCATTTCGAGCAGACGCACACACTTGCCCGAGCGCGAGGGATCGGGCGTGTGGCCCGAGTTGAAGTCGTGATCCTTGAGCAGTTGTGACGGGTGGTTGCAGATCTGCTTGAGGCGGATCAGCGCGGCGAGCACAACGCCTCGGCGGCTGATGCCCTCGCTCTGCTCGACATCGGCGAGCATGCGCTTGACGCACGATTCGTAGAGCGTCGCCTGCTCGCTGGTGAGGTGCGCGTACTCGCGGCTCTCGAGTTTTTCGGGCAGGTCGGCGACGACAGCCGGGTCGCTCTTGACACGGCGGAGGATAAACGGTTGGACGAGCCCGCGCAGCTGCCGCGAGCGGACCTGATCGCGATAGCGTTCGATCGGGACGCTGAAGCGTTTGCGGAAGCCCGCGCTGCCTCCGAGGTAGCCGGGATTGAGGAAGTCCATGATGGACCAGAGTTCGCTGAGGCGGTTTTCGACGGGCGTGCCGGTGAGGGCGACGCGACGGTCGGCGACGAACGAGCGCACGGCCTGCGACTGCTTGGCTGATGGATTCTTGATGTACTGTGCTTCGTCGAGCACGACGCGTCCCCAGGTGATGCGGTGGAGCGTCTCGCGATCGCGGTGAGCCAGGGCGTAGGTGGTGAGGACGATGTCGCTTTCCTGGGCGCGTGCGACGAGGGTGTCGCCGGTGAGACGTTCGAGGCCGTGGTGGACGAGCACCTTGAGGTTGGGCGCAAAGCGGCGGACTTCGTGGATCCAGTTGCCGACGACGGACATGGGGGCGATGAGGAGCGTGGGGTGGACGCGGTCGCCGGGGCCGGCGAGTTGGCGCTCGTGGAGCAGGAGTGCGAGGAGTTGAATGGTCTTGCCCAGACCCATGTCGTCGGCCAGGCATGCGCCAAGCCCGAAGCGTTCGAGAAAGACGAGCCAGCTGAGCCCGCGCTGCTGATAGGGGCGGAGCGTGCCCTGGAAGTCGGCTGGAGGTTCGATGTCGGGGATGCGCTCGGCGGCACGGGCACCATCGCCTCCGGCACCGAGGACTTCGGCGACCCATCCGGTGGCTTCGAGCCCGACGACGGGGATGCCGGTCTTGCGTGTATCTGAGCCGTAGGCCAGGCGCATGGCGTCGGAGAGCTGCATCTGCCCGCCGGGGTTTTCCTTGATGAAGCGAACGGCGGCCTGTACGTCTTCGGGTCGAATCTCGACCCATCGGCCTCCGATCTGGACGAGGGGCAGATCGCGGCTGGCGTACTGCTCGAACTCGTGCAGGCTCAGGGTGGTGTCGCCGATGGCGATTTCCCAGTGGTAGGAGACGAGGGTGCTCAGGCCGAGCTGCGGGCCTGCGATGGCAGCGGACCCGTCGCCGGTGTCGATCATGGAGTCGAGCGATTCGCTGTCGATGCGGAGCCTGGCGCCGAGGCGGCCGGTCGGCGAATCCCACCAGTCGGGCACCTGCACGCCTACGCCCTGCTCGATGAGGATGGGGCGGAACTGGCGGAGAAACTCGTAGGCCTTCTTGGTGCTCAGGCGCAGATGCGTTGGTTCAGATTGATCGAGGACCGCTTCGAGGGCGGGATAGAGGCGCGCGGCGCGGGCCAGTTCGGCCAGCAGCAGATCCTGCGGCGATTCGAGGCTCTTGCCTTCGAGGGTGAGGCTCTCGCCCGAAAGCATCCAGACTTCATCGCCATCGACGACGAGCTGGCCGGTGTCGGCGTCCTGCAGATGGAAACTGACGACCCACTCGAGGGTGTCGGCGTTTTCTCCGGCCGAGGCGATGGGCTCGCGCACGCGCAGGAGCAGTCGCCACTCGGCGCTTTCGCCTCGTTCTTCGAGCGCGCCGATCCAGTGACGAACACGGCGGACGATGTCGGTGCGTGCGGTGACCACAGCGGGCACGCGGGCGGCCGGTCCGAGGAGCCCGTGCAGCCATGCGATCTGTCCGTCGGCCAGCGGATCGCGCGACGAGACGGTGTCGAACATTTCGTTGGCAGCCAGCGAGGAGCGGGCCTCGGCGTCGATGACGGCGCCGAGGAATCCTTCGATGATGCGTGGGCCGTCGTGCTCCCACGAATCGACGATGGCGCGGGCGCTTGGGGGCATGGCGTCGACGAGGGCGGCGATGCGCTGGGCGGTCTGGGCGTCGTTGAGCCATGGGTGCCAGCTGCTGTGCAGTTCGCCGGTGGGCAGTTGCCAGAGCATGGGGACGAAGCGCTGCTGGGCGAGAAGGTGGCGTGCGACGCGCAGGGCGGTGATGAAGAAGTGGACGCTGGCCGAGGTGGTGAAGCGCGGGTCGTTCTCGGCGTCTTCGATGGCGTCGAGGCCAGTTGTGATCGCGCCGGCCTCGAGCGAGATGGGCGCCACGGTGAATGTGCCCAGACCTGCCTGATCGGCGTTGAGATCGACGATGCCGGCGATGCGCATCATCTTGCTGCTGGGCATGGGGATGGTCCCCCCGCCTTCGGCCATCGACGGGAGGCGCATGGTCACGGGTTCGATGTGTGAGATGTGGACGCCCAGCGTCGTGAAGAGATCGGCAAGGTGTGATGCGGAGACGGCAAAGGGGTGGAGCGTGCCGGGGTCAGTGGTGGAGCGGGCGAACCAGACCGAGGGATCTTCGCCCCAGATCATCAGTCGCCCGGCGCTGAACCCGGCGTGCAGTACCGTGCACCCGACCGTCGCATTTGTGTCGTGCAAACTACGACTCTCCCCCGAGACCATCCTGACTCGGTCCTGACTCGGCCCTGACTCGGTCCAGTGTTCTTAAAAGCAATGAGGGCGCAGGGACTCGAACCCTGAACCTCCGGATTAAAAGTCCGCTGCTCTACCGATTGAGCTACGCCCTCGCGAACCGGTGTGTGCGAACCCGATCGTAGTCACCCACCCGCCGCCGAAACGGCCTGACGGGCGATTTCGAGCAGCCGATCGCAGTTTCGCCGGCTTGCGCCCTGGTGCCGGGCGACGCAGGCGAGGCCTCGGTCGGCGAGGTCGGCACGGCGGGCGGATGCCTCGGGGCCGCACAGCAGCGCCTCCAGTTCGCCCGCCAGGCTGGTCTCGGTCGCACGCACCAGCGCGCCCGCGGCTTCGAGCGTGGCCGCGATCGAGGCGAAGTTGTCCATCGAAGGCCCGGCGATGGCAGGCTTACCCAGGGCGATGGGCTCGGTCGGGTCCGAGCCATGCAGCGGCGCGAACGTGCGCCCGATGACGACCACGTCGGCCAGTTCGTAGGCGGCCGAGAGTTCGCCGATGGTGTCGAGGAGGAAGCGGGTGCTGCCAGATGCTGCGGGGGCTGCGGGGGGCGGGGCGGGATGCCCGGTCGAACGGCGGGTGCAAGCGGGCAGGGCGGCGGCTGCCTCGTCGAAGCGCTCGGGCTTGCGCGGGGCGCAGAGCAGTTGGACGCCGGGCGGGCAGGCGGCGTGGAGCAGGGCTTCTTCGCCTTCGGCGGTGCTGCCCGCGACGATGAGCGGGCGGGCTGGGTCGAGGCCCATCTCGCGGGCGATGGTGCGGGCCTTGTCGCCGGGGCCGGCAGCGGCGCGCGAGAGATCGACCGCGTCCCATTTCATCGAGCCGGTCACCACGCAGGTCTCTTCGGCCGCGCCCATGGCGATGAAGCGGGCGCGGTAGTCCTCGTCCTGCACCAGGGCGGCGTCGAGGGCGGCGAAGGTCGAGCGGAGCAGCGGGCGGATGCGACGGTAGCCGCGGAACGAGCGTGCGCTGAGGCGGCCGTTGATGACGCAGACGGGGATGCGGCGGCGGCGGCAGGCGGCGATGAAGTTGGGCCAGACTTCGAGTTCGACCAGCGCGACGACATCGGGCCGGACGGCATCGAGGAAGCGGCGCACGGCCCACGAGGCGTCGAGCGGGTAGCGGACCACCTCGCAGTCGTGGCTGTAGAGGGCCTGGGCGCGGGCGAGGCCGGTGTCGGTCGAGGCCGAGACGATGACCTGGGCGTGGGGCGAAAGCAGACCGACGAGCGTGCGGATGGCACTGGTCTCGCCGACGCTGACGGTGTGGAGGAGGATGCGGGGCCGGGGGGGCCGGGGGGGCCGGGGGGGCATGTCGGGCGGGCCGGCGGGCGGGGTGTTGAGCATGTCCGCGACGTGGCCGAAGCGTTGTCGCCAGCCGCTGCGGGTCTTGCGGCTCCACGCGGGTGCGGTGACGAGAGCGACGGCGGCGTAGACGAGGTCGAGGAGGTTCACGGGGAGTGACCGGGGGGGGCCGGGGGCCGGGGGGGGCTGGGGGTGGCCGGGGAGTAACCGGGGGCTGGGGACCGGGGAGGCCGCGACTGTGCGGCCTCTTCAATAGGCAGGCCGGGACTCGAACCCGGGACCTCTCGCGTGTAAAGCGAGCGCTCTAGCCAACTGAGCTACCCGCCCGATGGGGAGTAGTGTATGCGAGAGGGGGCGGGGCGGGGGCTGGGCTGGGGCTGGGCGGGGGTGCCCTCGGCCAGCGGGCGCTCGGAGGCCGGGTGCCCGAGTCGTTGCTCGCTGCGAGGCTCTGTTCGGGTCGTCTGAGGCGATGTTTGATGCGTTCGGGGGCTGCTTGCATCGATTCAACATTCAATTGCATCGATGTGAGAGAAGGGTTGATCGATCAAAGAGAAGGTTTGATCGATGCGAGAGGAGGTTTGATCGATCAAAGAGGCTGTTTGATCGATACAACAGGACTTTTGATGCATGAAAGATCCGGTTGCAACGATGAAAGGCGCGGTTTGATCGATCAAACAGAAGGTTTCATCGATGTAAGACTCTGTTGCACGCATGTAAGATCGTGTCAAATTCGTCACATCCGGACGTTGACAGCCAGGTTCAAGCCCGAACTCGACGCGACCAGGCCCATGAATCGCGCCTCACGGCGCACCAACGCAGTTTTTCACGGACCACACTCCAAAAGGGGACCCAGCGGACCCCCCCTGCTTGCCGGCACTCTCCGGCCCGGGTCAAAAAGAACAGAACGCAAACATCCAAAGGCCCGAGAAGAAATGCCATGATCGGTTTTGGTGCGGGATCTATTCGCGCGTCTGCGAGAGGCCGTGCCACCGCTCGCCGGTTCCTCCGGCGATCGGTGCCGGATGCGGCCGGGTGCCGAAGCGATTGCTCTGCATGGCCACGATCAGGGGCAAAACCGAGACCGCGAAGACGCATCACATCCCCACACCACTTCGCCCCGGAGGGGGCGACGGGCTGTAGCCACGGGTGAAGCGCAGCCCGGCGCCAGCCGGGCGCAGCGCAACCCGTAGACACGACACGCCCGACTCCCTCCCCTGCCCCGGAGGGCAGAGGAAATGAACATCGCGCAGACCGCGCACGTCATTCCATTGACTCGGCGCGTCCTTCGCCCCTCCGGGGCGAGGAAAAAGATGAACGGCTCTCCACGGGTTGCGCGTCGACTGCTTCGCAGTCGCCGCTCCACCCGTAGCTACAACCCTCGGCCCCGCTGGGGCCGCAAGACATCACTGCCCGTCCGCCTTTTCGCCCCGAAGGTGCGACGACCGGGTTGTATGATGGGACCGATGGAAAGGATGGAGATGAGTTGATGACGAACACGCACCCGCCACCGCTCGCCGGAGGAACCGGCAAGCGGCGGCACGCAGAATAGTGGTTCGGTAGGGAAGGAACCAAGGCACACCGACCACTCAAAGCCGTGGTCGGTGGCACGGGTGGCATGCATCTACGGTTGCGGTCGGTGCCACCCGCCGTTGCTCATGTGCAACTCGATTATTGTTTGACATCTTGTCCCGAAGACCAGTGCAGGAGCGAATTACGAGCCGATTTCACCGCGTTTATTGTATGTGTGGTCAACCAGATTCCAATGATGCAAGGCCCAATACTAATCGCGAACATGAGTACAGATATTAAAAAATTCTCGATTCTTCCGAGACCAATCAAAATAGACCATCCAAGTATGTACAAGCCAAGAAGCATCCACATAATACTTGCCGCAAGCAATGTCAGTTCGCGAAGTCGAGGCGTGCCCGTTCGGTTCGAGATTTCGCTCAAAAGGGGGGTGATAACAATCAACTCGACAGCAATTAACAGTGTGAGTGCCGCGTATGAAATCATTGCAACCGTCGCAATTGCGTACAAATCGACTATCATTAAAAGCAAACTTGCTGCAGAAATGATCGCAAACCCAAGTTGAAATCTGCCGATTGTCCTGGCACTTCGCACAGATGCGGCTGACTGCAGATAATTTGTGAGACGCTCAAGTCGACTAATTTGGATCGAAGCTCGTATAGCAATACACGGAAGAGCGATGGCCACCATCCCGAAGATGAAAATCACCAATGATAGCCCAATGATGCCAATTAAAACTGCAAAGGCTACGACCGTTATCGCCAGCCAGCAGCCGAATGCAGTCCTCAGGCTCTGCAACCCGCGCTCTAGGGCTCCAAGAAATGGTTCGCCGAAGTACAAGAGATGAAAGGTAGAGGGATATTCCACAGTTGCGCGTACTTCTTTGCCGCATTCTGGGCAATCTGACGCCATTGGAAGACCCTTGACTGAAAATCCGCACCCCACGCAGGGAATGTCGTCGGCACAATTTGATGGTCCGTTTGGAGAATCAGCGAGGGTCAGGGGTGAACACGGGATAAGAGCATTGTCCATGAGCTTCGTCTTCTTGGCGTCGATCAACCATGAAGTTGTAGCTTGGGATTTGTTATTCAGGTTTGCGATGGCCGATTCAGCCGAGTCGAGTCCCGCTCGAACACGTTCGACTGCTCCGCTGATCAATTGCAAATCAGACAGAGCTTTCGCCAAGTGCTGGCCCGACTTGTACCGAAAAATGACGCGCTTGTCCGTCGCCCGGGCAACGACTTCCACAAGTTCGGCGGGCAGATCCTTAAGACGATCTATCGGAATCGGTTGTGAGCGATGCATGTCTGCGAGCGATGAAATCGATCCTAAGAATGGCTTCTCTCCGGTGAGGAGTTCATATAACATGATCCCCATGGCATAGACGTCAGTACGCGCGGAAGCAGCGCCGTCAAACATCTCTGGTGCCATATAGGCGGGGGTTCCGCTAATGTTGCGGCCATCGAGAACAGCCGAAGTGAGTGACTGATTCACAAGGAGACCAAAATCCGTCAGTTTGACAGAACCGTCTGCTTCGAGGACCACATTTCCTGGCTTGATATCTCGATGCACCATACCCGCATCGTGCAAAGCTCCTGCAGCGTGCGCAACAGCCTCAACGATTCTGACCGCTTCAGAAGGAGATAAGGCGCCTCGCCTCTGCAAGACAGAAGTAAGAGCTTCGCCTCGAGCGTATTCTTGGACAAGATATGTACCCAAATCGCCCCTTCCCGCATGGAGAACTTGGGTCAGATTCGGATGGGCGACCAGAGCCGCCTGTGCTGCCCCTGCAAGTAATTGGGCTGACTCCGTGGTATATTTCGGGTGCAGCACTTTAACTGCAACCAAGCGTTTGAGCAATATGTCCCGTGCCAACCAGACGGTTCCTGTCGCGCCGCGGCCCAATTCGTGCAGCGTCTCTAGGCCATCTATGCAAGGCGGGCCAGCGCGTGGCAAGTCGCCGAAGCTGGCCTGCTTTAAAAATTCAGATGTTGGTGCTGTTGTCCCTTCATCGAATTGATTAGATTGAGCGAGCGGCTGACCAATTTCAGAGATTTCGCGTGCTATTTCTTCTGGCCGCTGGGCATCGGCAGACGGTTCCATCGAAGACAGCTCAGGGGCGGTTGCTTCGAAATCAAACTCGTTCGAGTCCTGAGACATATGGTGGTCTCTTCTGGTACTTTAGAATCCTAGGCCTATTAATGTCACCTGGGAGTACAACCGAATTCGTCTTGGTGTGCCACAAAGATCGGCTCTGCAACCCAGGCAGCGGCGGGGTGGCACCGAAATCCTCTTCGGCCGTGCCACCGAAGTCGGCTCTGTGACTTCGGTGCGTGGTGGAGCCCGGAAGCGCGGGGCGACTGTGGCACGAGAACGCGGTCGGTCACGGAGCCAGCATACTGAATCGGCTGATTCGCGTCAAGCCGGACCTCAGGCACGCAGAATGGAGGTTCGGTTGGAAAAAACCAAGACACACCGACCACTCAAAGCCGTGGTCGACAGCACGGGCAGCATGCATCAACGGTTGCGGTCGGTGGCAGCCGGCGTTCGTTCGACCCGGACCTTTGGGCAGCGGGGCACAGGGATGTTCGAGATCAGGCGTGCGCCCAAAGGTCCGGCGTCAGAAGCACTCCGACATGTCGGCCTGTCACACCGCTCAACTCAGGCAACCCTGCGGCGGCGGGTGGCGACCAGAGCGCCCATGCCGAGAATGGCGGCTGCGCCGGGTGCCGGGACCAGAGCGATCTGAATGCCGTGCCACTGCTCGGGGTGCGGGTCGGTCCAGCTGATGGAGGTCATGGTGCCGACGAACTGGATGACGCCGTAGCCCTCGGAGCCGTGGAGGACGTTGGAGGCGGCGGGGTTGAGGAAGCCGGAGCCGAAGAAACCGGGGCCCTGGCTGAGGAGATTGAAGTTCTGGTTGAAGGTGAGGAGGGACAGGGCGCCCGGGGTGCCGAGGCTGCAGATGGCCATGATGGGGTTGGTGACGGCGGTGGAGAAGGTGATGGTGTAGAGGTTGGGGGTGCCGCCGACGAACTGGAGGATGTCGGAGGGGGGCGGGGCGTTCCAGACCGTGCCGCTGATGTAGGTGGCGGGCGGGGTCCAGTAGTTGGTGCCGCCGGCGGTCTGTGCGCCCCAGAGTTCGCCGGAGTAGGTGACGCCGACGGCGCCGATGGTGCCCGAAGCCGAGCCGGAAAAGCCGGTGGTGGCGCTGGTCCAGTCGGCCCACTGGACGGTGGTGGCCGAGGCGGTCGAGGCGGCGGCCGCTGCGGCAAGGACGATCAAACGAAGAGACGAGGTGCGCGTGTTCACAGATGGACTCCTGCAAAGGTCTGGGTGCGGCCCACATTGGGCCTGTTCGCAGAGATTCTGCGGCGCGGGGCCGAATCTCTCAGGAGAGGGTGTGGAATTGTCGGCGGGGCTTAGCGGGTGCGCTTGGAGGCGACCCAGGGCTGGTGGCACCGATCACGTGCATGTGGCTGGTGGCCGTGCCACGGCTCGCTGGAGGAACCGGTGAGCGGTGGCACGTAGAATGGTGGTTCGGCTTGAAAGCACCCAAGGCACACCGACCACTCAAAGCCGTGGTCGGTGGCACGGATGGCATGCATCAACGGTTGCGGTCGGTGCCACCCCGCCTCACCATACCGGCTTCGCCACAAGGGTGCCGCACGGGTGCAACACGGGTGCGCCCCGCCTGTGGAAAACAGAGCGCCAGGCTCGAAAGCCAACCCTCACCAAATAAGATCGTAATCCTAACACAAGAATGCGAACAAAGAACGAATAAAATGAGGCAAAGTGTGGTAGATTTCAGCACCACTCGACCTGTCGAATGCGTTCTCACTCATCAGCCCGAGGTAGTCGGGTCTGATTCTCAGGCAATGCACGCAACTGGGACAGCATACGTCTACAGGCTTCATCTTCGGAGTCAAACCATTGCTCTTCGAATCGAACACCTCGCTCAGAGTAATAGATGCACCATCGCCCATCCTCTCATGAACACCTCGCTTCGCAAAAGGGAAGAAAAGGCATGGATCAGTGAAGAAAATCAACCACCGGGGATTGACAGCGGCCTGCTCATAGATGCCACCCGGCCTGGAACGGGAGACTATGCGGTCGAGTTATCCGGCATCAATCATCGAGGATGCCCTTGCGGCAGTCCTTCCCCAAACGGGAAGTTCGGGCATGCCTTACACGTCTCGTCGATTTCCTCCTTCGTCTTCCCCGTCAATCTTGCGACTTCACGAATGCATCCGGCATCCATGAAGCCCAGACGCTCATAGTTGATGTCGAGGCACTTTCCCTCGGCAATATCCCTCTTGTAGAACGGGCAGTACCAAGAGTTGCTTACCTGTTGGTTCACTTCGCGCCTCCAGCACTCTTGAGCAATTCCAAAGTCTTCGGTGTGTGATTAGCGGCACCCCATATTGTCACGGCTTGCCCCTGACTATCCAAGACGACAGCCGCTTCACGCGTCAGTAAGAGCGTGCGCCCGCCACCTTGCGGCACGACGACTGTAGGATTTCTGACGGTATCGAGAATGGCCTGAGGCGACACTCCCCGTTCAATCGCCCGATCGAGTGCATGGTAGGGATTGGCCCCTTGGCTACCTCGGAACCCGCGTATGGCAAGGCCTTCGGTGGGGTTCGCGGAACGTACAACATCCATTGTCGCATTAACAACCCGGCTTCCTCGACCGGCCAATGCGAAGGCTCCTCCCCCAGCGAAAGTGAGCACATTCGCAGCGGCTTGCGGATCTCCCGTCACCAATCCTACCGCCGTGTCACGAACGCCCTCGACCACTGCCGTCGCCACGCTCTTCGAAACCTCACCGACACCGACTTCATTGATCTCATCGGCAAGCGGAGCGACAAAGCGAGATTGGTCTCGAAACTCTGCATCGGAGTGAAGGCCAAGGTTGTAAGCACCGCTGAGCAACACCTCGGCCGCGAGTTGTGAGGCGTCTTCCTTGGCCTTGACCACATTGTCGATCACTCCCACCGCTACGTTCCCCACATACTGGGCTGCGATGCTCGCCCCTTCGCAAACATCACTCCACCACTGCCCAATGCCATACAGCCCAAGCGGATCGACAAACATCCACGGGTTGCCCATCGCGTAGAGGTACAGGCTCATCCCATCCACATAGCCTGCGGGGTCTCGCGTGATCCATCGGCCCATGACCGGGTCGAAGATGCGATGCCGCGCATACCAGTGGCCCAGCGCGCCGAAGTCGGCGATGTAGAGGTAACCCGCGTAGCCAATCGGGTTGGCCGGGCCCGCCGGGTCGCTGATGCCGACGACTGGCTGCTTGCCGTAGTCGGCCGACCACGACCCGACATCGTAGAAATTGATCGAGCCGTCGCGATTGAGATCGACATCGGCCTCGTAGCCAGGATCACCGATCACCTTGCCGCTGAGCGCGCCGATCAGGCTCACATCGTTCGTGTCGACCACGCCGTCGGCGTTGACATCGCCGGGCCGGTGGTGCGTCGGCTCGCCGTACGGGCCGTACCGCACCCGCTCGACCAGCTTGCCGGCGTGATCCAACACAGCCACCATATTGTCAAGAAGACTTTTATCATGCGACGGTTGTGCAAAACACTGCGAGACTATTCCATGAAGGAGCAGAACAAAGACAAGACAGGCTCGATACGCCGTTAGTCTGTTACTTTGAAAGTTCGTCCGAGGGTGGACGACGCAGCCATTTTGATTTATCCACATCTGCTGCGCGAGAGACTTGAAAATCACGACGGGCCTCGAGGAGCGACAGTTCATTTGCGCCGCCTTTATAATTTGGATCATTATACTGCACTTGATCATCTTCCCAGCCGCAAACAGGACAAATCTCAAACGTCCCTGGCGGTTGGTGGTCTAGCGTTAGAAAGTCGCAACATGGGCATGGATATTTTTGTCGCATGGCAATACCTGCGGATTAGTCAAGACACTGACGGTCCCAATAGTTCATCCCATCTTGAGGCCGAAAAAATGTACGAATGGTACCATCCTCGGCCATGACGCCGAATTCATTCGTTTTTCGATTGTAGCGAAGGATATCGCCGTTCGAGCGAGTATGGCCCAAAATATCTCCGCCAATCTCAGCATTCATGAGACTATGCGCCTTGCGATCGTACTTTTTAATAGACATTGAAGACCACTCAGATTTATGTTTTGCAAAGTGAGATTCAAGTTTGTTTGGAGCGAACCCGCGAGCGCGAACAGTAATGTTATTTGCAACTTGGCCTCCCAGGCGGCTAACAGCAGCGCTCGTTCCGGGGCCCCCCACCCCTGCATAGCCGATGGCCCGCAGTCCGTCTCCGATGGCTTCTGCGTCACCCGACATCACGCGACCGCCATAGTCGATCGCCTGCTCGACGGCGCTCGTCTTGACTTGCGCAAAGGTTTCGCTCGGAGCCAGAGGATTCTGCACTTTCTCGATGGCGATTTTGGCTGCCATCGAATCCGCAGAGTTGTCGATCGCTGCCTTGAGATGAACGACACCCTCGGCCGCGTTGATCACGTCATTGGCCACCACGCCGACGCCATGGGCGACAACACCCCCCACAATTCCTAATTTGCTCTGCACGGCCGTTGCTGCGCGATCAATGCCTTGACGGGCTTCCTGTGCGACCGCTGAAGTTATCTGAGCAAACAATTCGGTAACGATCCCGAACAGTCCCATCGGGTCGACGAATGCCCATGGATTGCTTCGTGCGTAGAGGTAGAGGCTCATGCCGTCCACATAGCCTGCGGGGTCTCGCGTGATCCATCGACCCATGACGGGATCGAAGATGCGGTGCCGCGCAAGCCAGTGGCCCATCGCGCCGAAGTCGCTGATGTAAACATAGCCCGCATAGCCGATCGGATTCGCCACTGTCTCGGGATCTGAGATTCCAGTCACCTGGTCTTTCGTCACATCCGCCAGCACGAGCTGCACGTCATAGAAATCAATGATCCCGTCGCGGTTGATGTCCGCGTCAGCCTGGTAGTTTTCATCATCAATCTCGACCCCGCTGCCGCCCAGATCGATCATCACCTGCGCGTCGAAGAAATCGACCACGCCGTCGCCGTTGACATCACCGGGCCGGTGGTGCGTCGGCTCGCCGTACGGGCCGTACCGCACCCGCTCGACCAGCTTGCCCGCATGATCGACGATCGCCACCACGCTGCGCAAATGATCCGTGATGTAATAATAGGTATCTTCGAAGCCGTCATTTTCCGCCGGATCACGGTCGATCCGCCGCATCACCGCATCGTCGATGGCCCGCTTGCCCCAGAACTGCTGAGCCGTCGCGACCAGAACGTCGCTCGCGTTGTACGTCCGCTGCTCGAGCAGCTGCCAGTCCGGCGAATAGAAAAACCGCTCGCGAGACGACAGCGAGCCGCCGGTGTGCTGTTCCGCAATCGTCCGCTGGTGCAGCCCGTTGTAGCGATATTTGGCCAGAACGGCGCTGCCGGAGCCAACACTTCGCACCTCGACGAGCCGGTTCCACGCGTCATAGATCAGTTCGTACTCCGGCCCGGCCGTCACCAGGCCCAGGCTCCCCGCATCATCGTAATAATGCGTCTGCGAGCCCGACGTTAGTTTCTCCGCCTCATTGGCCAGGTTGTGCGTGCGTGTCTGCGTCGTGGTGTTGATCGTGAGGCTGCGCCAGTTGCCCGCCGCGTCGAGCGTCCATTCCTTGGCTTCTTCAGGCGCATTGAGGCCGTCGGCCATCTTCGTCTCGATCAGCCGGTGCAACTCGTCATAGAAGTTTTCGCGGTCTCGTGTCTGCCACGCCGCCCCGGGCCGCGTGTCGGTCTGCCGCAGCAGGTTCCCCGCGCGATCGCGCTCGTAACGTTGCTGATACACCGGCGGGATGTTCGGCAGGTCGCTCGCCCCGGTCGTGAAGTCAACATCGACCCACGACAGCAGCCCCAGCCGCCCGAAGCGGTCCCAGCCCGGGTACACGCCCTCATCCGTCGTCGTGAGCGTGCCGAAGCGCCGCGAGCCGTCGGTGTCGGCCGTCCGGTCCGACTGCACCCCCGCCTCGACCAGGTCCGTGATCGCGACCGTGCCCAGCCCGAGGTGCGTGTACGCGACGAGCAGATCATCATCGTGCTGAGCATCATCGAGCCGCAGCCCGACCACGCGGTCAATCGCATCGTCGGCTCCCGCGCCGTAGTCATGCACCCACCGCGAGCCGTCGGCATACACCACCGCCGAAAGACGATCCGTGTTCTTCGGGCCCGAGGAGGCGTCAAACGTGACCAGCAGGATCAGGATGAGGTGAAGTACGAACATCGTGCGAAAACAGGGCGACATACCGAACAGAAAAACAGGCCAATCAGCGTGCCGGATGGCTCACCATACCGGGTTCGCCACAAGGGTGCCGCACGGGTGCAACACGGGTGCGCCCCGCCTGTGGAAAACAGAGCGCCAGGCTCGAAAGCCGACCCTGACAAATCAATAACGAAATCCTAACACACAGATGCGAACAAGGGCCGATTAAATTGCGAACGGGGAGCAGCAGGACTTTGCGGCTTGTAACACCTTCATCGTCGCCATTCCTTCCCTTGAGAGATCACTGAGCCGCCGGTTCATCTGGTAAAGCTGCCCATGATTCGGCGACAACTTCAAAAGAAACGCCGTCGAGATAAATCATGTAGTGGTGAGTTTCCCATTTGTCCCGCCATTGCGCGTAAGTATCCGCCCGCAATTCCTGAACCCAAAGCGAGTTTTCGACCTCAACCAAAGTATCGTAAGCACCCTCGATATGCCAGGCCGTGCAGCATCGCTCGGCTCTCCATCGCATAGCCAATACGCGGCGAAATTCAATGCCGCTTCGATACTCGACCCCATCTTTGTCGTAACTGAAGCGAATGGCAGGAGACGGTCCTTTCTCATCCCAATATGCGGGAACAATGAAGTCCGTAGAAGGAAGAGCAACAGTGTGCAGAGATTTTTTGGAACTCATGACTATGGCCTCCCTGGCGTGACAGTTGATATGCCTTGGTTGCCAAGGCCATTCCGCTGAAGCTGCCCGGTTAATCTCGCCTCGGCGGCGGCGTTGCCCGTCATGTTTACGGCATTCCACTGCGCCCTTGGAATACCCGCTGCTTGGAGGGCCTGGGCGGATCGAGTGTTTAACATCAGCGTATTGCCATCTCGAATGATGTATTGGACGGAAACATCCGCAGCATTCATTTGCCCAGATCGCAAGGCCGCTGCTACGTCGTCAACCGTACGCCCTGCAAGCGGACCTCTAGGATCGAAAGCCTGGCTGAAAGTCTTCTGTGCAAAGTTGGCATCTGCGAGCGGTCCTCCGTTTGCAGCGGCGCGTGCCGCATCAGCACCAGTCTTCATGATTCTGCGACTATGTTTCATCATTTGCAGTGAGCCACCACCAAACACTGTGGTGGCCGCGTCTCCGAACGCGTTCGGGTCACCGCTGGCCATGCCTGCGACCGTCTGTATGACGCCGTTGAGGGCGGACAGGCCGACCTGCTTCGCAACCTCAACTCCACCGACTTCATTGATCGCGCTTGCCAACGGAGCAATAGTACGTGACTCACGCTGAAATTCCGCATCCGTATGAGCGCCGGCCAGATACGCTCCGCTGAGCATCACTTCGGACACCATCTCCGACGCACCTTCTTTGGCGTCGATAATGTTATGTACAACCCTGCTTCCAGCAGTCCATGTCCACTCTGCAGCTGCGCACACAGCACCCCACACAAACAACCCAAGCGGATCCACAAACATATACGGGTTGCCCATCGCGTACAGATACAAACTCATCCCATCGACATAGCCCGCGGGGTCTCGCGTGATCCATCGACCCATGACGGGATCGAAGATGCGATGCCGCGCATACCAGTGGCCCAGCGAGCCGAAGTCTGCGATGTAAACATACCCTGCATAGCCGATCGGATTCGCCACTGTCTCGGGATCTGAGATTCCAGTCACCGGATCCTTGGTCACATCGGCCAGCGCGATCAGCACGTCGTAGAAATCGATGATCCCGTCGCGGTTGATGTCGGCATCGGCCTGGTATTCCTCGTCGTCGATCTCGATCGCGCCGCCGGAGATGAGATCGATCATGACCTGCGCATCGAAGAAGTCAACCACGCCGTCGCCGTTGACATCGCCGGGCCGGTGGTGCGTCGGCTCGCCGTAGGGCCCATACCGCACCCGCTCGATCAGTTTGCCCGCGTGATCCAACACCGCCACCACGCTGCGCAGGTGGTCCGTGATGTAGTAATACGTGTCTTCGAAGCCGTCATTTTCCGCCGGATCACGGTCGATCCGCCGCATCACCGCATCGTCGATGGCCCGCTTGCCCCAGAACTGCTGAGCGATCGTTGATGGATCGTCATCGTCCTCGGCCGGGTCAGCGTCCGGCTCACTCCACGTCCGCTGCTCGAGCAGCTGCCAGTCGGGCGAATAGAAAAACCGCTCGCGCGAGGCAGAGTCGTTGTCATCAAGCGACTGTGCCATGCATGGTGATGCAAAGCACGCGAGCAGGATCAAGATGAACCGAAGAGTGAAAAACATGGGATGCGAACATAAAGGAAACTCTGGTCTGGCGTGGCAGTAAAAGGCTTATTGCACTTTCAGTCTAGATCTTCTTCTGCCGAACTCTGTGGAGTTGGAAGGCTTGCAAACATCTCCCGCAGTCGCGCGTCAGGACAGTTGTACCGCTCTGCTGCGGCAATCAAGGCTCGCAGCGCTGCACTGCGAAAGAGGTTCTTGAGTTGCTCCAGGTCAGCCCCGATCATCTGTGCGGTCTCGATTTCAATAGCGAGCGGCAGTTCCCCATCTTTTCTGTCGATATGTTGGAAATGAGGCTTGGCTTCAGTCTTCATGCCGAATCGAATTGAAATTCCGATCCATGAAAACGGTGTGTCAACGAAGTAGTTGGTCTGGATCAAGATACGTTCGAGTTCGGTTCGAACTCCGGCGAGGGCTGGCATTAAAGCCTTCGGATGGCGTGCCATCGTCAAGGAAATACCACTAAGTACTAACTTCCGGTCATGCGGTGGTTTCGCAGGTGGTAGTGTACTCATCGGTTGGTCACATTCCCAGGCAATGTGTTCTGCCCGTGGATGCTGCGGAATCGCTCGATCGCGCGTGTTTCATAACTTCGTGCTGAGGCTTTATCCTTAAACACTTTTTGAAGAATTTCTGATGTGTATTCTCCACCCGTCTCTTTTCTAAGTCTTCGAACTTGTTGCTCTGCGCGAATCGACGCTCCATCTCTCACTCGTGTACCTTGTGAACTCTGGCCGATCTTGAATGTGGAACCGTCAGGGCTGGTGGCACCGATCACGCGCATGTGACTCTAGCCGTGCCACCGCTCGCCGGTTCCTCCGGCGATCGGTGCCGGGGGCCGGGGGGCCGGGGCCTTTCAGCCGGAGCGTTTGGCGCGGATCCACGACGGGTGGCAGGCATCAACGGATGCGGTCGGTGCCACCCGCCGGTGGCACTGGGGAGAAGTAGATTGGTGCCACCCCGCCGTGTACGCGACGAGCAGAATCAGAATGAAATGGAGTACATGCATTATACGAACACAAAGGCGTACAGATCGAACATGGAAACGAGCAATCAACATCAGTAACAGCGCCTAACGTTGTAAATCATTTTCTCGCGGAGATTGGAGGATAGCGGTAAGTCGGCCGCCTGCATCAAGAATCCTCGTGGCTTCGGGACTAACTGCATACAACTTTATGTTAGACCACATCTTATGACGAATCGCGGCAACTATCGTCCTGAGAAGGGAAATCGATATCGACGAGTTTGTGCAAGTTCCGATAGTTCCAGCCACAATAGTGCTTTTATAATATTGTCCACCTGGAACCAAGTGAACTGAGTCGGGATTCATCCGCTGGTCCACCACATACCGCGTTCCGCCACGTTTCTGCGGGACTGGCCGAATAGTAAATGAGACGGAAGCATCAGCCATGAGATAATGACAACATGAATTAGTAGAAGATGCACGAGTTGTTCCTAAACAAGGAATCTCTGATGCCGAATTGTATGTCGTCAGATCCGATTTACCCATCATACCGGCCTCGACATAGCGAATTGGGTGATTTGACTCTACGTCAGCCAGCAAATCAAGCAGGTCTGATTGCGTTGTGAATATATCGATCACTTTAGGCACAGACTTTTCTTCCTTACTTAGGTTTCGGGATGAGCAACAGATGGTTGCCAGTCTTGGCACGGATTGCGGCTGCAGCCGCCATCTCTCGTGCAGTTGGCGTCAGGCTGGTGGCACCAATCACGCGCCCGTGTTGCTGGCCGTGCCATGGCTCGCCGGAGGAACCGGTGAGCGGTGGAACGCAGAATGAGGGTTCGGCTAGAATGGAACAAAGTCACACCGACCACTCAAAGCCGTTGTCGGTGGCACGGGCAGCATGCATCAACGGTTGCGGTCGGTGCCACCCGCCGTTACCAGCTGGTGTAGCCCAATTTGCGCAGCTCGAATCGCGCATCGAGTTGACCTTCTCTCGCTGCCTGCTTTATCAGTTCTAGTCCCCGATAATTGCTCTGCTCGACCACCACGCCGCGCATGTACATTATGCCAAGCCAGAACTTCCCGTTTGCCGACCCTTCGCTCGCAGCGGCCTGCCAAAGTCGCACTGCCTCAACGTCGTTCTGTGGCAAACCGTTGCCCTCGTGGTACATTCGGCCCGCGCGATACTGCGCCTCGGCATCTCCGAGGGCGGCCGCACGGAGGAACCACTTGGCAGCAGTACCATAATCGATACCTATTCCACGCCCAGCGGTCAAACAATCCGCGAACTCAAACTGCGCTGGCACATAGCCCTGTTCAGCGGACCGCTCAAACCACTTCACGGCCTCCTTTGGGTTTCGCTTGATACCCCGGCCTTGGGCGTAGATGTATCCCAAACAATATTGGGCCTCTGGCTCACCTTGATCTGCGGCTTTTCGAAACCACCGGAGCGCTTGGGCGTCATTGCGCGAGACGCCGCGCCCATCGGCATACATGTAGCCCAAACGGCATTGGGCGTGACGGTTGCCCTGATCCGCCGACATTCGGTACATCCGAATCGCGAGCAAGGAGTCCTTCGGAACACCGGTTCCGTTCTCGTATAGCATACCCATCATCCTCTGGGCGGGAGCATACCCCTTGTCTACAGCTGGCTGAAGCCACCTGAGCGCCTCAGCGTAGTCGGGTGGGCCATCGACACCATTCATGTAGCATACCGCAATGCCCAGTTGTGCCGCGACGTCATCAAACTGAGCGGCCAGCCTGAGCCAAACCAATCCTTGCTTTATATTCCTCGGTATCGCAGTGCCCATCAAATACTTGCCTCCAAGCTCCGACTGCGCTGCCGTGTCACCATCTTCCGCTTTCGTTAGTAGCGAGAGAATTCTCTCGCGACCTTCCCTGACAGGTATGATCCGTTCTGCGGCACCCATGCGATTTAGCGAAGCCATCAAGTCGGACAAATCCGACCTTGTTCGCCAATCAGGCTCCAGTCGATCGATCGCTTCATACGCCAATGCTGCGTCACGCCCATCTCTCAACAGAACAGACAACGCGCCAAACGCTGGCCACACTCGTAGCGTTTCGTGCCGCGGGTCGCCCATCACGGCGACGAGCGCAGCTCGGGCGTCCGCCAATATTGCACGTATCACGAGGGGCGACTCCTGCTTTCTCGCGTCCTCCGATATGCGCTGGGCCCTGAGCAACGCCTCGTTGATCTGCTCGCTGCGGGTTTCCTCAGAGGTTGCAGTCACGGGATCGCCGCCCACTGGTGGGTCGCTCAGAGCCCGAGCGGCACTGTACCCGGTCAACAAGCGAGCAGGCCTTGCGAGCACTTGCGCGGTCAACGTCCCCGTCACGAGCACAACAATCATCAATAGGCGCGAATAACGCGGATTCACCCGGATCGACGGCGGCACCCTGAAGATGCTTGTTCGTCTCAGTGTCCTCTTGAAAAACATTCACATTCTCCTATCAGCCCGGCAAGGTGGCACCCGATGTCCCCCTTCCCCATGCCACCGAAGTCGGGTCGGCACCTTCGGTGCTCGCCGCGCATCGGCCCATCAGAACGAAAACAGCTAGGCACTTTCTTCGGGCCACTCATCGGCCAGCGTACCGATTCGCCCTCCGCGCGTCAAGCAAGTATCGCGACGGCATATGGCGGCCGGAGGCGGGGGCCTTAGCGCGTGCGCTTGGAGGCGATCCAGGCGGCGAGGCGGGCTTGCGGCCAGGTGTTGATGCACTGCTCGGGCGGCAGGAAGCCGCGACGGGCGGTGAGGACGCCGTAGCGAAGGTTGTCGAACTCGTCGGGGGCGTGGACATCGCAGTCGATGGCGATGAGGGCGCCAGCTTCGGCGGCGAGGCGGACGTGCGTGTCGCGCAGGTCGAGGCGCATCCAGTGGCAGTTAATTTCGAGAGCGACGTTGTGCTGGCGCGCGGCGGCGACGAGTTCGGGCATGGCCGGTTCGAGGCCCGCGCGGCGGTTGATCAGGCGGCCCGTCGGGTGGCCGATGATGTGCACGAGCGGGTGCTCGATCGCGCGGAGCAGGCGGGCGGTGGCGGTCGCGGCGTCCTGGGCGAGCGCGACGTGCGGGCTGGCGACGACCAGATCGAGTTCGGTCAGCACGTCGTCGTCGTAGTCGAGCGAGCCGTCGGCGAGAATATCGACCTCGCTGCCGCAGAGGATCGTGATTTTGCCCTTGAAGCGCTCGCGGGCGGCCTCGATGTCGCGGCGCTGCTCGCGCAGGCGCTCGACGCTGAGCCCGTTCGCCTGCGCGCTCGAGCGGCTGTGATCGGTGACGGCGATGGTGTGAAAGCCGCGCGCGATGGCGCGCTCGATGAGTTGATCGAGGCTCATGTGGCCGTCGGAGGCGGTGGTGTGGGCGTGGAGTTCGGCCTTGATGTCGGCTGGTTCGATGAGGGCGGGAGTGGCGGTCAGTTCAAGTTCGCCGATGTCTTCGCGGATCTCGGGCGGGAGGTACGGCAGGCCGAGGGCCTTGTAGACTTCTTCTTCGCTCGCGCCAGCGACGGGTTTGACATCGCGCTGGTGCGGCGGGGTCGGGTCGTCGTCGTTGGGATAGAGGCCGTATTCGTTGAGGGTGAGCCGCTGGCGCAGGGCGCGCTCGCGCAGGCGGACGTTGTGGTCCTTCGAGCCGGTGAAGTACATCAGCGCAGCGCCCCATGAGGCTTCGGGGACGAGACGGAGATCGACCTGCACCTGGCCGACGGCTTCGCCTTTCCATCGCCCGCCATCGACAAAGAGATGGGCGCGGGCGCTGGTTTTGCTGGCACCCTGGGCGAGGGTTTCGGTGATGGAGGGTTCGGCCAGGAAGTGGGCGCTGGCGGCCTCGGGGTCGGTCGCGACGGCGAGGATGTCGATGTCGCCGATGGTGTCGCGGCCTCGGCGGAGCGAACCGGCGAAGGCGACGCGCGTGACGGCGGGGCAGGACTGCATGTGGGCGATGAAGCGCTCAGCGACGGGCATCGCCAGGCCCAGACTCAGGCGCTGGCTGCTGGTTTTCATGAAGGCGATGGCGCTTGTGATCTTGTCGGCGGTTTTCTGGCCGGTGCGCGGGAGTGTGAGGAACGAGCCGTCGGCCAGGGCGCGTTCGAGGCCGGGCAGGTCGGTGACGCCGAGCTCGTCCCAGAGGAGTTTGACGGTCTTTGGTCCGAGGCCGGGAATGTCGAGGAGCGCGACGAGCGACGCGGGCACGCGCGCGGCCAGATCGTCGTGTTCCTTTATGGTGCCGGTGTTGGACAGTTCGGTGATTTTGGCAGCCATTTTCTTGCCCACGCCGGGGATGGCTTCGAGCGCGGCGTGATCGCTGGCGATGTCTTCGAGTTCGCCGGGGTGCGATTCGAGCGCGCGGGCGGCGCGGGCGTGGGCATTGACGCGAAACTTATCTTCGCCGAGGAGCTCGAGCATCGCGGCGATGCGTTCAAAGAGCGTGGCGGCGTGCTGCTTGAGGCTCATGGGCGATGGTAGTCGGCGGCGTGCTCAGCCAAACTCGTCGACGATCTGCTTTTCGACTGCATCGACGATGGCGGCGCGCTCGGACTCGGGAACGATCAGGAGTGCGGCCAGCCAGCGGCGCGCCAGTTCGGGTGAAGCCGGACGCAGGAGTTCAGTGAGCATCCGGACGTGGTCTGCGGGAGACAGATCCGGCGATGCGGGTGGCTCGCTGGCGGGTCTGGACGACGGGGGGGTCGGGGTTGTCATCGCTGCTCAAGGGTACGTCGGGTGCCCGGGGCGAGTCGGCACTGTGGGCCGAAGCGACACGAAGTCGTGTTTCGAGTGTCTGGCAGTAGGTTTCGAGGCGAGCGA
The DNA here is from genome assembly GCA_019636795.1 of Phycisphaeraceae bacterium. Taxonomy (NCBI): domain Bacteria; kingdom Pseudomonadati; phylum Planctomycetota; class Phycisphaerae; order Phycisphaerales; family Phycisphaeraceae; species Phycisphaeraceae bacterium. Next base: position 182,067 of record JAHBWW010000002.1, read on the forward strand.
CGCGCTCGACGAGAGAAGTGAGCGTGCTGGCCATGGCCGAGTGCAGTTCGCTGGGGTTGGCGTCGCGGAGGGCGGCGGCGCGGAGGTCCGAGACGTGCATCGGCCCGCGACCCGTCAGGAGCCAGTCGGCGTTGATAGCCAGACTCTGGCAGAGCGAGGCGAGGAAGTCGACCGCGGGCGACTGGCCCTGCATGTAGCGTCGGACGGTTTCGGGGTGTGTGCCGGTGAGTTCGCCGAGTGCGCGGTAGGTGCGGGCACCGGCCACAGAACTGAGTCTGTCGTGGAGGGAGGTGGTGGTCATGAGTATTCAGTGTATCGGCATAATTGGGGGTTGTGCGGAGGGTACGGGCAGCCGATGTGGCGGGTTGAGACGGGATAAGCCACAAGATTGAGTGTGCTTGGCGGGGTGCGGCGTGTCCGGCACCATGTGCCGCGCGGGATCGGGCACGAAGTTGTGGCCCAACAGGGGGGAAATTATTTTCTTCAGCGGGCGAAAACGACTGGTTGTGCACGTCGGCGATGGCTTCGAGTTCGGCAGGGGCGCGGTTCGAGAGCGCGGGCGTGGGCATTGCAGGGCTACTGAGGTCGGAGGTACGGGGTGTCCGGGGGCGGCGGGACCGCTAGGCACGGCACGCCCACCGCTCGGAAAGGCACACCGACCGCTCAGAGCCGCGGATCGGTGGCACGGGGAGTGGGTTTTTGGCCCGCAAACGCGGTTTGATGCCCCACGTGCGCTGCTCCATGCGACGTTGTCGAGACCCCTGGACACCACACCCAGACCTTCCACCCGCCGAACCACACGCACCCGACGCGCACGAACTGTGCTGGTGCGACCGCGTGCTCAGCCCACGTCGGCCAGACCCAGACCCAGGCCGTACTTCTTGACCAGGCGCTTGCGGAGCAGCGCGTCGGTGTCGCGGGCCAGCGTGGGCGAGGCGGCCACCCAGTCGCGGGCGTCGCGCTGCGCCTGGGCGAGCAGTTCGAGATCGGTGGCCAGATCGGCCACCTGCAGGGGCATGTCGCCGGATTGGCGGGCACCGATGAGTTCGCCGGGGCCTCGGATCTGAAAGTCGCGTTCGGCCAGAACAAAGCCGTCGGCGGTGGAACAGATCGCGTCGAGACGGGCCAGCGCATCGGGCGTCGCTGGGTCGGCGATGAGGATGCAGTGGGCGGGCTTGTCGCCGCGACCGACGCGCCCGCGGAGCTGGTGGAGCTGGGCCAGGCCGAAGCGGTCGGCGTCTTCGATGACGATGATGGTGGCGTTGGGCACATCCACGCCGACTTCGATGACGGTCGTGGCGACGAGCACGTCGATCGCGCCGGCGCGGAAGCGCGACATCACGGCGTCGCGCTGAGCGCGGTTCATCCGGCCGTGGAGCGTTGCGATGCGGCGTCCGGCCAGAGGCCCGGCAGCCAGGCGCCGCGCGACATCATCGACGCCCGCAGCGTGCTCGCCCTCGATCGAAGGCACCACGACGTAGCCCTGCTCGCCGCGGGCGATGTGCTCGGCAAGGATGGCCTCGGCGTCGGCGCGCTGGGCGGTGCGCAGGTGGCGCGTGGTGATGGGCTGGCGGCCGGGCGGAAGATCGTCGATGATCGAGAGATCAAGATCGCCAAAGAGCGTCATAGCGATGGTGCGCGGGATGGGCGTGGCGGTCATGACGAGGACGTGAGGCGAAGAGGCGGCGTCTTCGCCTTTGGCGCGCAGGGCGGCGCGCTGATGAACGCCGAAGCGGTGCTGCTCGTCGATGACAGCAACAGCCAGAGAAGCAAAGGCGACGGTGTCGGTGAGCAGAGCGTGGGTGCCGATGAGCAGGTCGATCTGGCCGCGGGCGAGGCGGTCGAGCAGGGCGGCGCGCTCGGCGGGAGCAATCGAGCCGGTGAGAAGAGCGCAGCGCACGCGCGAGCCTTCGAGCATGGCCGAGATCGAAGCGTGATGCTGCTCGGCGAGCAGTTCGGTCGGGGCCATGAGAGCGGCCTGATGCCCCGCAGCGACCGCGGCGAGCATGGCGTAGATGGCGACGAAGGTCTTGCCCGAGCCGACATCGCCCTGGATGAGGCGGTTGGTCGGCGTGGTGCGCGCCAGATCGGCGCGGAGTTCGGCAACCACGCGCTCCTGGCCCGGCGTGAGGGAAAGGCGCAGTCGCTGGCGGATGTGCTGGTCAATGGCAGGCGTCACCGCCAGAGCCGGGGCGCACAGCGTGGTGCGCAGGTGCTGTTTCTTGAGATGCACCGCGAGTTGAAGCATGAAGAGTTCGTCATAGGCAAGCCGGCGGCGGGCCTCGGCGATATCCTGCTCGCTCTGCGGGCGGTGCATCATGCGGTAAGCATCGGCAAGCAACGGCAACTCGCGCTGCCTGCCAAACGCGGGCGTGAAGTGATCTTCGATCTGGCTGACAGCATCATCGAGCGCGACATCAATGATGTTTTCGATCTGACGTGAGGTGAGGCCTTCGGTGGCGGGATAGATCGGGCGGAGTCGCTCGCGTCGCTGGGCGGGCTCGTGCTCGTCGAGGATTTCGTAGAGCGGGTGGGCCATCTGAACCATGCCGCCGCGGCGCATGGGCTTGCCCTGCACCCACAATCGCGTGCCTGGGAGGATCGTGTGGGTAAGAAACGGCTGATTGAACCAGACCAGATCGAGTCGGCCGGTGTCGTCGATGAGCACGGCTTCGAAACGTCCCTTGGCACCTCTGCCGGCCACGCGGGTAGCGGTGATGTGTCCTCGGGCCGAAGCCAGGACTCCGGTTTCGAGTTGGGCGATCGCAGATTCGGCGCGTTCGTGCTCGTAGCGGTGCGGCAGATGGGCGATGAGCCTGCCGAGGTTGGTGATGCCGAGTTGAGCCAGGAGTTCGGCGCGCTTGGGCCCGACGCCGGGGAGGAACTGGACGCCGGCGGTCAGCGGACGCGGGCCGGCAGATGGATCGGCCGCGTTCACGTCGGGAGTCCGAGCGGGTTGTTATGAGGCGGCGTGTCATCGCCCGGGGCCCGGCTGCGGGGGTTGGCCGATTCGGGGGCGAGTTCTCGCAGGTAATCCCACGTATAGATGCCCGAAGTGTGCCCATCGGAAAAAGTGAGGCGTATGGCATAGTTGCCGACGAGTTCGGCGTCGGTGGCGACGACGGCATCGCCGACGAATCCGGCGGGGAGAACCGTGAGCGGGTTGGCGTGCATGGTCTTGCGGAGTTCGCGCATGTCGGCCGAGGGTGACATGCGGCGGAGGTAGGCGATGGAGAAGTAGGATGAGGAGCCGTCGTTCCAGAGGATGGAGAGGCCTCGGTCCTTCTGGAGGTCGATGTGTTGTGGTGCGTGCGGGTTCATGGGTCGGATGGAAACGAGGCGCTGGGGCGTGGACGGTCGCTAGCATAGCGTACGCCCCTTCGAGGAAAGACCCTGCATGAACCCGGTTGCTGCGGAACATCCTGCTGACGTGCTTGCCGATGCGATCGCGCACACGCCCGCGTGCGTGGGGATTGATCCGGACGTTGAGCGTCTGCCGCGGCGGGTGCGTGAGGGCTCGGCCGACCATGTGGCACAGATCAGGGAGTTCTGTCTTGGAGCGATTGACGCAGCGGCGGGGGTTGTGAGGATTGTCAAGCCGCAGTCGGCGTGCTTTGAGCGCTTCGGTTCGCGCGGGTTTGGGGTGCTCGAAGAGGTCTGCGGGCGTGCGCGCGAGCGGGGGCTGTGCGTGGTGCTGGATGCCAAGCGTGGGGACATCGGCGTCTCGGCTCGGCATTATGCGGCGTGTGCAGTCGATCTTGGCGCGCAGTGGATCACGGTGAATCCGTATCTGGGGCTGGACACGCTTGAGCCATATCTGGATGCAGGGCTGGGGATCTTCGCGCTGGTGCGGACCTCGAATGCGGGATCGGATGACATTCAGACGGCGCGTGTGGTGTCGGGGGATACGGTGAGCATGATGATCGGGCGGCAGCTGGCCCGGCTTGGTGCGGGTTGGATCGGGCAGCGGGGCCTGAGTGCGGTCGGGGCGGTGGTCGGGGCGACGAAGACCGCGGGCGATGAGGGGGCGGAGTTGCGTGAGGTGATGCGCGATCAGCCGATGCTGATTCCGGGGTTCGGGGCGCAGGGCGGGACGATGGAAGACATCAAGCCTCTGAGGAGAGCGCGCGGCCGGAACCCGGGGGTCGTCGTCAATGCGTCGCGCAGTGTGCTGTATCCTGGCGGAAACGACGAGGACTGGCAGGGAGCGATCCGTCGAGCGGCGGAATCACTCGTGATCGATCTCGTGGGACTTGGGGATTGAGCCATTGGCGGCGTGTCGCCTGGCGGCCTCCTGCCAGTTTTCGGGATCGACGACGGTGTACTCGCCGTGCTCATCGGGTTCGATGATGCCCAGTTCGCAGAGTGCGATGAGGGCGGCTTGTTGTTCGGCCTGTTTCTTGGCCTGGCCCCACGCGGCTTCGAAGCGTCGGCCATTGAGTTCGACCGCGATCTTGAATGCCTTGGCGTGGTCCGGACCCTTCTCGTCGAGGACGCGGTAGTTCGGGGTGCTCTGAGTGGTCTGCTGAGCGTATTGCTGGAGGACGGACTTGTAGTTCTGCTGGTGTCCGCTGCGTGCGGCCCGGCGGACGACGGGTTCGAAAAGTGGAACGAGGAAGTTGCGCGCGACATCGAACCCGCCGTCGATGTGCAGTGCGGCGATCACGGATTCGAGGACGGCGGCGGCGAGGGAGGGTGGCGGCTCGTCGTGCGACTGCATGCCCTTGCCCATTTTGAGCAGTTCGTGGAGGCCGAGCGTGCGGGCGACGCGGGCGCAGGTGCGCCGCGAGACTGCGGAGGACTTGATTTTGGTCATCTCGCCTTCGAGGAGGTCGGGGAAGGTACGAAAGATGATCTCGCAGACGACCTGGCCGAGGATGGCATCGCCGAGAAACTCGAGTCGTTCGTTCGAGGCGAGTCGATGCTCGGAGACTGAGGCGTGTGTGAGAGAGAGTTTGAGGAGCTCTCGATCGGCGAAACGGTGTCCGAGAATGGCCTCGGCCCGGGAGAGAACTTCTTCGTCCATGTGTGCGCCCTTCCGCACAAGCCGCACAAAGACAGGGCTTTGTTCGGACCTGGCCTCAACAGACTTGTAACAGACGCGGGCGCTCGACTCTCGGCTGGGTTGCAGACGTGAGACGAGCGGACGCGGCCGACCTGTGGGAAACGACTTCCCGACAGGAACATCATTGGATGCTATCGACCGGTTGGACAATGAAGTTGAGTGTGGAAATCTTGAGATGGGCGGGCTAGGGTTGTGGCCCAACGGTGAGGCTCAAGAAATGCATTATCCACGTCGTAACAGCCGAATCACAAAGATCCGCAAGTCCGGTTTCCGGGCGCGCATGGCCACGAGGAGTGGTCGGGCGATGATCAACCGCCGCCGCCGCATCGGGCGCAAGCTCCCATCGAGTTGATACTGGCGGGGGTTGGCGGGGTGAGGCCTCATCGCGCCCGCGACTGCGGCTGGCAAAAGCTGACCTGCGCTTCTGACCGAGAACATGATTGCGCGAGATCCGACGTCCTCCGGGCGTCGGTTTTGTTGTGCGGACTTGTGCGTTTGGGCTCGAAGTCGCTACTCTGATGCGAGATTGATCCGAACCACGGAGCCCAACGCATGAGCGACACGACGCCCAGCATGCCCGACCACAGGCCGCCTTCGGGCGAAAGTCCTCAGATCAGCAGCCCGGTCCCTGCGTATCGCGAGGTGACGGTGGCGGCGATCGTGTTCGGGATCATCTTCGGCGTGATCATGAACGCGGCGATCACCTACGCGGGCCTGAAGATCGGATTCACGATCGGTGGTTCGGCGATCGCGGCGGTGCTGGGTTTCGGGGTGCTGCGGGGGCTGCTGCGCCGGGGGACGATTCTGGAAACCAACGTCGCGCAGACGGTGGCGTCGGCGGTCAATACGTCAAACTCGGGTGTGATCTTCACGGTGCCGGTGTTGTTCCTGATCGGGTACAACCTGAACTGGGACACGCTTGACTTCTGGCTCATCACGCTGGCGTGCGTGGCCGGGGCGATGCTGGGGACAGCGTTCATCATTCCGCTGCGCAAGCAGATGATCGACATCGAGCGGCTGCGGTTCCCCAGCGCGACGGGAGTGGCGACGATTCTCAAGAGCCCCGGCGCGGGGATGAAGAAGACGATCGTGCTCATTGCCGGAATCCTGATGGGGGCGCTGATCTATCTGCCGGCGGGGTTGCCGGGGGTGCGCAAGGAGGTGCCGCTCGATGGCATCGTGCACACCGAGCAGAGGCTGATGGAAGAACTGATCGCCGTGTCGGAAGGGACACTGACCGAGGCTGACGGGCAGGCGGCGTTTGATGCGCTCGATCGGCTGGTGTTCACTGAGCGTCTGTCATTGGCGGCGGCGCAGAACACGCGCGATGCGGCTGCGTGGGTGCGGGCGGGCGCCGCGCCCGATGAGGTCGTGTCGCGGGCTGCGCGGGTGGCGCACCTGCGTGAGGCCAAGCGCGAACTCAACGGGCTGATCGAGCGATTGAGCGAGTGTCCGGTGGAAGAGGGGCTGCGCGAGAGCATTGCGGCTCGCAAGGCGGACATCGCCGAGACCGAGGCGGCGCTGGGCGCGATGGGCGCCAGGCAGTATCCCGAGGAGATGCTGCTGGCGGTGCACGATCGGTCGGTTGGAAATCTGGAGTGGTCGTCGCTGGTGTCGGGCGAGAAGGGGTGGGCGACGGCACCGTTGCCCGGGTATGCGAGTTTGCAGATTCGCCTGCCGAAGTTTTTCGCGCCGGGCACGGGCGCGCTCGACGAGCGTGTCGATCGCAACGGCAACAACAGGCCGGACCTGATTGTGACGGATTCGACGATCGATGTCGGCCGCATGCTGCTGTTCATCCCTGACGAGGTGCGGCTGGTGTTTGCGATTGCGCCGTTTGCGCTTGGAGCGGGGTTCATCACGGGCAGGCCGGGGCTGATGGTGCTGGCCGGCGGGGTGCTGGCGTTCTTCGTGATCAATCCGTTTGTGTTCAACGCGGGGCTGCTGCCGCCGGGGCTCAAGGCGCACGAGGCGCCGGGGGCGTCGTTTTCGCTGTACAACCGGCCGCTGGGCATCGGGCTTTTGCTCGGCGGGGCGCTGATGGGCGTGATCGCGGCGTTTCCGGCGATCGCGGCGGCGCTCAAGTCGATCGGGAGCGCCAAAGTCGGCGGGCGTGACGAACTGGGGCTGGCGCCGCTGGGCATTGCGATCATCGGGGGCGTGGCGCTGCTGTTTCTGGCCGCCGACTTCGTGGGCAACAAGCCGCTCAATGAAGGCGGCCTGTGCCCGGTGACGCAGCTCGAGGTGACGTGCGAGGCTGAGCCCGTGCAGCATGATGGATACATGATCCGCTTTGCCGACGATCAGGCCCGCGCGACCTGGGAGACGCAGTGGACGGCCGAGCAGAAGGCGGCGTTCATGGTGCAGTACAAGGCCAAGCGCGGCTGGCTTGCGGGGCTCGACCCGCATGTGCGAGCTGCGATCATCGCGATTGTCGGGTGTCTGTGGATCTGGTTCACGGGGCTGATCATCGCCCAGTGCACGGGCATGACGGACTGGTCGCCGATCTCGGGCATGGCCTTGCTGACGGTGGTGCTGGTGCTGATGATGGCCGGAACGGGCGCGGTGGTCGGCGCGGTGCTGCTGGGGGCGGCGCTGTGCGTGGCGATCACGCTGGCGGCCGACATGATGGGCGATCTCAAGACGGGCTATCTTGTCGGCTCGAGGCCGAGGCGCCAGCAGGTGGTCGAGTTGTGTGTCGTCTGGATCGGGCCGGTGGTGGCGATGCTCACGCTGCTGCTCATCACGCAGGTGAACCTGCGCCAGACGGGCATTGCGATCGGGCCGGGGACCGAGACCAGCGCCCCGCAGGCCCAGGCGCTGCAGGCGATCGTGACGGGCGTGCAGGGCGGCGAGATGCCCTACGCCCTGTATCTGATTGGTGCGATGCTGGGGATGCTGCTGGGGCTTGGCTCGTTCGCGGGTCTGGGCGTGCTGGTGGGCCTGAGCGTGTATCTTCCGTTTGAGTACATCGCGACCTATGGCATCGGGTGTGTGGCGGCGATTGTGCTCGGGGCGTTCAAGGGCAGGCGCTTCTGCGAGGAATGGGGTGTGCCGTTTGCGGCGGGGCTGATCGTCGGCGAGTCGATTCTGGCGCTGCTGATCAACATTTTCGTGCTGGCGACGGGCTGAGAGACAAGGACACGGAACATGAAACTGCTCGGCAACATGCTGATCTGGATTTCGCTGGCTTTGGGGCTGGTGTCGGCGCCGTCGCTGTACGCCTGGCCGGTCGGCGCGGACGCGACGCATGACGCGCGCTTCGTGCTGGGCACGGATGACGACGGCGAGCCGGTCTATGCCCTGCTCAAGCAGCGCACGGTCAATGCTGCCAGCGGCGAAGAGATCGGTGCGGCGGGCGCAGCGCTGACGCCCGAGGTTCTTGCGGCGATGCGCGATGCGGGGATTGCCCGCGCGACGGTGCGGCATCCGGGCGCCGCGCCGCTGGCGCTGGTGCGCCACTGGACGGGGCTGTGGTTGTTTGTGCTCGCGGCCGTCGGGCTGGCGGGCGGGGGCCTGCTGGTCAAGGCGGCGGCCAGGGCGGCGCTGCAGGCGCCCGACCGCGCCGATGCGCCGCGTTCCACCCCCGAGGCGGTCGCGGGGCAGATGCGCGAGCAGATCAGCGCGCTGCGCGGCTCGATCGCGCGGCTCGACACCGACCGCGCCCGCATGGCGCAGATTGTCGCGGTGCTGGGCGAGGTGCAGGGAGAACTGGTGCCTGAGTTTGCCCAGACGCGCCCGCAGCTCATTGCTGCACGCGGCATGGGCGGGTTTGCCCGCGTGATGGACACCTTTGCCTCGATGGAGCGCAAGGTCAACCGCGCGTGGTCGGCCGCGGCCGACGGGGCGTACGAGGAATCGGCCGCGGCGCTCGAGGAGGCGGCGACGTTTGCCGAGCACCTTTGCGAGCAGCTGGCCAGCGGGGGCTAACGCCCCGATCGGGCGCCGGCGGCCCGCCGCGCCGGCAGCGCGTCGCTAGAGTGTGTCATGCGCATCATCATTACATTCGTGGCCCTTGCGTCCCTTGCGAACGGTGCGGCCTTGTCTCTGGCCGCGCCCGTCCCGGTCCCGCTGCCGGTCCAGATGCTTGCCCCGGTGCCGGTGCGTGCGCCGCTGCCGGTTGATCCCGAGGACCGCGACGCGAGCAACCCGCGCAACATCCGCTGGGCCTGGCCGGTGATTGAGTGGATCGGCATCGGCCCGCGCGCGACAGTCGTCGAACTGGGCGCGATGCCGCGCCCGCCGGAGACTGACGAGGCGACCATCACCATCGTCGTGCGCAACGCCGGAGCATCGCCCGCCGAGCGTCTGCACATCGCCGGCTTTGACGCGATGCCCGACGGCGGCATCCTGCCCCCGCTGGCCGCGGGCGAGCGCTACGAGATGACGTTCACGATGCCGACGGCCGAGATTCCCTACGGCACGCGCATCATGCTATTCGAGCCGGGCCTGAGTTCGGCCGAGCAGGCGCCGGTGCTCGACGTCTTTGACCTCCACGGCCCCGCCGCCCACCGGCTGGGGCTGGTCGCGACCGCACAGTCGTGGATCGACGGCGACGAGCGCTTCGGCTCGATGGCGCGGCGCTTTCGCGCGAGCCTCGAAGACCTGCACACGCTCTACGCGGGCCAAGGGGTCATCGGCATGCCCGAGCACGGCGGCGACCCGACGCGGCCCGCGATTCCCGACCGCTTCCGCCTCGAACACATTGAGCTCTTCGATGATGAAGCGGGGCGGCCCGCGCTGTTCGATCATCATCCCGACCTTGATCTGGTCATCGCTGTCAACGAGGGCGGGCCGCTGTGCTGCTTCTGGCTGGCCGACGGCGACCACGAGCGTCACCACTCGATCGGGCACAACTTTCTCAACACCAACTTCGGCGCCCCGCGCGGCATCTGGTCCAACTGGGGCGAGCAGGCGCTGTGGCACGAGATCTTTCATTACCGCGGCGTCCCCGACTTTTACATCTACAACATCCCCGAGGGCGCCCTGCCGGGCCGATCGAGCACGGGCTGGAAGCTCGGCCAGTCGCCCACGACGGCGTACCTGACGCGCGAGATCATGAACGACACGTACACGGCTCCGGAGATCTCGTGGCTGACGGCGACGATCGCCATTTCCAAGCGCGGGGCTGCGCGCGTGGGCGCGTGCGAGAACCCCGAGCACGAGTTCGGGCACATGTGGCGCTGGGTGCCGGGGGACTTGTCGGTGGAGGTCGCCAGCGAGACCGGCGCGATCGAGGCCGTGCGCATCTACCGGGCCGTGCCGGGGCGCGGGCGCGACGCGCGGGTGCAGCGCATCAGCGAAGATGCCGCGCCGGTGTACGCTGCGCAGGGCGCGAAGGTCACTCTCGACGGCGACGCGATGAACGCGGCGGCGCGGCGGGCCGAGCGCTCGCTGTGGGTGCTCATCGAGGCCGACCGCGCGACCGATGGCGGCATCGAGACGCGCTGGACGATCCTGACGCTGCTCGAGATCAACGAGGCATACGCGCGCGGGAACAAAGAGGCGTGGACGTTCGCCGTGCGCTTTGAAGACATGTTCGAGCCGCGCTGAGAAGCGACCGGCTAAGTTCGCGCTGATGTCAAGAGCATGTCTGACACTGATCGGGACGCTGCAGCCGCACGACTGCTTGTCGCTCAGGCTGCCGGTTCGGGCTTGGGCGCTTTGACCATCTTCGGCCGATGGCTCACCAGCGCGACGCAGGCGAAGATGCTCAGAAACGACAGCGACCACAGGCTGGCGATCAGGTAATCCTTGCTCAGCGCCTCGGCCTTCTTGCCGCCGGTGGCGGATTGGTCGAGTGCGACCGCGGCCGCGTTTTCGGCGATGCTGCCGCCCGCGAGCGTCTGTTTGGCATCAAGAAAGGCGGTCGTCGCAGGCAGGGCGCGGCCGATGAACGCGGCTGCGAACAGCGCTGGCAGCAGCAGCCCGAGATGGATGCCGATCATCCCCGGCCTGCCCGTCCCCTTGCCCGCTTTGGCCGACATGATCCCCTTGGCGGTCAGCCCCGCGCACAGGAGCATGAGCGCGCCGCAGACGGCGGGAATGATGAGCGCCGTGGCCGCCTTGCCGCCCGAGGGCGCGAGCATGAAGGCGACCGAACCGATCGCGACCATCGCGGCCGCGTACACAACCATGAGCAGTGCTGCTTTGACCATGCTCTATCATTGGAGCGCGGTGCGATGGATCAAGGAGGACCGGCCTGTGAACACGCCACAAGACCCCCCTGCCCCCGACGCGGCAACCGCCGCGGAACTCGGCCACAGCGCGATCGTCAGCATCGACCGCGACCCGTACGTCAGCACCGTCTACGCCCGCGACCACCGGCTCGTGGCCGACGAGCCAACATCGATGGGCGGCGGCGACACGGGCCCGACGCCCTACGAACTGCTACTGGCCTCGATCGGCGCGTGCAAGGTTATCACGCTGCGGATGTACGCCGACCGCAAGGGCTGGCCGATGGAGTCGGCGACGATCGCGCTGACGCACACGCGCCAGGGCGCGGGCGCCGAAGCGCGCGAGACGATCGCGGCCGAACTCGAACTGACCGGGCCGCTCAGCAGCGAGCAGCGCGCCCGGCTGAGCGAGATCGCCGACCGCTGCCCGGTGCACCGCACGCTCGCGGGCGACCTGGTGCTCACGACGGTGCTGGTCGAAGAGGGCGACGCAATGGCGTGACGACCCGCCGTGACCGCTTCGCTACAGTCTGGCGTCTGATTCCGGAGCACCTTCATGCACACCGCACTCGTCATGGCGGGCATTCCCGCGACCAACCTGAGCCTGTTCCACGCCGTGCGCTTCAATGTCGGCGACCCGACGGCCTTTGTGCGCTTCGCCGACGGCACGAGCCTGTTCCTCTGCCGCGACATCGAGCTCCACCGGGCCGCCCGCGAGGCCCGCGCCACGCGCGTCGCGGCCCCGGCCGAGTTTGCACCGGTCGGCGGGCTCAGCCCCGAGCGCGAAACGGCCACGGCCCAGGCGCTGGCCGAAGCGCTCGCGGGCGCAGGCATCACGCGCGCGGTGGCCGACCGCTCCCTGCCGCTGATCTACGCCGAGTTCATCCGCCGCCGCGGCATCGAGGTCGCGCTGGACACCGATCTGGGCGTCCTCGAGCGCCGGCGCAAGGACGAAGCCGAGATCGCGGCCCTCGCCGAGGCCCAGGCCGCGACCGAAGAGGCCATGCTCATGGCCTGCACCACCATCGCGCGCGCCCGCGCCGGCGCGGACGGCGTGCTGATGCACGACGGCGCGCCCCTCACCGCCGAGCGCGTGAACACCATGATCGACGTGTTCTTTCTTGAGCGCGGCTACACGACGCCGGGCAGCATCGTCGCCTGCGGCCAGGCCGGAAGCGACTGCCACAATCGCGGTTCGGGGCCGCTGCGCACCGGCGAGCCGATCATCGTCGATATCTTCCCGACCAACCGGCGCACGCGCTACAGCGGCGACTGCACGCGCACGGTCGTGCACGGCACAATCCCGCCGACCATCGCCCGCATGCACGCGGCCGTCAAGGCCGCCAAGGCCGCGGGCATCGCGGCCGCGCGCGCGGGCGTGACGGCAGACAGCGTGTATCAGGCCGCGATCGACGTGATCCGCGCCGCGGGCTTCGACCGCGCCCTCTTGCCCGAACATCCGCCCGCCGACTTCTGCTCGATGCAGCATGGCCTGGGCCACGGCATCGGGCTCGAGGTTCACGAGCCGCCGCTGGTCGATGCGGGCGGGCCCGAGCTCATCGCGGGCGATGCCTTCACCGTCGAGCCGGGGCTGTATCACGCAACGCTCGGCGGCATCCGCATCGAGGACATCGTCGTGGTGACGGAAACCGGCTGCCGCAACCTCAATCGTCTGCACGAAGAACTCGACTGGACCTGAACCAAGGAGCGCGCGATGCACGCTGCAAGACATGCAGGAACAATGATGACAGCGGTCCGGACCGCGCTCGCCGCGGCGGTGTGGATGCTGGCGATACTGAGCAGCAGCGCGCCGGCCCAGCCGATGACGCCCGACAGCGTGCTCGCGCCCGCGATCCGCGCGCTCGACGCCGACGAACGCACCATCGCCCGCTTTCACGATGATCGCTGGTCGCGGGAGTCGATCGAGGCGCGCACGGCCCTGGCGCAGCGCGCGCTGGCCGCGTGGCCGCCGATGCCGTTTGATGATCTCGACGTGACGGCCCGGGCCGACGCGCTGATGCTGCGGGCCCACCTGGTCGGGACGCTGGCCGATCTCGAACTGGCCGCGGCGCGCCGGGCCGAGATGCTGCCGCTGCTGCCGCATCGCGATCTGATCGAAGACCTCGAAGCGCTGCGGACGCAGATGGCCGAGCTCGACTTGCCCAGCCTCGCGCGCGAACTGGCGGCGCTGCCGCAGATGCTGCGGCTGGTGCGCGAGCGCATCACCAGCGCCGCCGAGACCGAAAACCCCGATGCGATCTCCGTCACGCCGAGCCTGGCGCTGCGGGCCGCGGGCGCCAGCGCCGCTTCGAGGCGCACGCTCGAACGTTTCCGCGACCATTACGCCGCCTTCGTGCCCGCGTTCGGCTGGCACATGGACGCGCCGATCCGCGAGGCGCTCGCAGCCATCGGCGAGCATGAAAAGTTCCTGCGCGAATCGATCGCGGGCCAGGGCGGGGGCGATGCGGATGCGCTCGTGGGCGACCCGATCGGGTCCGAGGCGCTGCTGGCCCACCTCGAGCGCGAGATGATCGCGCTGTCGCCCGAAGAACTCATCGCCGTAGCCGAAACCGAACTCGCCTGGTGCCGCGCGCGCCTCGCCGAAGCCGCCGGGGAACTGGGGTACGGGGGCGATATCGCCGCCGCGATCGACCATGTCAAGAGCCTGCATGTCGCGCCGGGCGAGCAGCCTGCGCTGGTCACGCGCCTGGCCCGCGAAGCGATCGACTTCGTGCGCGAGCGCAATCTCGTGACGGTGCCCGAGCTGTGCGCCGACCTGTGGCGCACGCAGATGATCAGCGCCCGCGACCAGCGCACCTGGCCGTTCGCCGCCTACAACAACAATCATGTCATGGTCGCCTACGCCTCGAGCGAGCAGGACTTCGAGGCGCGTCAGATGGCGATGCGCGGCAACAACGAGCACTTCACGCGCCTCGTCGTCCAGCACGAACTCATCCCCGGCCACCACCTGCAGGGCTTCATGGCCGCGCGGCACCGCGCGTACCGCAGCCTGTTCGCGACGCCTTTCTTCGTCGAGGGCTGGGCGCTGTACTGGGAGATGCTGCTGTGGGACGTGGGCTTCGCCCGCGGGCCCGAAGACCGCATCGGCATGCTGTTCTGGCGCAGCCACCGCGCGGCGCGCATCATCGTGAGCCTGAAGTTTCACCTCGGGCAGATGACGCCGGCCGAGATGACGGCCTTTCTGGTCGACCAGATCCACCACGAGCGCGACAACGCGGCCAGCGAGGTGCGGCGCTACGTCGGCGAGCAGTACAGCCCGCTCTACCAGGTCGCGTACATGATCGGCGGGCTGCAACTGCGGGCCCTGGCGCGCGAGGTCGAAGCCGCGGGCACGATGAGCCAGCTCGAGTTTCACGACGAGCTGCTGCGGCACGGCTCGATCCCCGTCGCGATGATCCGCGCCCAGATCCTGGGCCACGACCTTTCGCCCGCGTTCACACCCGACTGGCGCTTTGATCGCGACTGATCGGGTGCGCCAGGGTTCGCGGCGGCCACGCCGGGCTTGGGGGCGGCTGCGATGAGGTTGGAGGCGGCTGCGCCGAGCGTCCCGATGAACGCGCCGCACGGCGTTCGAGCCCCGCCGCTCGGTGCGCTCGGCGTGCTTCGCGCCCGCGCGCGGTGTTCCTCGGCCGGCAGCGGGTTTTCGGGCTACTCGTCGTCGGTGTGCAGTTGAGCCAGCTCGGCCCGAAACCGATCAAGGAATTGCCTGAGCTCGTCGAGTTCTTCATCGTCCGGGCCGCAGGCGTCGATCCTGCGCTCGATCAGGTCTTCGAGCCGGGAGATCGCGATGCGGGGTTGGTCCATCGCGCTGCGCGGCGGCCTTCTCCTGCCGCGCGTTTACGGCTGCGTCTGGCCCGCGTCGTAGCCTTTGCCGTTCCACGCCGCGTTCGAGCCGCGATCGACCTCGACGGTGTCGCGGGTTGCGTCGGCGACGACGAAGCCGAGTTGCTCGAGTGTCCTGCCCTCGACGTGGCCGTCGAGAAACGCCACCGTCACGCGCCGCGCGTGCCTGGGCGCGACGACCACCGGCCCGGTCGCGTGGCCCCATTGCAGGCCGGGGCCGAAGCGCTCGCGCTCGAGGCGTGGCGGGTCGATGGTGTAGGCGTGCTCGCGCGCGTTGCTGGCCGTGCGCAGCGCCTGCGAGCCGCCCGAATCGGCCAGCGCGACCGTGCCGCTGGTGACGTGCATGGTCGAATCGCGCACCGGATAGTTGGCCGAGCGGCCCCCGGGCCCTTCGAAGCGGCGGTTGCCGAGGTACTGGTAGTTGTAGCCGTACGAGCCGTTGCGCAGCACCTGAATCTGCCCGCTGATGGCGCGATAGTCTTCGGTCGTGTGCGTCGGATCGGCGAAGACGTCGTTGTCGAGGCGCTCGAAGTCGTTGGTGTCGGCAAAGTTCTTGGTCTCAAACTCACCCTGGGGCACGATCGGGCGGCCGACGTAGTCGCCGATGGCCCAGTGCCAGCGCGCCGCGTGGCGGCCGGTGGGCGTGTGATACTCCCCGGCGGCCAGGCGCAGCGGCGGGTACATGCTGTGGTCGCCGGCGTACATCGCCAGCCCCTGCCCGAGGCTGCGCAGGTTGGTCGCGTTGACGAGGCTGCGCCCGGCGGCGCGGGCCCTGGCCAGCGCGGGCAGCAGGATGCCGATGAGCAGCGCGATGATGGCGATGACGACGAGCAGTTCGATGAGGGTGAAGCCGCGAAAGCGGCGCGAAAAGGGGCGAAAGCAGCGGACTTCGGGGCTGGCGGCGGGTGCGGTCGCGATCGGGGGCAGCGGGAACATGGGGTCATCTCCAATGCGGGCGTCCGGGGCAGCCGGGAGGCCGGGCGCGCTCAGTATAGCACAGCGATTGAGACTCAGTCGCAGCATAACCTAGTCTGCGCGGCCTCTGTGCGGTCGAGCGCGCTGTCCGAGGCAGTTTTTGCGTGGGACTAAACCACTCGGACCCGGGACTGAGGCACCGGGACCCGGGCCCGCATCAGCCCCTGGCCGAGATCGTCAACTCCACCGCGCTCGCGCCGTACACCGCCTCGATGATGCGCGGCGCTTCGACGCGGATGCGCCGGCTCTCCGGGTCGATGCCGCGCTCGCGCATCACGCGCTTGAGATTGCCGGGCAAGCCGAACTCGACCGACTCTTCGGTCACATCGCCCAGGTGAATCGTCGCGCCGTAGCGCTGGACGATCCAGCGGCAGATCTCGGCCACCAGATCCTCGGGCGCGCTTGCGCCCGCCGTCAGCAGCACCGTCTGGATGTGGTCGTCGAACCACGCTTCATCAAGTTGACTCGCGTCATCAAGCAGCCGCGCCCGCGTGCCGACGTTGCGCGCGATCTCCGTCAGCCGCACCGAGTTGGACGAGTTGGACGAACCGACCACCAGCACCAGGTCGGCATGCGGCGCCAGCACCCGCACCGCCTGCTGGCGGTTGGTCGTCGCATAACAGATGTCCTCGCTCGGCGGGGCCTTGATCGCGGGGAACGCGCGCTTGAGCGCGTCGATGATCACGCCCGCATCATCGGTCGAGAGCGTCGTCTGCGTCAGGTACACCAGTTTCTCGGGGTCGTCAATCTTCAGAGTTGCGATGCACGCGGGCGATTCGACGACCTGGATCGCCCCCGGCGCTTCGCCGCTGGTGCCCACGACCTCCTGATGGTCGCGGTGGCCGACGAGCAGGATCTGGTAGCCCTGCCGCGCGTAGCGGATGGCTTCCGAATGCACCTTGGTCACCAGCGGGCACGTCGCGTCGATCGCCGTCAGGTTCCGCGCCGCAGCCGCCGCGCGCACCAACGGGCTCACGCCGTGGGCACTAAAGACCACCACGCTGCCCTCGGGCACCTCGTCAATCGACTCGACGAACACCACGCCGCGCTCGACGAAGCGCCCGACGACATGGCGATTGTGCACGATCTCGTGATAGACATACACGCGCTGGCCTGCGAAGACATCAAGGACCTGATCGACCACGTCGATCGCCATGCGCACGCCCGCGCAGAACCCGCGTGGATTGGCAAGAATGAGTCGCATCGTTCCTCTCACGGCCCGTAGCGGCGCTGGCGAGGACGCTCGCGCGTGGCCGATGCTGGAGCCTGCGCAGCATCATAGGATTGACGGCCACTTCAAGGAGCCTCTCATGCAAACCGTTGCCGCGTGGTTCATGCGTGTTGTTCTGGTGCTCGCTCTGGCCGCTGCGCTGGCCGCCTGCGAGTTCAAGAAGGAAATCAAGCACCAGGGCGAGCCCGCGACGCCGCTGCCCAGCGCGGCCCAGACTCCGCCGGTGGCCGCTGACGACGACGCGACTCAGCCGCTCGACGCCGCACAGTTCCTGCGCTTCGGCCGCGCCGAGCCGCTGCCCAAGGCCCCCGGCAGCGTGCGCCTGGCGACCTACAACATCGAAAACCTCTTCGACGATGTCGATGACCCGAGCCTCAGCGGCGATCAGGACGACGCCGCCATGACCAAGCCGCTGGCTAACCGCATCGCCGCCGCCGACGCCCTGCGCCGTCTCGACGCCGACATCGTCGCGCTGCAGGAAGTCGAGTCCGAAGCCGCCCTGCGCTGGTTCATCGACCTGCACGCCAGCGACCTGGGCTACGAACACATCATCAGCCTCGACGCCGGCGACAATCGCGGCATCGAGCAGTCCGTCATCAGCCGCTTGCCGCTGAGCAACCCGCGCCAGTGGCTCAATGAAGAACTCGGCGGCGTCCACCCCGAGCTCTACGGCACGCAGCCCAACTGGGAAGCGGGCAACCCGATCCGCTTTCGCCGCTCGCCCCTGGCCGTCGATGTGACACTGCCCGGCGACGAGATCATCACGCTCATCGTCGTGCACCAGAAGTCGGGCCGCCACGCCGGATACTGGCGCGAGGCCGAAGCCCGCCGCATCGTCGCCATCGCCGCCGAGATCCAGGCCCAGCACCCGGACCGAGCCATGTTCATCCTCGGCGACTTCAACGCCGAGCCGACCGCCGCAAGCGTCCAGATGTACCTCGATCCGGCCACATTCGGCATCACGGGCGTCGGATCGTCAGCCCCACCGGCCCCCTGGGTGTGTCGGTTCACCGGCCTCTCGGGCCCCGAGATCGTCTCGCACGCCTCGGGCCGCCGCATCGACCTGATCCTGTCCAATGCCGCCGCCTCGAAGATGGTCGTGCCCGACTCGGCCTTCGTCCTGGGCACCACCGCCGCACCCGAGGGCATTCCCTTCGATGTCGCCCGCGAACTGCCCGGCTACGCCTCGGACCATTACCCGGTTTCGATCGATCTTCAGCCGCAGTGAGCGAGCCCGCCAGCGTCCGCAAGCGCCAGAACGCGCCACACTTGCGCCAAGCCGCGGGCTCTGCTCGGGTATGATCCCCGCGCGCTGGACCGGCTCGCCCCTTCGGCTGGTCAGCCCTGCATTCTTGAATTTCTCTTCACAATTTTGTGGACGATCGGCCGCTCGCCTACTCTTCGGGCGCTGCGGTGGTATGCTGATCGGCACGTCGCTGCAGCCCCGGGCGAGCCTCTCCGCCCGACAGGAGGGATATCGAACATGAATGGCGTCAAACCATGGCAACTGGCGGTGATTGTCCTCGGCCTGCTCGGCGGAACGGGGTTGCTGGTGTGGAATGCGATGGGCAAGAGCTCCAAGGTCCAGACGATCGACGAAATGTCCTTCGTCGATGTGCTCGATGGTTCGATGTACGTCGTCAATCTCCGCGGACGGCGGGGCATCGGCGTCCCGGCGCGCAACCCGGACACCGGCGAGTACACCCTGATGCCCGTGTTCCAGGACGGCAACGAGTGGGTCATTCCCGATTACTACCGCCCCGCGCTCAAGACCATCGACACTCAATCGGCGGAAATCGTCAACCCCGCATCCGGCCAGGTGCGGCCCGCCGCCGGCAAGCCAAGAGCGTACCCGACACCCAAGTCCAAGTGATCAATAAAGGACTCGAACATGACCAAGGGACACTCCATGATCCGCAACCGAGCCTTTACATTGATTGAACTTCTGGTCGTTGTCGCCATCATCGCGCTGCTGATCGGGATTCTTCTGCCGAGTCTCGGCCGCGCCCGAGACGCTGCACGAGGCATCGTCTGCGCGTCCAACCAGCGCTCCCTGGCCCAGGGCCAGATGATGTATGTCAATGACAACAGCGATCAATACGCAGGTGTCAATACCAGCGGGGCCGTCTATCAGTCACTGCGCGTCATTCCCGGCCAAGGTGCGGTGTGGGGACACACTCAACTATTGCACAATACGACTTCTTCAACGCCGACCACAACCTGGGACTGGATCTCACCGGTCATCGGCGATTCGTACTCCTTGTCTGCGAACCGAGCCGAACGAACACAGCAGATCTTCAACGATCTGGGCTGCGCGTCTGCGACGATCTACAACGACGCTGTCTATCCGGGCGGCCAACGCCCCGCTGACTTCGCAGAGTTTGACCAGCGAGCGCAGAGCTCCGGCTACAGGCAGGTTTCGTATCTGTCGCCTGCGAGTTTTCAATACTATTCCAATTCCCTTTCTCCTAATGAAGTCCCGAAGCCAACCCAAGATTCCGTGACACGTCTCCTCAGGGACCCACATGGCTCGCCAGTGGTCACGCCACGTTCATTCTCACCACGTCTGCCCAGAGTAGGTACGCAGCCCTCGAACAAGGTCTTGTTCGCTGATGGTACACGCTATTACGCCTTTATCGGTGGTCAATATATTCTGGACTTCGATCCACAGACAGCGCCGAGCTTCTTTTCCAGTTTCAGCGACGGTGGCCCGATTTTCAAGGGCTCGGCGCCCTACGGGCGAGACTTTCTCGCGAACACCAACTGGAACATCCAACTCAGCGCACGCCACCCTGGACAACAGATCAATGTTGCCTACTTCGATGGCCATATTTCCAATATGAGCATGACCGAAGCCTGGACCGACCCCAATCCCTGGTATCCCTCGCAGAGCCTCTTCAACGGCTTCAACGCAACCCCGGAGTCCATCGAGTTCATGAACAATCAGTCTCAAGGGGCAACCGAGAAACGAATCTACTGACCCAGACCAGAGGCACCGTTCATTGCCTTGCGTGTGAACAATCGCAAGCGCGAAATGACGCCATCGCCCATCGCCCACCTTCCATCGCCTGGGAACGTCTCCGCCGCTCGCTTCCCTATCCTCAGTCCATGCCCATCATCGACCTTCGTTCCGACACCATCACCCGCCCCACGCCCGCCATGCGTCAGGCCATGCACGCCGCCGCGCTGGGTGATGACACGCTCGGCGACGACCCCACCGTCCGCGCCCTCGAAGAACGCATCGCCGCGACGCTCGGCAAGCACGCCGCCCTGTTCGTCCCCAGCGGCACCATGGCCAACCTGCTCGCCATCCGCAGCCAGACCGAGCCGGGCGACGAGATCATCTGCCACGCCGACAGCCACATCTGCTATTACGAAACCGGTGGCTACGCCGCCGTCGCGGGCTGCTCGATCCGCTTCATCACCACGCCGCGCGGGCTCTTCGGGCCCGGCGAGGTCGAGCGCCTCATCCGCTACGACGACCCGCACTTTCCGCGCACGCGCCTCGTGACGCTCGAAAACACCATGAACCGCGGCGGAGGCGTCGTCTGGCCGCTCGCACAGATCCAGGCGGTCGCCGCCCTCGCGCGCGAGCGCGGGCTGCGGCTGCACATCGACGGCGCACGGATCTGGAACGCCGCGGTCCGCCTCGGTGTCACGCCTGCCGCTATCGCGCAACATGCCGACACGGTCAGTTGCTGTTTCTCGAAAGGTCTCGGCTGCCCGGTCGGGAGCGCGCTGGCGGGCGACGCACCGACCATCGCCCGTGCCCGGCGCTTTCGCAAGATGCTCGGCGGCTCGATGCGGCAGAGCGGCCTGCTCGCGGCTGCGGCGCTGTACGCGCTCGATCATCACGTCGAACGACTGGCCGACGATCACGTCAATGCCCGTCGCCTCGCCGAAGCAATCAATCGCGTGGCTGGGCTTTCGTGCGACCTGGGCGCAGTCGAGACGAACCTGGTCTATTTCGAAGTTGACCCGGCGCTGGGTACAGCAGCCGAGTTCTGCACGCGGCTCGACCGCGCCGGCGTACGCATGCTCGACGAAGGCCCGCAGCGCGTGCGGGCGGTGTGTCATCTCGATGTCAGTGCCGAAGATATCGACCAGGCCGCCAGCCGCATCGCCAGCGCCGCAGCCGAACTCATTTCAGCATAAATCGCAGACTGCCGCTCGTCGCCCCACCGTATCAGTGCCCCCACGGCGCAGGCGGAGCGGCCACAGGCTTTGACAGATCGAACTCAACCCTGAATCGACGATCCGTGCCCTCGCGGCGTAGGGCATACGCAAACGTCTGGCCAGGAATGATCTCGACCGTCCAGATATTCGTCCTCGCAGCCGGAAGAAGGCTGGCTGTAAACTTGTCAGCGTGAAACTCCTGCCGCATCGCCGTCCCTGGGCTGATCGTGTCGCCGCCATACTGCGTCAGGTCATCTTCAGAACCGTCTGCGTGGCGATGGTCATGCTTGAGTCGCAACCCGCCATCAATCTTCGTCAAGACCCACGTGCGCGATCGATCGTCGGCGATATGAAACGGCACAAGGATTCGGCCATCTTCGCATCGGCGCACATGCATCACCAGCGGCGTGCGGGCAAAGTCAGGACTCGCAGTCGAATCTTCCACAACGCGGCCCTCAAAAGCCTCCCCGCACAGAGATTCGAGTGCAGCCCAGAACGACGCCTGCGCTCCGCTTTGTGTGGATGTCGAACTGGAGGCATTTGGCTGGGCAGCCGGCCTGTCACCTTTGCCCCCACCCGCACTGCACGACGCAAGCAACGCAAGACCCACAAAGAGAACCATGCACCGAAGGATATCAAAGAAAAGCTTCATTGTGGGCTCCAGGAAAGCGGGCACTCACGAACGATGCACCTTGACAAAACAGAAAAAGGCACGCGCGAACATCGAGTCGCACGTGCCCCTTGATGGATCAACTCAGTTGCCACGCAGCGCCGCCTGCGCCGCCGCAAGACGTGCGATCGGCACACGGAATGGCGAGCAACTCACATAGTCAAGCCCGATGCGATGACAGAACTCGACCGACGCCGGGTCGCCGCCGTGTTCGCCGCAGATGCCAACCTTCAACTTGTCGTTCCCCGCGCGTCCGCGCACGAGGCCCATCTCAACCAGCTGCCCAACGCCAGACTGATCGAGCGTGCCAAACGGATCGGCTGGCAAAATCTCCTGGCGAATGTAATCAGGCAGGAACGTGTTCACATCGTCTCGCGAATATCCGAATGTCAACTGCGTCAAGTCATTGGTCCCGAAACTGAAAAAATCGGCAATCTCAGCGATTTCCTTCGCAGCCAGCGCAGCACGCGGAACCTCGATCATCGTTCCGATCTTGATATCGAGACGCGGCGTGTAGTCTTCCTCAGCCTTGACCTCGCGAATGACAGCCTCGGTCTCGCGACGCAGCAACTCGAACTCGGCGCGTGTGCCGACAAGCGGAATCATGATCTCGGGCATGGCCTTGATCTTGCGACGCACACATTCGATCGTCGCCTCCACAATCGCCCTCACCTGCATGCGCAGAATCTCGGGGTACGTGATCGACAGGCGACACCCGCGATGCCCCAGCATCGGGTTCGATTCCTGCAACATCATCACGCGAGAATGGATCTTCTCGAACGGCACACCCAGACGCGCCGCCATCTCGCGTTGCATTTCCTCTTCATGCGGCACAAACTCATGCAATGGTGGATCCAGCAGGCGAATCGTCACCGGCAAACCCTTCATCGCTTCGAAGATGCCGATGAAGTCGTCACGCTGATACGGCAGCAACTTGGCCAGCGCGGCCTCGCGTTCCTCCTTCGACTCGGCCAGAATCATCTCTCGCATCGAACGGATGCGGTCACCCTCGAAGAACATGTGCTCCGTGCGGCACAGACCAATGCCCTCAGCCCCAAAATCACGCGCCCGGGCCGCGTCCTTGGGTGCATCCGCATTCGTCCGCACACCAAGCGTGCGATACTTATCCGCCCAACGCATGACCTTGGCAAAATCGCCCGACATTTTCGGCTCGATCCGCGGCAGGTTGCCATGAATCACCTCGCCCGTCGAACCATCGAGCGAGATCAGATCCTGCCGCCCGAATGTACGCCCCCCCACCGAGAACGTCCCGGCTGCCACATTGATGTCGATCGCGCTCGCGCCCGCAACACAGCACTTGCCCCAGCCGCGTGCAACAACCGCCGCATGGCTCGTCATACCGCCCGTGCTCGTCAGAATTCCCACAGCCGAGTGCATGCCGTCAACGTCCTCAGGACTGGTCTCGCGCCGAACCAGAATCACCTGCTCGCCCTGAAGCGCCCGCTCGACGGCTTCCTCAGCTGTGAACGCCGGACGCCCCACCGCCGCACCGGGCGAAGCCGGCAGACCACGAGCCAGAATGTCGGCTGATGCCTTCTTCGATGGGTCAAAACTCGGCAGCAGAAGCTGCGTCAGATCGTTGGCAGGAATGCGCAGCACCGCCTGCTTCTCAGTAATCAGTTTTTCCTTGACCATGTCGCAGGCAATACGGACCGAAGCGCCGCCCGTCCGCTTTCCCGTGCGAGTCTGGAGCATGTACAACTTGCCACGCTCGATCGTGAACTCGATGTCCTGCATTTCGCGGTAGTGCTTCTCGAGCTTCTTCTTGATGTCGATCAGCTGCTTGTACACCCGCGCGTTCCAGTTCTTCATCTCGTCGACCGGCCTGGGCGTGCGAATCCCCGCAACCACGTCCTCGCCCTGCGCGTTGACCAGGAACTCGCCGTAAAACTCGTTCTCGCCCGTCGAAGGATTGCGGGTGAACGCAACGCCCGTGCCCGAGTCATCGCCCATGTTCCCGTACGCCATCGTCTGCACGTTCACCGCAGTGCCCTTGAGACCCACGATCCCGCTCAGGCGGCGATAGCTCACCGCGCGGTCCGCGTGCCAGCTCTTGAACACCGCCTCGATCGCCAGTTCAAGCTGCTTGAAGGGATTCTGCGGGAACTCATCACCAACATGAGCGCGGTAAACCTCTTTGTACGCATCGCACAACTCGCGCAGGCCATCCGACGGCACTTCCGTATCCAGCGTGACTCCGTACCGCAGCTTCACTGCGTCAAATGCCGCCTCGAACTTGTCGTGATGTACGCCCATCACCACATCGCCGAACATGTTGATCAGTCGGCGATACGCGTCGTACGCAAACCGGCTGTTCCCCGTTGCCTTGACCAGGCCCTCGACCGACGTGTCGTTGAGCCCGAGGTTCAGAATCGTGTCCATCATCCCCGGCATCGACACCGCCGCACCCGACCGAACCGAAACCAGCAGCGGGTTCTCGTCGCTCCCGAACTGCTTGCCCGTTTCCTTCTCCAGCGTCGCCATGTGCTGATGCACTTCGTTCATCAAACCGTGAGGCAGACGCTTGCCGCCCTCGTAATAACGAGCGCACGTGTCCGTCGTGATCGTGAACCCCGGAGGCACCGGCAAGCCGATCGAAGTCATGTCGGCCAGGTTCGCGCCCTTACCCCCGAGCAACTGCTTCATCGACGTGTCGCCCTCGGTGCCAAGCATGCCGAAGTAGAACACCATTTTGTCCTTGCGAGGACGACGATCGGCAGCTGGCGCGCTCCGCCCGCCGCTTCGTGCCGATTTGCGCGCAACCTTCTTGGTCGTGTGACGAGCGCTCGCGCCCCCGGCATGAACTTTCGCCGCCCCTTTCTTTTTCACACTCGACGACGAGCCCCCGGGCTTTGTCGTTGACTTCTTCGGGGCAACCTTTTTGCTCGTCTTCTTCGTCTTCTTCGCCATAGCGTTGCTCATTCAAACTCTCGCGAGGTTCTGGAGTGCTGGTTATGCCCACGCTCGCGCTCTGCGAGGGGGGCATAGTTTATCGTCGCAACCCCCTACGATCGACCTCCGACACCTCATAACCTCGCGACATATGCACTTCCTCGATCAGAAATCACCTTATTTCATCATTCGACACTGGCCTAAGCACCTGCCTCTGGCTGTTGTATGTTCCAACACCCAAGCCGGACTTCGCATCTCCCTCACCAGCCCCGCCTCCTCGCTTGAACTCAGCAAGGGTGCACATTGCATATTCGCAAGAGACAGCATCCAAACTGCATCCGAACGAAACCCACCCGATTCCCCGCTTGCCTTCCTCGAACATGAACTCTCAAGACCCGATCCGCCGCTCTACTGGATCGCTGCATTCTCGTACGACCTCGCCCCTCACCTTGAACCCGCAGCCGCTCCACTACGCCAGTCTACTTGGCCGCTCGCAACCCTCCACCGATGCAACTGGTCCGCGACCCACGATCAGGCGAGCAATCGCTGGCAACTCACCGGCGATCTTGACGCCGCTCTTGCCGCACTGACCCAACTCGAACCCGCGCCAGCCAACTGCACACTCAACGCGCCTCACCTCGAATCAAATCGCGATCACTATCTTCGCGCAACCCGGCGCGCACTCGAACTCATCCGCGCCGGCGACATCTATCAGGTCAATCTCGCTCACCGCCTTCACGCAGACCTGCAAGGCTCGCCGCGCGCGCTCGCCGCTGACATCTTTCAATCGGCTCGCCCCTGGCACGGCTGTTACCTCGAAACCGAATCTCCCCGCCGCGCCATCATCTCCTCAAGCCCCGAACTCTTCCTCGAACGTCTCGGCAGCCGCATCACCACGCGCCCCATGAAGGGCACACGCCCCATCAACGCCGACGAACGCGAACTCTTCAACGCCGAGAAGGATCGCGCCGAACTCAACATGATCGTCGATCTCATGCGCAACGATCTCGGGCGAGTCTGCTCGGTCGGCTCCATTCGCGTCGATGTCCCGCGGCAACTCGAACGCCACGCCCAGAGCGTCCTTCAAGCCACCGCCACCGTCTCCGGTTCGCTCCGCCCTGGCATCACCTTCTCCGAGATCCTCGCAGCAACATTCCCACCCGGTTCTGTCACCGGCGCACCAAAGATCCGCGCGATGCAGATCATCGAAGAACTCGAAGGCGAACCTCGCGGCCCATACTGCGGCTCGATCGGCCTCATCCACCCAGACGGCAACTTCTCGCTCAACGTCGCCATCCGCACCTCGCTCCTCACCCATCGCTGCGCCGACACCTGGAACCTCGATTACCGCGTTGGAGCCGGCATTGTCGCCGACAGCTCTCCCGAATGCGAATGGACCGAAACCCTCGACAAAGCGCACGTTCTCTGCCGACACACAACCCACGAACGAGCCTCAACATGACGGGCCCTCAACTCCGCGTCGACATCATCGACGTCTACATCTTCCGCGCCACACCACCTGACATCGAACTTCTCCAACTCCGCCGCACGCGCTCCCCGTTGTCCGGCTCATGGCAACCCATCATGGGACACATCGAACCGGGCGAAACCGCCTTGACTGCTGCACGCCGCGAAGTCCAGGAGGAAACGGGTCTTGACAGTGCTGCGCCCATTGTGCTCGGGCTTTGGGCACTCGAACAAGTACACCCCTTCTACCTGCCCGATCTCGACGCAATCATCCTCAGCCCGCGCTTCGCACTTCAGGTTGAAGCATCATGGACCCCGACGCTCAACACCGAACATGACGCCTCCCGATGGATCCCCGCACGCGACGCAGGCGAGCACTTCATGTGGCCCGGTCAGCGCGCTGCAATCGCCGAACTTCTCTCCTCACTCTGGCCAGCAGACAACCCGGCTCGCGCACGTTGCTCAGTACAAAGCCTCTGACCCGCCTCGCGCCACTGTTGATTCGACCATCTCGATCACACGCCGAGCAGTGGCCTCATGAGTGAATGACACACGCACGCGCTCAGCGATCTGCTCCCCGCGCGATCGCCTCCACGCCGGATCGCTGATCGCCCGCTCGACGCATCGCTCCAGACCAGCCTCATCCGAAAACGTCACATCTTCCAGACTCCCCAGCAGATCCTCAGGCGTGGCCACCTCGAACGCAACCCCGAACCGCTTCATGTTCTCGAGTGTCTGAGGATGCACCCAAAGCGTCTGCTCAACCCCGAACCCAGTCCCCACGCACACCTCACGCAACAACCGCAACGGTTCATGCTTCTCAACGTCAAAACCCAAAAAACCATCCGCTGCACGCACACAATCCGGTTTGGACACACGCGCAACACGCGCAATCGCCCGCTGCCGACTCTGACCGAAACTCGACCCGATCACCCGACACAATGGCAGCCCGCCCGATAGCGCACACTCCATCACACGTTGATGCACCAGCGACGTCATCGAAGCGTGCAGCTGCACCGAAGCGCCCTGATACGCAGCCCGCAATTGTTCGCCATGTTCCAACACGCCGGCAGCATACGTGCCGAACTTGGCGTGCAGTTCCCACTCACGACCATAGATCCGTAGCCTCCACCCACGTCGCTGCGCGATCCTCACCGCCCAGTTGAGCATCTCATGCCGCAGCACTCGCTCAATCATCGGCACCAGATACTGCTCACGCAGCTGCTGCGCCACGCGCGGCTCCGGCACACTCCCGCGCACACGCAACCACGCCTCACAAGGAATGTCCTTGACCATCCGCGATCGATCCTCACCACAGATATCGCCGTAGCGCTCCACGATCAGATCACGCATCGCATCGAGCACCCGCACCACCTGCGGGTCACTCGCATTGCTGCGGAGCCGCACATGCAGCGCCTCGGGCGTCTCACTGTGATGGCTCACATACGCAATCTCGCACGCATACTCCTTCAGGTCCGGTGCTGCCGACACATAAAACTTGCGCCCACAAGCCACCACCGGTGTCGACAACGCACGCCCCGCCGGATACTTGAAATGCGTCAGCAAACTCGGATACACATGCCCCATCACAAAATCCCGCTCCCCGTGCGCCGCTCCGACCTTGGCATCAAACAAATGCGGCATCGAATCCTGAATCCAGCACACAAATGGCGCATTAGAGCAGAACGCCTCCGCCCGAGTCGCCCGAGGCCAATTGATCAGCACGATGAGATCCGGATCAAACTCAAGCTGCTCTCGCATATACGCAATCGGCGAAAACCGCGATCCATCATCCGCTTCGATCATCAGACGCGATTCCCATCCCAGCGCCTCAAACCCCGCCGCCAGATCACGGCTGGCGTGCTGAACGTACGTCGAGTACCGCGTCGTAGCGACAAGCACTCGACGAGGTCTTGCTTCCGCAAATCGTGCGCGCCAATACGACGCATCCCGCTCCCTGTCACGCTCGATCACACGCGCCCGCAGTTCATCAGCCAATCGCCGCTGCTCAATGCCCAGATCCCGCATGACGTCACTCAGCCCCGGCTCGCACCGATCGCGCAACACCCCGATCGGAATGACCGCCCCAATTGCATCGAACCCAAACCTCCTACGCACCACTTCCCGCACACGCTCAACCGCGTCCTCACCTGCAATCACAATGGCACGCGACAGCAGCGCCGACAAATCACAAAACGAAAGCCCCTCCGCCAACTCGCTCTCACTCCGCTGCACCACAATCAACGGCGGCATGTACCCATCACGCAGCCTCGGCGTCGCATCCGCAACCGCCATCGCAACCCACGGCGGGCTGAGCCCCTCGATCAACAATGGCCCAGTTGCCACACGCGACGCCTGACTCAAATGTGCAGCCGCGAACTCGCTCGCCTCACGCCGCAGGTCGCAAACCCACTCACATCCCGCCAGTCCCGAGCCCTCCGCGTTCTGTCGCACAACATTGCCATCAGACGCCCGGTGATACAGCGTTCCCTCCGCAACCCACGCCTCGATCGCCCGTTCCTGCCATGCCACATCGAGCATCGCTGCGTTGACTCGCGCCTGCTGAACCATCACATCGCGCTCGATCGCACGCGCATCCCGATGCGCCCCCAGCAAACGGTCTCGCTCCAGTCGCAACGAACCACCCTCGATCTGCGACGCCGTCTCCCACGCCAGCCGCCGCAATCCGAGCGACTCCAGTGCCTTCGCCGCCAGCAACCGCACCTCGCCATCACCCGGCTGAACGCGCAACTCTTGCGCAGCCTGCGCCAAAATGCCCCACCCACTGACGCCCTGCCCCGTGCCCGGCATCGGCGATCGACTGCCCCCCGCGCGCAATGAAACTCCGCTCATGCCGCCACAATCGACCGCAAACTCCACAAACATGCAATTTTCGCGCGTTGGCACTCATCAGCCTGGGTACCACTGCACCACTCATCGCGATTTCCCGTTCCCCCGCCCCACTCGCCGATAACGCAAGCATGCCCAGCCCAGCACGCGCCAAGATTCTCTCCATCAACGATCTTCAGCAACTCCGCGCACAAGCCCGCACCGCAGGCCAGACTGTCGTCCAGTGTCATGGCTGCTTTGACATCGTTCATCCCGGGCACATCCGCCACCTCCGATTCGCAAAATCCCAAGGCGATCTCCTTCTCGTCACCATCACCGGCGATTCCGAAATCACCAAAGGCGACGGCCGACCACTCATCCCCCAGGAACTCCGCGCCGAAAACCTCGCCGAGCTCGACTGCGTCGATTGGGTCTGCATCGACCCTCACCCCACCGCCGCCGATCTCCTCACCCACATTCAGCCCGACGTCTTCATCAAGGGCCGTGAGTACGAGTTCAACCGCGATCCGCGTTTCGCCGCCGAACGCGCCGCCGTCGAGAATGCCGGAGGCCGCGTCGTCTTCAGTTCCGGCGACGTCATCTTCAGTTCAACCGCACTCATCAACGCAATGGAAGCCCAGACCGAACCATTCCAGCGTCGCCTCGCGCACCTCGCCCAGCAGCCCGAACTCGCGCAAGGCGCACTCGAACTGCTCTACTCCGCTTTCCGAGGCCGCCGAATACTTATCCTCGGCGAAATCGTGCAGGAAACATACGTCTTCTGCGATCAACCCGAAGTCGCCGACGAAGCCCCAATCATGTCGCTCCGCCCCGTTCGGCACCAATACTTCGATGGCGGAGCAGCCATCATCGCACGGCATCTCGCAGCACTCGGCGCAAAACCCACCCTCGCCACCGCTCTCCCCGACTCCGATCTGGCTCGCGCCGTGCAGCGTCGACTCAACGCTGCAGGTGTCGATGTCAATCCCGTCACAATCGACTCACCAATTCCCGAGCGCCAGCGCTTCTTCGTCAACTCCACAAAGATGATGAAACTCGATCTGGCCGATCACCTCGTTCTCGACGCACGTCAGCGCGAGCAACTCATCGCGGGCACCATCTCCATTGTCAACGATGCCCAAGGCTTCGACGCCGCGATCATCGCCGACGCTGGCATCGGTCTCTTCTCGCCCGCAATCCTTCAGCGCCTCAGCCGAGATCTCCGCCCACACATCGGCGTCCTCGCTGCCGGCAGCAGCTCGCGCCGCGCCGACCTCCGCTCCCTTCATCACCTCGATCTCCTCTGCACCTCCGAATCGCAACTCCGCGACGCATACCGCAACTTCGGCGACGGCCTCCCCGCCGTCACATGGGAACTCTTCCACGAGACCAACTCACACGCCGCCATCGTATCGCTCGCCGACGAAGGTCTCATCGCCTTCAACCGTCTCCCACAAGCCACCGACTCCGCATGGCAGTCTCGACTCAAAGGCGAACATGTCCCCTCACTGGCCGCCAATCCCGTCGATACGCTCGGCTGTCACGAAGCCATGCTCGCCACCGCCACCCTCGCCCTGGCCAGTGGCGCATCGCTCCTCGCCGCTGGCTTCCTCGCATCCGTCGCTGCCGGCCTGCACGCACGCCGCATCGGCAACCCACCCGTCGAAATCTCTGAACTCCGACGCGACTGTTCCCGCGTGCTCTCATCGCGCATCGCGTTCACTCAGACCGAACTCCCCATCGTCGCTCGCATCACCAGGCCAGATCCCGCTGCACACCGCACCGCCTCATGATCTCCTACGTCATCCCAACCCGAGACCGCCCCGACGACCTCGCACGCACCCTGCGAGGCATCGGCTCATTACTCGAACACGATCCCGCGCATCCCGCGCACGAACCTGCCGAAGTCATCGTCATCGACAACGCCTCTCGCTTCGTCCCCATCGTGCCCGCATGGCTCGACAACAGAGTCCCCGTACGCCTCGTCCTGCTCAACGAAAATCTCGGAGCCGCCTCACGCAACATCGGCGCAAAACGCACCAGCCCCGACAGCCAATGGATCATCATGCTCGATGACGACTCCATGCCCGTCGATGGTCGCTTCATCCACCGCCTGCGCACACAACCCGCCGACGTGGCCGCCGTCATGGCCGACATCTTCCTCCCAAACCAGGATCGACGCGAAGATGGCGGACTCCCAGAGGTCTTCGTAGGGTGCGGCGTTGCCATCCGACGCGAAATCTTCACATCCCTCGGCGGATACGACCACACCTTCGAGTACTACGCCGAGGAATACGACCTCTCCGCACGCATCCTCCACTCCGGATCACGCATCGTCTTCGAGCCCGACTTCCGCATCCATCACTTTAAATCCGCCGGCGGACGCGACATGAACCGCATCGTCGCACGGCTTGTCCGCAACGGCTGCTGGGTCATGCAGCGCTACGCCCCGCAATCCGACCGCCGAACACAACTTCGCGAGGTCCGCAACCGCGCACGCCTCATCGCCATGCTCGAAAACGCAACCGAAGGCTACAAACAAGGCCTCGCCGAACTCCGCGAATCACTCTCTCGCCAGGCACGCTCCCCGCTCGATCGCACCACCTTCGACCGCTTCACCGGTCTATGGCACGCGCGACAAGCCCTCCAGCGTGCGCACGCGGACCGACCATTCTCGTCCGCCAGAGTCGTTGGGCAAGGCAAGAACGCCTGGGTCGTCCAGCGGGCTCTGGCCGAACTGGGCGTCAGCATCAATGACAAAAGCGACGTCCTCGTCGTCGGAACCATGAGCCCCGGGCCCATGCTGGACACACGCGACCGCTTTGCCGACCTCGGCCGAGTCATCACTCCATGGTCGCGCACCGCCCGCGTCGCTCGGCGGACCTGACATACTCCACCGCCCCGCGCACCCTCCGGCACGGACCAGATCTCTTCCACATCCGCGAAACACGTTCCTAGAATGTTGCCTCAGTGAGGAAGAAGGAGCGTCTCATGAGCGAAGCCACAATCACTCGCGGGCTCGAAGGCGTGATCGCCGGTGAAACCGCCGTCTGCAGCGTCGAGCAGGGTCAACTCATCTACCGCGGCTACGAAATCCACGATCTGGCAGAAAACGCCACGTTCGAGGAAACCGCATTCCTCCTCCTCGAAGGACACAAGCCAACCCCCGACCAACTCCGCCGCTTCACGGATGAGGTCGTTGCAGAACGCCCGATCCCCCAATCTGTCATCAACTTCCTCCGTGATGTTCGCCCACATCTCAAGGCTGGCTCCGCCGTCCCCATGGATGTCCTCCGCACCGGCGTCTCCATCCTCGC
The DNA here is from genome assembly GCA_019636795.1 of Phycisphaeraceae bacterium. Taxonomy (NCBI): domain Bacteria; kingdom Pseudomonadati; phylum Planctomycetota; class Phycisphaerae; order Phycisphaerales; family Phycisphaeraceae; species Phycisphaeraceae bacterium. The sequence goes on from JAHBWW010000002.1 coordinate 214,750, forward strand.
CCACGAAGACAAGGACTGCCAGGACAACTCCCCCGCCGCCAACCTCCGCAAGTCCAAACGCCTCCTGGCCAAGATCCCCACAATCATCGGGCATATGCAGACTTTCCTCGACGGACGCGATCTCGTGGACCCCAAAACCGGTGGGGATCCCAAACTCACTCACGCCGCCAACCTTCTCTATCTCATGACCGGCGAGAAGCCAACCGCCGAGGCTGCCCATGTCATGGATGTCAGCCTCATCCTCTACGCCGAGCACGACTACAACGCCTCAACGTTCACGTCCCGCGTCATCGCCGGCACCCTCAGCGACCTTCACGGAGCCGTAACCGGTGCCATCGCCGCACTCAAAGGCCCCCTCCACGGCGGCGCCAACGAGGCCGCAATGGAAATGCTCGCTGAAATCCGAAAAGACATCGGACCCGCCAATCATCCCGACAAAATCTCGGCCTGGATGGACAACGCCTTCACAACCAAGCGCAAACTCATGGGCTTCGGACACCGCGTCTACAAAAACGGTGACCATCGCGCACCCATTCTCCATGGCCTCGGACGCCAACTCGCAACTCAAAAAGGTGACTCCTACGTTAAACTCTTCGAACTCGGCGAACACGTTCAGAAAATCATGCTCGAAAAGAAGAACATCCACCCCAACGTCGACTTCCCCTGCGGCATGACCTACTTCACCATGGGAATCCCCGTCCCGCAATACACACCCATCTTCGTCGCCTCCCGCATCACCGGATGGGCAGCCCACATCATGGAACAGCACGCCAACAACCGACTCATCCGCCCCATTGCAAAATACGTCGGCCCGGCAATCTCTCCTTGGAACAAGTAATCACCTTCCCCAAGGCATTTTACCCATGATCAAAAAGGCGTGCGACCGGTGCGATCGCGTCCTCGAACTCGATGACTCCAAAGCAGGCACCAAGGTCCACTGCCCCTCCTGTGGCGATGTCAACCTCATCCCCTTCGTCACCAAGTATCACCCAAACTCCACCCCATCTCAAACCGTTGGTCGCGCTGAAGCCAAGGGTTATCCCCCAGATAAAGGCCCCGAGGTCCAAGTCCTCATGCTTCGGCGTGCCATGTTTCGCTCGCGCCCTCTTTCCTTTATAACCGTCGCGTTGTTGACCATCGCATCACTGGTCCTTGCTTTGATCCATCTGGTCAATCCTGCCGCACTCCCTGTTTGGGTGGCGATCACCGCAGTGCTCATTGTCCTGGCAGGGAGCATCCTGTTCGTCATCTGGTGGATCCAAAGCCTCTCCGCCCGTCTCGACGTCACCAACAAACGCACCATCACCCGCCGAGGTCTTCTCAGCCGTTCAACAAGTGAAGTTCTGCACGACAACATCCGCAATGTCCAGATCGAGCAGACCTTCTGGCAGCGGGTCTGGCACGTCGGATCCATCGGAATCTCCAGCAGCGGACAGGACGGCATCGAGATCCAGATGCACAATGTCCCCACGCCTGACCGATTGAAAGAGGTCATCGACCTCTACCGCCCGCTCGATTAACGCCCCCTCGTCCCCACCCTGTAGAACTTGCGCTGGATCCGACCTTCAATAGCCCACGAATCAATACCTGTCACCACGCATCCTCCCCGACCTCTCGGAGAACCTGACCTTGAACTGGTTCCATAAGATTCGACTTCGAGCACTGGCCGTCCTCGCTGCGGGAATCCTGGCCTCGTTTGCGCTCATCAGTTGGTTCGCCCTGCCCGTCCTGCCGGTCGTCGGGGCCGCATTCATCACCGTCGCTGCGGTCGTTCACTCCATGACCAGCAAACTCGGCCAACCGACCTGTCTCCATTGCGGCACCGACCTCGCCGGTGAGCCCACCGGCGTCTACGGCGCGGTCTGCCCCAAGTGCGGCTTCATCAACGAACGCCTCGGCGATCACAACGCCTGATCCGCCCGCACTCACACGCGTTTGCGCATCACCCCCGCATAAAAACTCCGCCCTTCGAGCCGAAACTTGCGCTCAAAGTTCGTCCCCACCAGCTCACCCGCACGCGCCGACCCCGGACGATCGAACTCAAGAAACTCGAACGGCATCGAAGGCATCGATTCGCGCGCACGCACCACATCACTCGACATCGCTTCGATCGACGTTGCCTGTGCGCTCGGCACCCCTTGTGCCCAAAGCCCGAAGTGCGCACAATCCCACGCCCACAATTCTTCATGGTCCGTCACCACCCGCAGCTCTCCTCCCGGCGCGAGCACGCGCCACGCATCGGCGAGAAAGCGGTGCTGCACCACCCTCTTCTTGTGGTGCCGCCGCTTCGGCCACGGATCCGAAAAGTACAGGTGAATCACGCGCGCCACGCCATCCGGACATCGCCAGCGCAGAAACTCTGTCGCGTCCGAGTTGAGCAAGCGCACATTGGAGAGCACTCCGGCCTCGCGCCGACGCCGGACCCGGTCCGCTGCATATGCGTAAAACTCGGCTGCCCACTCAATGCCCAGGAAGTTCGTCTCAGGCTCGATCTCTGCCTGCTGAATCAGAAACGTCCCCTTGCCCGAACCAATCTCGATCTCCAGTGGCCGGTCCGGATTCTCGAACCACGCACGCACGTCCACCCACCCGCCATCGGGGCGTGCCAGGGCATCATCAGGCAGCGGCGGCAACTCCTCCGCACTCACGCCCACCACCCCCGGCGCGGGGTCAATCTCACGACCATGACCAAGTCCGAACGACATGACCCTACTGTAATCCGTGTCAGTTCGCCAGACCAAGGTTCGGTAGTCTTTGTGATGATCGAACAGTGTTCGTACGGCGTGCGTATTGAAGTTGGAGCGCCTTTTCGGACCCATCCCCACGATCAGGGAGTTCGCGTCCGAAGTCCATCGCGAAGGATGAAATCGCGTCATCCGTCGTGGTATTCTGGAACCGTCGAAGGGACAAGCCGATAGACGGTGGGTGCGCGGTGTTTTGCCGTCCTGCGTACCCGTAATCCGTCGAGGACCTTGCGGGCCTCGCACGGACTTGGAGGATCAGTGCGGCTGTTCGGCGACATGGATGTTGTCGACCCACCTGCACTCATCACCAGGGAGGGTGGCAGATGCCCCTGCAACCGAACTCGGATCCATCTGAACTCGTCAATCTGATCGAATCGCGCCTCGACCGCGAGCGCTTTCAGGACCAGCACTGGCACGGCACGTTCTGGGACTACCTCGCGATCTGCGACAACAACCCCGCCGTGCTGCGTAATGCGTATCAACGCCTGTACGACGCCGTCGTCGCCCGAGGCCGCGAGCATTACAAACTCTTCAAACGCCCCTGCGTCCGGTATCACTTCTTCAGCGATCCCTTCGACAATGGCGCCGACGGCATCTTCGGCCTCGACTTCGCCCTCATGCAACTTGTCGATTTTTTCCGGTCCGCAGCCGAGGGCTACGGCACCGATAAACGCATCCTGCTCCTCCATGGTCCGGTCGGCAGCTCGAAGAGCACCATCGCGCGCCTGCTCAAGAAAGGTCTGGAGCATTACTCACGCACACCCGAGGGCGCACTCTACTCGTTCTCGTGGCTGCTCGACGAAAACTGCGAAGTACGCCTCATACCAGGGAGCGCGAACGAGGCGGCACGTACGCATGCTTTTGCAAGCCCGATGCACGAAGAGCCTTTGATTCTTGTCCCGCGCGATGCACGCCTGGCATTGCTCGAACGCTTCAATGCCAAGTACAAGCCCGAGCACCACAGCGGCCGCCTGCGCGTCTATGGTGAACCCGACCCGTTCAGCCGCAAGATCTTCGAAGACCTCATGCAGTTCTACGAGGGCAACTGGCGCAAAGTCATGGACCATGTGCAGGTTCGGCGCATTGTCCTCTCCGAGAAAGACCGCGTGGGCATCGGCACCTTCCAACCCAAGGACGAAAAGAACCAGGATTCGACCGAACTCACGGGCGATATCAACTACCGCAAGATCGCGCTCTATGGCAGCGACTCCGACCCGCGCGCGTTCAACTTTGACGGCGAACTCAACATCGCCAATCGCGGCATCTGCGAGTTTATCGAAGTGCTCAAACTCGATGTCGCGTTTCTCTATGACCTGCTCGGAGCGAGCCAGGAACACACGATCAAGCCCAAGAAATTCGCCCAGACCTTCATCGACGAAGTCATCCTCGGCCACACGAACGAGCCGGAATACAAGAGGCTGCAATCCAACGAGATGATGGAAGCTTTCCGCGACCGCACGATCAAGATCGACGTGCCGTACAACATCCGCCTCGATGATGAAATCAAAATCTACCAGAAGGACTTCGGCCCCGAGCGTATCCGCAATATGCACATCGCGCCGCACACACTCGAAGTCGCAGCCATGTGGGCCGTGCTGACGCGCCTGGCCGAACCGAAGAAGGCGGGCCTGACACTCATGCAGAAGATGAAGCTCTATAACGGCAAGAGCATTCCGGGCTTTACTGAGGATTCGGTGCGCGAACTCAAGGAAGAGTCGCCGCGCGAAGGCATGGATGGCATCAGTCCTCGCTTCATTCAGGACAAGATCAGCAATGCGCTCGTCAGCCGTCAGGCCATCGAAGAACGCACGATCAACCCGTTCATGGTGCTCAATGAACTCGAGAGCGGCATCGGGCACCATTCGCTGATTACTGACGAAGAAACCAAGAAACGCTGTCGCGAACTGCTCAGCGTCGTCAAGGAAGAGTACGAAGACATCATCAAGGGCGAAGTCCAACGTGCGATCAGCGCCGACGAGGAAGCCATCAAGCGCCTCTGCACCAACTACATCGAGAATGTCCGCGCCTACACGCAGAAGGAGAAGGTCGCCAACAAGTACACCGGCAAGGATGAAGAGCCGGATGAACGCCTCATGCGCTCGATCGAGGAAAAGATCGACATCCCTGACAGCCGCAAGGATGACTTCCGACAGGAGATCATGAACTACATCGGCGCGCTGGCGCTCGATAACAAGCGCTTCGAGTACAACACCAATGCGAGGCTCTATAAAGCGCTCGAACTCAAGCTCTTCGAGGACAGCCGCGACACCATCAAACTCAAGAATCTCGTTTCGAGCGTCGTCGATGACGAAACGCAGCAGAAGATTGACGTGGTCAAACAACGCCTCATCAAGCAGTTCGGGTACAACGAAGTCAGCGCGACCGACGTGCTCAACTACGTCGCGAGCATCTTTGCCCGAGGCGACAGCAAGCACTGAACCGCCGCGCGGCGCGGGACATGCGAATACTTGCAGCGTGGATTCACTGCTGCCAGAGCGACCCAGCCGGCCTTCAAAGCCAGGTTCATCAAGCCGGGCGTCAGACCAGACGCTGCGCGCTCGCAACTCCATCTGCCTGGACTGTCAATATCACCTCGATGGGCTGGAAATCGTCGATGGCGCGGTTGCCTGCCCCGAATGTGGCAGGGTGTGTCGATATGCACTGGCTGCACCAGCCAAAACCTCACCTCGCTCAAGCATGTTGTTCACCTCGCTCGGAGTCTTCCTGCTCGCAGCGGGCGTGCCATTGCTGTTCATTGTGCCTTCGACGATACTGCTGGTGCTGGTCTTGATCCTTGCTGTGGGGCTGACGTGGATCGTGCCCCGGCTGCTCCGCCGCGCCATGGATCTATGAAACAATGCTTGGGGGTCCGGGGGTCCAGTCGAGCGTGGCCCGAGCGCGATCATTCCTCGCCAAAGTCGAACGCCATGCGATAGCCGGTACGCCACACAGGGTACTCGAGATCGAGTCGATAGCCGACATACTCGCGTGGGTCGAGGTTTTCAGCCGCAAAGAGTGTGTGCAGCAATTCCTGATGTCTGTGATACTGTTCCGATCGCGCGCCTTCAATGCCTGTCGGGAGCAGTTCGAGCCTCGGCCCGTCCGCGAATCGAGTCTGCCAACGCTCGCCGATCTGTGTTGAAAAGTCCGGCCTCCAGAGGTGGTGATCGAGCGACGGAATACACCGCCGTGCCAAGTCTCGATGCAGAAAGCAATCGAAGAGCATCCGTCGCACCGGAAAGTTGACCAGCGCCCACACTTCTTCGAGTTTGTGTTCGCGTTGCGCCGGGTGGCTCATCAGGCCGGTCATGCCGAAGACCAGGTCGATCGTGCCCGAGCCCGGCGCATCGGGGTTTTCCTCGATCGTCTGCACGACATGCTCGCCCGGGTGACGTGACCGCACAATCGGCAGAGGCGAGGTCGAAAACTCCCGCAAAATCGCATCGGGCTTGCGCAGCGCGCGAAATCGACCGACCTCTTCGGGCGCAGCCGGGTCATCACCAAAAACGTGAAACGTCAGGGGCACCGCGTCGGCCCGGGCGCGATGCCCGATCAATCCATGGACGCGCGACTGGGCCACGCGCGTCGGGTCGGCCGTGGGCGTATAGACATGCGCCGCAAGCCACAGGTTTGACGATCGACCAGTGACCTCGCTGGCAGCATCAAACAACCGCTCGCGAGCAGTAGTGTCGTGAACATTGCGGGCTGAAGACGGCTCGGCAGGCGAGACACGCCTCAGCAATTTGCTCCGACTCCCCGCCAGTTCGCGGATGGTTCGATCGAGGTTCTCCACAGCCTGATGGGCCTCGCCGAGCGATGCCGTGCGAAACCCGTCGCGCTGCTCGGCAGCCTTGAGCATGATCTGCATCCCGCGCACGCCCGGAAGTTGCCCAACGAGCGAAAGCCCGGGATACGGACCCGTGACAGCACTGACGAGCCTCTGACACGTCGTCCGCTCGACGCCAAGACACCGCGCAAGCCCGCTCGCCGACTGCGCCTCAACGGGAAACTCCGAAAGAAGCGAGCGAAACTGTTCACGAAAACGCCGCAAATCGCGGTCGAGATGTGCAGCCTCATCGGGCGACAGCGGAGAGGTGTCGCCCTTGAGGAATACTCCCGAACTCAAGCGATTTACAGATTCTGACGACTTTGTGCTTGACATGTTCTCAGCATATGCTCAAACTGTGCTGAGCACAAGCCCATTTGTTGGAGATCTTGGTGTTTGGGTATTATTCGTAAACTGGAGGCATTGACATGAAACTTGCATTGGTGGTTCTTGGCAGTCTGGTGGCTGCGGCTTCGGGTCAGGTCACGACGTTCGACAATGGTACCGAAGGCTGGAGTGTCTCGGGACGCGACAACATCTCGCAGTTCGGGGGCAACCCTGGCGCAAACATGGACGTCTTCCTTGATGATGTGTTCGGAGCCGACATCCGCAACAGCACATCGCGGTTCACCGGCGACTATCGCGGCCGCGGAGTTCTGACCTTCACCGTCGACATTCAGATCGACTCCATCCAGTTCTTCTTTTCTGAAGTCGAACGCGATCTGGTTGTCCAACTCCGCAACTACAACGTTGATGGCAATGGCACCATGGCTTCCATCTGGGCGCCAATCGGCACCCTCGGGGCATTCAACCCCGACTGGACCACATACTCGGCCACTCTCGACACCAGCGCAATCACACTCCCCAATGGATGGTTCGGATCGGGCGACGAAGACCCCAACACCTTCGAGCCGATTCTCCCGCCCGGCATCACCGTGCAGGATGTGCTGGCAAACATCGACGAGATCGCCTTCACCACCTTTGTCCCCGGGTGGTTCTTCGGGTTCACCAACTTTGACATGTCGGTCGACAATGTCGGGATCATTCCCGCCCCGGCGGCGCTGGCGACGCTGATCGGCGGGTTGGGATTCATCGGCCGCAGAAGGCGATAACCCGCCGTTCTGAACTTTGAAGCAACTCCCTTGCGGAGCGATCGGTCACGGGGCCGGTCGCTCCGCAACCATTTCGTAGACCGGCGGTAGATGCATGAACGCGATCGGGCTTTCGGATGCTTCGTGCCAGGCTTCGAAGAACTCCCGTTGCTGTTCGGACGAGAGATGGCCCGATTCAACAAGACGCGGAATAAACGACTTCCAGAACAGATCCGGCCACGCCCATGCGGGATCTGTCGGGCGGGCAATACGCTGCATGACATCGAAGTGTCGCACGACAAGTCCGGCATCGTGCGCAAACTTCAGACTCCACTCCATGACATCCGGCGAGCCGCCGTGATCGACCCAGCTGCGAGCAATGGCTGCGATTCCCGCCGAGAACCTCGGGTCGCGCGGCGCGATGGTCATGCAGGCGTAGTTGAAGTAATCATGAATGACGAGCCTGCCCCCGGGCCGAAGACACTGGGCCATCGCCCGCACCACTGCACCCGGATCGCGCACAAAGCACAGCACCCATCGCACATACACCATGTCGAACGGCCCGAAGTCGGCTGCGACCGCCTGAAGATCGTGAATATCCGCACAGCGGGCGTGCAGTTGTCCAAGCCCGCGTGCCTCGGCCCGCGCCTTGAGCGTTTCGATGTAGCGCTCGGACTCATCGATGCCGACTGCAACGCCCGCAGGCCCGACAATTTCTGCCATGTCGAGCAGCGCCCAACCGGGTCCACACCCAACATCGAGCACTTTCGAGCCCGGCCCAAGTTTGCCGCGCTCCCAGGCTGCGTGCGCCTGTGCGCCCCAGATGCGATGCTGCACGCCCAGTCTTTGAAGTTCAACATCGTGTGTACCGAGAACATATTCGCCCATAATGCACAAGAGTAGAAGGGGCAAGAGTAGAAGGGGATAGTTGTCTGAGAGGTCGCGGAAGGGATTATTGCCGGTGCGTCCAGAGTCTCCAGAACGTCTGCCCAGTCTGAGTCCGCCCTACCTGCCGATTGTCGGCTCGGCTTTTCGTTCGTTTCTGCCCCGCAATGTCCCGCGGATGAGTCGGCACAACTACCGCAACGAACTCACCGCTTCGTTCTTTCTGCCCTGGATGCTGGCCGGGGTCGAAGGCGGCGTCATGGGCGTTGTGGTCAAAAACTCCTTTGATGGCGTGGTCACGGACCGCACGCTCAACCTCGCTGTGGCGACGATCGCTGCAGCACCGGCACTGGCCAACATCGTCAGTTTCGTCTGGGCAAGGCTGAGCCATGGGCGCGACAAGATCAAGTATCTCTGCGCCTTGCAGTTTTCGATCGCGATGCTCGTGGCCATGCTCGCCCTTGTGCCACGAGTGCCTCTCGGGTTACACCTGCTCATCCTGCTGGTGGTTGCAGCCCGGGTTTGCTTTGCCGGCGTCGTCACGTTGCGATCGACCGTCTGGGCTGCCAACTACCCCGAGTCATCCCGCGCTCGCGTGACTGGCAGACTCACGACAATTCAGGTCGGGCTGGTGGCGTTCAGCGGCTTGACCATCGGCCTGGCAATGCAGTGGGAAGACTGGTACTTTCGCGTGCTGACGCCCGTCTTTGCGCTGGCTGGCATCGTTGGAGTGTTGCGATACGCCAAGACGCGTGTGCGTAATCACCGCCGCCTGTTGCTGGCCGAGCGTTCAATGGAAGAGAGTGAAACACCCTCTTTCAATCCGATTTCATTGTGGCGTGTCCTGACGCGCGACAAACTATTCGGAACCTTCATGTGGCTCCAGATGGTGCTGGGCATCGGGAACCTCATGATTAACCCCGTGCTGATTGTCATGCTCAAAGATCGGTTTCACATCTCCTACGAAGGCATCATCATCACCCACACGCTGCCCCTGATCATGATGCCCCTGTGCATTCCGCTGTGGGCGCGACTGATGGACCGCATGCACATCGTCTGGTTTCGAGCCATTCATTCATGGACGTTCGTGCTCGGGGCTGGGGCGTATCTGGCGGCCGGCTTGCTGCTCAGCACCGAACTGCTGTACCTCGGGGCGGTGTTTCGAGGGCTGGCCTTCGGCGGTGGCGCACTGGCGTGGTCCCTGGGGCACCTGGATTTTGCTCCCCCGGGCAGAGAGTCGCAGTACATGAGCGTGCATGTAACCCTGACGGGCTTGCGCGGGCTGATCGCTCCGATTCTGGGGATCGAGGTGTACATGCTGCTCGAGTGGTTCGGGCCCGGGCTGGGGGCTTGGACCTTCGGGCTGGCGACAGTGCTCATCGTCATCGGGGCCATCGGGTTCATGTTTCTCGGGCGTTTCATGTCGCGAAAGAACGGCACGCTCGCCAAACGAGGGGGGTTCGTACGGTAACGAGACTGCAACGGGACTGGACTGATCGCGATTGGCGTGTAACACTCAAGTATGGCTCAGATTCGGTCGAAGTTATTCAACCGATCCGGGCTTGGAAACGTACTAGACTTGAGGGCTCCGACGAATGCGGTTTTCGGGCCTCTTGCCAGCAGTGTCAGGCTGCCCGTGCTCAGCGCAGGCAGCACAATGAAGCGAGGAAGCACAATGAATGTTCAACCTGTCAAGATGCTCAAGGTGATGATGAGCGCGGTGGTGACTCTGTGTGCCGGTACGGCCGTTGCGCTCCCGCCGCCGCTTCCTCGTGCTCCTCTGCAGCCTCAGGCAGAGCCGGAACTCAAACTCGTCGATTCACGCATGGTCTTTGAAACCAAGGCTCACAACTTTGGCGATATTTTCGACCACGAGGAACAGAAGTTTGAGTTCAAGTTCACGAACCGGGGAAGCGTGCCACTGATCATCGGCAGCATCACTTCGACATGTGGATGCACGGTCCCGGATGTGGTGAAGAAGGTGTACGAGCCGGGCGAATCGGGCGAGATCACCGTGATGTACAACCCATCGGGTAAGAAGGGCGTCGACGCACGCAGCGTCACGATCGCGACCAACGACATGGTCGAACCACAAGCCAGGCTCAATATTCAGGCCAACGTCAAGCCGTTGATCGTCATCGAACCGACGTTCATCCAGTTTGGACAGGCCAATAAGGGCGAGGTCAAGGAGGCCGATCTCTATGTGGGCGGCCGCATCGACGACTTCAAAGTCTCGATTGCCACCACGAGCATGCCCGAAGCCTTCGAGGTCGTCGTCGGCGACACGGAAGTCCGCAAGATCGGCAACGAAGAGCTCCCGACGACCAAGATCACGGTGCGCATGAAGCCCAATGCTCCGATCGGGGTGCACCGAGCCGAGATGTCGATCCGCACGAGTGACCCTCGCCGCCCGATCGTGCACTCACAGGTTCTTGCGCATGTGCTTGGCGATCTGGCGCTGATCCCGCCGAGGCTGTCGCTGGGCAGAGTCGATGCAGGTTCGACGTATACGCGGGAGTTCCGCGTACAAAGCCGCTCGGGAGCACCGTTCAAGATCAACGAGGTCGTAGTGCGCGATTCGCAGAGCAAGGCTACGTTTGAGTTCGAGCCTGATGACGTGAAGAACCCGACGACATGGAGGGTGCGCATGACTGGTTTCGTCGGTGCCGATGAGCGACGGATTCTCGGCAGTATTCTCGTGAGAACGGACGTCAGGGACGAGGAGGCCATCGATGTCCAGTTCAACGGGTTCGTCAATCCGCGATAGTCTCGCTGCTTCGTGCGTCGGGGCACTCGCGCTGGTTGGCGTGGCAGTGATGGCGGGGGGAGTGCACGCGGTGGTGACGCCGATCATGCTCCGCGCCGACTGGTCGGCCCTGCATCGACCCGCTGATGCCATCGGCACCGATGCTGCCGCATTGCGTGACGCGCCAGCACAGGACAAGGGCCCATTGATCAGCCTTGAACAAGCGTACGAACTCTTCGTCTCGGGCGCGGTCTTCATCGACTCGAGACGCGAGGTTGAATACAACGAAAATCATGTGCTCGGCGCGGTCCATCTGGAATCAGAAATGATCACTTCGGGGCGCGCCGGGTCAACGCTCGACCAACTGCTGTCCTACGGCACAGATCAGGCACTCGTGATCTACTGCTACGGCGGCGACTGCGATTCGGCAGAAAACACCGCCATGCAGCTCATCAAACTCGGGTTCACCAATATCCGCATCATGCACGCCTCATTCGACGAGTGGCGCAAGGCGGGCTACGAAACCGAGGCTGACGAATGAGAGTGCTCGACGTCCTGTTGCTCACGCCACTTCGCCTGGGGCTCGGTGGTTTGTTCTGCTTCAGCGCCTTCATGAAACTGCGCAATGTGCAGGAGTTCGGGAACTCGGTCAAGGCATTCCAGATCTTCGACCTCGACAAGGTCGAGCACCTGGCAATGCTGACCGCGTACACCATTCCTTGGCTTGAACTGTTCTCAGGGGTTTTGCTGGTGCTAGGTTTGTGGTCGAGGCCGGCTGCAGTCGCGGCTTTGGCACAACTGGCGGTCTTCACCATCGGCATCGCGTCAGTGTTGCAACGCGATCTTGAAGTTCGTTGCGGGTGTTTTGGCAAGTATGAATGGCCTTGCACCGGGTCCATCTCGATCTGCCACATCTGGCGCAATGCAGCCCTCCTGCTCATCGCCCTGATTCTGGTCGCAAGGGGCGGGGGCCTGATTGGACTGGATGGATTTCGTAAGGGTCGGCGTTCGGCAGCTGGGCCTGCTCAAAGTGCGTCATCTGGACACTGAACACTTGGCCGCATACATTTTCCTTCTGTTTTCACCGTCGCCGGGCCGATGCCCAGGCCGAAACAGTCCATGACGGAGTGCTTTCATGAGTCGATTCAATCGTTTTTCGCCTATGCCCCCGACCAAAATCGCCAAGACCAGCGCCAATGGCATGCTATTTGTCGATTGGAAGGATGTCGAGACCCTTCGCCGCGCGATGAGCCCCAACGGCAAGATTCACAGCCGCAAGCGACTGGGCACCTCTGCCCGCGAGCAGAAGATGGTGGCACAGGCCATCAAGCGTGCTCGTTTCATGGGCTTGCTCCCGTACACCTCCGCAACACTCTGATCCATGCATGCGGCACGTGATTATGCCGCGATAGCGCTTAAAGATGCTCCGCGCGATCGGTCTCCCTTGATGCGCGCCGCTGCTGATGTCTTGTGGAATGCGCTGGCACCGACCGGTGTGTCGTGGGTCGGCTTTTACCTGAAGGATGCGACTTCCGACACAATGGTGCTCGGTCCGTGCCGCGACAAGCCCGCGTGCTCGCCCATCGGTCTGCATGGCGCGTGCGGGCAATCGTGGCGCAATGAGCAAAGCCTGGTCGTGCACGATGTCCGCCTTCTCGGCGATGGCTATATCGCATGCGACCCGCGAGACCTTTCGGAAGTCGTCGTGCCGTTGTTTGGAGCAGATGGCGCGTGCTGGGGCGTGCTTGATGCCGACAGCTTCGAAGTCAGCGCGTTCAGCGAGCGTGATGCTCAGGAGCTCGCATTGTTGATGGTGCGGATCGGACTGAGCGACCGCACGCCAGCGCACGCAACCCGGGTTGTCTGATCGGCTCGGACGCGCCTCGTCCGGATGCCTGCATCCGGCTCAAAACGGACAGACACTGACAAACTCGACGCGACGAAGTGTGTCTGGGTCACTCAGCCTCAATCGCGTCGCGTGCAGCATGAGCCTCGGGGCCGGATGCTGCGGATCATAAAGTTCATCGCCGACAATCGGACATCCGATGCCGCCTTGCGCTTCGGGCGTGGCTGCGTGCAATCGCAACTGATGCGTCTTGCCGGTGGTTGGCCGAAACTCGACCCGCGTTGTGCCTTCTACTCCTGATTCGATGGCGCGCCACAGCGTTCGCGCCGGTCGGCCATCGACCACGTCAACCATCTGCCGAGGGCGATTGGGCCAATCGGCACGCAGCGGCAACTCAACGCACCCTTCCTGCCGCGAAGGCGTCCCCCGCAGGAGCGCCTCGTAGCACTTCTCAACGCCCTGCCGCTGGAACTGAAGCGAGATGAGTTTCTGTGCCTCGACATCGAGCGCAAAGACCATCAGCCCGCTGGTGGCCTGATCGAGGCGATGGCACACCAATGGCCCGGTCGCGTGCGGGAAGGTCGCACACACCTGACACGCCGCGCAATCCTGATTTTCCGGCCCGACGCCCGGCACGCTCAGAAGCCCCGCGGGCTTGTCGATCACGACGAATCGATCAAACACGCTCACAACACGGATCTTCGCTGGCTCCAGCGGGCTACCGTTCACAACGGGGCCTCGTGCCCATCGGGACAACTGCACACCGTGAGGAGACCCCATGTTCTGGACACTTCTGGCATTCTCGCCCGCCCTGATTGAACCCGACTGGAAGGTGCACGAAGCACCGATTCTCACCGATCACATTCAACTCACCTTCCCACAGCAGTTCGTCCGCGCTGGTGAAGCCTATTTCAACCCCGACATGACCTGGATCATCTTTCAGGCTGTTCCCCGTCCACCCGAGGATTCCGAGCCGGGCGAACACTATGAAATGTACGTCGCCCCGCTCACGCGCGATGCCGACGGCCGCGTCACCGGGCTTGGCGACGTGATCCAGATCAGCAAAACCGGCTCTGCCAACACCTGCGGCTGGTTCCATCCGAGCGAGCCGGGTCGGGTGCTCTTCGGCTCGACGATCGTGCCACCGACGGCACCCGACCGCGCCGGCTACCAGCGCGACACCGGGCGTTACCGCTGGCAGTTTCCTGAGGAGACGCAGATCGTCTCAGGCGTGGTGCCCGCGATTGTCGATCCATCGCGCACCGAATCTATTCAGCCGATCACCGACGCGCTCTGGTCGCGCCCAGGCTACGACGCTGAAGGCTCATGGTCACCCGACGGCAAGTGGCTGCTCTATACCCAGGTCGATGTCGAGACGGGCGACCCTGACATCTACGTCCGCGATCTTGACGCCGGCGTGTCGATCCCGCTGGTGGTCGCACCCGGCTACGACGGCGGCCCGTTCTTCTCGCCCAACGGCAAGCGCATCACCTACCGCAGCGACCGCAAGGGCAACAACCTGCTGCAACTGTTCGTCGCCGATCTTGTGTTCGACGAATCCGGGCAGATCACGGGCATCGAGCGCGAAGCAGCCGTCACCGACAACGAGTTCGTCAACTGGGCCCCCTACTGGCATCCGTCGGGCGCGCTGCTGGTCTATTCAACCAACGAAGCCGCTCCCGAGCAGCACAACTACGAAGTCTTCATCATCGACGCGCGTGGCTCTGTGCCCGATCCGATCAAGGTGCGTCTGACCAATGCCGACGGGTTTGATGGCCTGCCGGTGTTCAGCCACGACGGAAAACTGCTCATGTGGACCAGCCAGCGCGGGGCCGCGATCGAGGGCGAGAGCCGCCCGTCGAGCCAGTTGTGGCTTGCCTCATTCAGCATGGAGAACTTCGCGCTGGCATACGCCAAGGAAGTCATGGATCGCAAGGAAGCCAGCGCCGCGGAGCCCGGCACGTGATCGAACCCGACGACTACGGCATGGGCGCTGAAGAAGCGCTGGCCCGCGTCGGCGATCCGACGCGCGCGATGCTGCACAAGCCCTTCTGGAACCAGTGGTGGAAAGCCGTCATCGCGTCGCGGCCGGTGCTGCGCGAGCGCGCCACCCCCGATCCGAGCGACCCGGGCGCCACGCACGAGTTCGAGAGCTACCACCACGTGCGCATCGGCTGCCGGCTCGTGCTGCCCCAGCAGCCACCGCGCGGCGGCGTGGTCATTCTCCACGGCTACGAGGACGTCCCGACGCTCGCCGAGCAGGCGCGCGAGGAGATGGATCTGGTCACCGAGGGGCTGGCCGTCCTGCTCGTGCGGGTGCGCGGCTTTGCGGGCTCGCGGCTTGATACTCCCGGCATCCCGCCCGGCGGCGGCGGCGGGGCGTCGGGCTGGATCACCTGCGGGCTCGATGATCCCGCCGACGGCCTGAGCGGGGCCGCGTCATGGGTGCTGCCGCACGCGGCCGCGGATGTCGTCGATGCCTGCCGGGCCCTGCGCAACTATCTCATCGAGCACGCAACCCCCGACGCCGAACTCTTTCTCAAGGGCCACTGTCTCGGGGCGACGCTGGCGATCATCGCCACGGCCAAACTCATGGGCCAGCTGCCGCACGAGTCGATCGTCGAACGCCTCGTGGTCGCACTTCCCACGCTCGCCGACTGGAGCTGGCGTCAACTGCATCGCGCCCCGTCGCGCGGCACCGGCGCCGAGATCGAGGCCCTGCTTCGCGCCCATGCATCGCGCCGCGACCTACTGCTCGACCGCCTGCGTCTGGCCGACCCCGTCATCCACGCTCAGAACGTGCGCTGCCGCGTGCTGTGCATGCTGGCCGAGCGTGACGACGTCGCGCCCGCCCCGGCGGCGGCGGCGGTCTACAACGCCCTTGGCTCTGATATCGGCCGCAAGTGGCGCTTCGTCGTCCCCTTCGGCCACTGCGACGGGGGCATCATCAACGCCCGCCGCCACGCGTTGTTTGAGCGCTGCACGCGCGATTTTCTCAACCCCGCCCGCAAGCCGCGCCAGAGCATGCTCGCCTGGGAGCCTTTGCTCCGCCGCGGCCAGCGTCCCCCGACGAATCGCGAGGAAACCTGATGCTGCACCAGTCCCTGCGCACGCTGCTCGAAGGCCTGATCGACGATGCGTCGCTGTTTCCGCCAGCAGCGCTCGAACTGGGCGCGGCGATCGAGCAGCACGCCCGCCAGAAACGCGCGACCGAGGCGTTTGCGCTTGGACGTTTCATCTGTCCGGCCAGCCGGCTCGAGCTGTTCTCGCGTTCGGCCGCGCTGCTGATGCCGGGGACGTATGCCACCAGTGGTTACCGCGAGATGGCCGATGATCTGCCGCCGTGGCGGGTGAGCGTGACGATCGATCAGCCGCTCGATGTCGCGCTCGACGCGATCGACGCCTTCAATGCCCGCCACGCCCGCGAGGATCAGGGGCTGGCGCTGGCCGATGCGCTCGAACTGAAGATCGAAACGCCTGACGACATCGACACCGCGCTCGACATCATCCCCGATGACGTGCTGCCGTTCTTCGAACTGCCGCCGGTCGATGATCCGCGGGGGTTCATCGCCGCGCTGGCCGGCTCCGATGCCGCGGCCAAGATCCGCTGCGGCGGCCTGGTGCCCGAAGCGATCCCGCCCGCCTCGCGCATCGCGGCGTTTCTGGTCGCGTGCGCCGTCGCCGAGGTGCCTTTCAAGGCCACCGCGGGGCTGCACCACCCGATCCGCGCCGAGCAGGCGTTGACCTACGAGCCAGACCCGCCGCGCGCGATCCAGCACGGGTTCATCAACGTCTTCATGGCCGCGGCCCTGCTGCATGCCCGCGCGATCGAGCCCGAGGAGGCGCTGGCCGTGCTCGAGGAGCGCGACGCGGCGGCGTTCGCGGTTGGCCCGGCCTCGGTCTCGTGGCGGGGGCGCGCGCTGGACCTGGATGAACTCGCCCTGGCCCGCGACACTTTTGCGCTCTCGTACGGCAGTTGCTCGTTCGACGAACCGATCGCCGATCTGCGGGCCTTGGGCTGGCTGGCCTAGCGGCAGCGGCCGCGCCAAGCGGCAAGACAGCCGGACCGGGCGGGAAGACAATCGAAACACAAATGCCGGGTGCCGTAGCCATGGCTCTGCATGGCCACGATCGAGGGCCAACGCCGCTGGCCCGTGGGCCAACGCCGCTGACGGAGTATGCTTCAAGCGGCGGGCGGAGCGGCTGCTCGCGCCAGGAACCGCCGCTACGGAGAACCCCGTGCCCGATCCATCGGCCCCCGCCACCGACCTCGCCCCCGTGCTCGGCCCCGAGGCCGCCGAGACCATGCTTGCCTTTGCCGAGCCCTTTTCGCACCAGAACGTCCCCGGCCCGGCGGGCAAAGCCGCCCACGCTGCCGCCCTCGAGGCCGCAGGCCTGCGCCCCCTGCCGCCGCCGTTTTCGCACGTCGTAGCGATTCTCAGCGACATCGACGACAGCGACCGCAGCCGCTGCGATGCCTATCACGGCCAGCTCATCGACCAACTGGGCCTGGACTTTGGCGATTCGGCGTGGCTCTTTGGCCGCACGGCCACGCCGCGTCTGATCGGCAATACCGCCGCCGACGCCGTCATCGTGGGCTATCGCGGGCTGGGCGTGCTGCATCCGTGCGGCGAGCCGGACGCCTGGACGGACAAGGATCTCGACACCGTGTTCTCCTATCGCGAGATGATCGCGGGCTTCCTGCGTGGACGCTTCGACCACTTCCACAGTTTCATGCCCTGCGGCCCGCGGATGGTCTGGCTCGAGCGGACCAGCGTCGAAGGGACCGACGCCGTCTTCGCCGTGCCGACGCTTGAGCGCCAGGGCCACTTCCGCACGACGGAGATGCGCCTGGCCGGACTCGGCGTCGTCGGGCCCGCTGAAGCCACCAGCGGAGTCATCGGAGCATCGAGCGCAAGCGACCATCAGGACGCGATTGCCTTTGCCCGCGCGACGCCAGAGCGCGAGGCCGCCATCACGCTGGGCAGCGACGATGAAACCACCGCCGTGCTGCTGCCGCCGCAGCCGCCCGAAGCCGGCGCGGCGCTGACGCACCTGTGGCTGACGCGCGCGATCCGCGTGCACTGCACCACCGCCGAGGCGGCCGCGGGCCTGCGGGCGATCGCGGTCTTCAACGCCGTGCCCGAACTGATCCTGGGCGTGCTGGCGGATCTGGACCAGCGCTGGAATGTGCGCACCAGCCTCATCACGGAGCACTCGGGCTACTGCTTTCTCAACGACAAGTCGCTGTCGGTCCACGCTGCCAAGACCGAGGCCGAGGCCCGGCTGACTTCTGAGACTGCGCGCGGCTGGGTCATCAGGCTCGCCGGATTGCAGTTACGACGCGACCGATGTCGTCGCGCCCTCGCTGGTGCGCGACGGTTCGGGGGTGTACATCTGCCGCCGCACGATGCCCACGCTGCCCGCCGGGGTCGATTCGAACGATCCGGTGCTCAAACCGACGCGGGCCCCGAGTTTCGGCCACCGGCTCAGGCGACTCTTTGCCCTGATGGACGAAAAACCGGGCGATCACTGGCCGATCTACACCCATCTCGGCTCCTTCGCGCCCCTGAGCGAACCTCCCAGTCCCTATCTTGACGCGGGCGCCCTGCACGAACTGCAGGATCGCCACGCCAACATCTCGGGCACGGTCGCCCCGAAACACCGCTGCTGGTTCACGCGCGCCACCGTGCTGTGCGAGCACGCGATGCTCATGCAGGCCGTCGCGCCGCACGTCGAGCGCGAGGGGCCCAGTCGCGTCCGCATCCGCTCATGGCCCGATGCGACCCTCGGCTGCATGATGCCCGTGTCGATCAGCCAGACCTGGGGGCTGAGCGTGCGCGTCGCAGACCTGCGGGCGGCACGCGTCGCGATCGACCAGACCGATGTTGCGGATCTGGCCCGCTTTGAGGCTGCCGACGGCCGCTGGGTCACGCTGATGCCTTCGACGATGCGCGACGTGGTGTTCGATCACGTCGATCCGCTCGCCCGGCCCGATGCGCACGCCCGCGGCGTTGGCGTGCAGGCCCGCTTCGAGACCGGGCCCGGTGGGGGACAGCTCATGCTCGAAGGGACGGGGAGCGTCTCGTTCGAGCCGCGCTGGCTCGACGCCCGCGGCGCCCAGGCTTTTGTCTACACGATGCAGGCCCGATCGGCCGATGCCGCCCTGGCGTGGCTCGTCGAGACGCGCGACGGCGGACGCTTTGCGTGGGGCGATGCGGAAATCATCGCCGGACTCGACGCTCTGACAGCACAGCGGGCCGAACCCGTCGCGCGCGATGCACGCATCGCTGTCCCCCTGTGGGATCTGACCTGGGCCGAGGGAGCCACACCGGGCGGCCCGCTGCCGACGCGCGCGATCGCCCGCATCAGCCTCGTGTCACGCGGCAGATGCGCCATCGCCGAGGCCGCCTTCATCCGCCCCAGCCCCGCTCAGCCCGACGCCCCGCGACGCGGCACCGTCATTCTGGGCTCGGTGCCGACGGGCGCCCGCGACTGGAGCGTCGTGTGCAGCGACCCAGACGGCCGAGGCCAGCGCTCGAGCACTCCCGACAAGCGGGGCTGGTTCGCCTTCGACGGGATCAACCGGCCCGTCATGCTGCTGCGGGCCCGCGATGCGGCGGGACAGTGGTTTGCGCCCATCGGCGGCGCGCTCGTCGAGACGCGCTACAACCAGACCAGCGTGCGCTTCGCGCCGGTCGACGAAGCGGCCGCGCTACTGTTGAGCGCACACGCGGCCACGCCCGCACCCGAACCACGGAGAGACGCATGGGACTGCTGAGCAAACTGTCCGGACGCGCAACCGAAGTCCAGCCCAGGCCCGAGGCAAGCGGCACCGGCAGCAACGCGACGCGGCCGAACCTCATTCTCGCCGGGGCGCCCCGCAGCGGCACCAGTTCGCTCCGCTACTACCTCATGGAACACCCCGACATCGCCATGCTCGTCGGCAAGGACTTCGAGCCCGTCGGCGGCGAAGACGTCGGCCTGCCCTTCAACAGCCCCTTCGTCGCCCACTCGCACCGGGCCGGGGCGCTCGAGGCCTATGACGCCTGCTGTGAGCGTGTGCGCGGCAGACACCCGTACATCGGCGTGTCGGTCCGCTACGCGATCTACTACCCCCACCTCATGCACAACATCCGCCACCACCTGCCCGACGCCAGACTGCTCTTCATCCTCCGCAACCCCATCGACCGCGCGCGATCCTCGTACACCTACACCCCGCCCGAGAAACGCGACAAGACTTTCGACGAGATGATCCGCATCGAACAGCACGAGGCCGAGGAAGCCGCGAAGTTTTCCAACCGCGGCCAGTGGAAGAACCTCTTCAAGCCCGGCGGCGAAACCAACAGCATCATCGAGCGCGGCCTCTACGCCCCGTGCCTCCGCCGCATCCTCGACATCTTCCCCCGCGAGCAGGTCCACGTCATCCGGTTCGAGGCGTTCAAGCGCGATCCCAACGCCGAGCTCACCCGCGTGCTCGACTGGCTCGGCCTGCGGCCGCACACTTTTGCCCGCACCGACGAGGTCAAGGGCCAGAGCACGGACACCGACGTCATCTCGCCGCAGACGCGCGCGATGCTCAGCGACTATTACGCCGAGTTCAATCAGCAGCTCTGGGATCTGCTCGGCTGGGACGGCCAGCCCTGGAGCTGACGCAGCAGCCGCGCCAGCCGCCGCCCGCGCCGCAACAGCCGCCGTGGCGGGCTTCACTCATCGACCCGCGCGGGCCGATAGTTCCCCGGCGAACTGCTCGACGGCACCTCCACCCGCACCACCTCCACCCCCTCGAACACGAGCGTGACATCGAGCACCGTGTCGAGCAGCGCGTGATTCTCGCCCACGCGCGGGTCGGGCCTGAAGATCACATCCACCCGGCCCGCATCGGCCCACCGCGACGCCAGCGCCGCCGCCTCGGCCGCACCATCATGGGTTACAGACCACTGCTGGCCATAGATATGCCCGCCCTGCCTGCCGCCCTCCGACGAAAACCGCACCACTTCCGTCTCGACGCCATCGTGGAGCACGAACAGCCGACCCGCGATCGGTGCGGGCACCCCATCGAACCTCTGCCAGAACTTGACCACCTCAACGCCATAGCGCGGCAGATCCTCAAGATCGATCGGCACCACCTCGATATGGCTCATCCCCGCTGCCGCCTGCACCGCCCGCGCCAGCGTCGCATCCTTGATGAACTCGACCACCGGCGTCCCCGGCGGCAGCAGCCGCACCACCTGCTCATGCCGCCGCGTGCCCAGCGATACCAGCGCCCCGCCCCCCGGCCGCTCAATCGTGATGTCGTACTCGACATACAGCCGCACCTCATCGCCCCCCGCCCACGCCTCCGATGTCACCGGGATCGCACTGCTCACACTCCCCGTCGCCGACGAACCGCCCGCCGGCAGCCACAACCCCGTTGTTGACCCGCCGCGCCGCACCGCCGTCGCCTCCTGCCCCACCACCCCGCTCGAAAACCGGTGCCGATTGGCCTGCAACCCAAGGGCCGAAAGATGCTGCGAACTCAGTTGCACGCTCATCCGATCGAGCGTGTTCGCAATCAGATACGGCACCTCGACATCGCGCGCACTGACGCGCGACCGGATCACCACCGTGTCGCGCATTCCCTGCTCGAAATACGCCCGCAGCTGCTCCTCGTCCATCTGACGCCCCTGCGCCGCCGCCGCCAGCACGTCGCCATAGCGCGGATCCCACGCGATGCTCTCATCGGCCTGGTGCGCGAGGGCCAGATCAATCGCCCGCTTCCAGTGCTCGGCCGACATCGGCGTCGAACGCAGGCTTCGCGCGGCCAGCTCCCCCACAGCCTCGTCCACGCCGCGCTCGGCCAGCATCACGACTGTCCCATCCGGCAGCAGCGCCAGCAGACGCACATTGCGGACCCCCAGCGCCGCAGCCATCAGCAGCGAACCCAGCAGCAGCACCACCGCCGCCGCGACCACGCCCCCGCGGCTCACCCGCCTCAGCACCGGCCGCGTCGAACCGATCGCCGTGATTTCACGCCCGCACTCGGGACACCGGCGATCCGGAACGGTCGGTGTGCCCGCCAGATCGAACCGACACCCGCGGCAGAACTCGCCCCGCACAGTCACCCGCCCGCGCACACTCGCCACAAGCAAAATCACACCAACCCCGAGCAACACACACCCGATGAGCAGCATCAGCGGAGTATACAGGCAGGCGGCTCGAAGACAAAAATGCACAACGCCCGGCGTTTTGGCCGGGCGCTGGACAAAGAGCACATGATGTGGCTCAATGGCCAGTGAACAGTTGGGTCCGTCTTCGTCACGCGTTGCCGCGTGACTATCCGCATCGCTGACTGTCATGACACGTCAGCGTTGTGTTGCGGGCGAGAGTGTACTCACGAATCCTGGTGCAGATTTCTCTGCGACGCCTTCCAATCTTGGTCGGCGTTCAGCCAGGTCTAAGGAAATCCCTTAGAAAGGAGGTGATCCAGCCGCAGGTTCTCCTACGGCTACCTTGTTACGACTTCGTCCCAGTCACCGATCTCGCCGTAGGCACGCCTGAAACGGCGTGACTTCGGGCGCTCCCGGCTCCCATGACGTGACGGGCGGTGTGTACAAGGCTCAGGAACATATTCACCGGAGCGTAGCTGATCTCCGATTACTAGCGATTCCGACTTCATGCAGGCGAGTTGCAGCCTGCAATCCGAACTGGGGTGTGGTTTTTGCGATTTGCTCCACCTCGCGGCATTGCATCGCTCTGTCCACACCATTGTAGCACGTTTGCATCCCTGGACGTAAGGGCCATGAGGACTTGACGTCATCCCCACCTTCCTCCGGTTTGACACCGGCAGTCTCGCTAGAGTACTCGCCATGACGCGTTAGCAACTAACGATAGGGGTTGCGCTCGTTAAGGGACTTAACCCGACACTTCACAGCACGAGCTGACGACAGCCATGCAGCACCTGTGCATGTTCCACCCAAAGGGTGTGGCCAATCTTTCGAAAGGTTAATCCATGCATGTCAAGCCCAGGTAAGGTTCTTCGCGTTGCCTCGAATTAAGCAACATGCTCCACCGCTTGTGTGAGCCCCCGTCAATTTCTTTGAGTTTTAGCCTTGCGACCGTACTCCCCAGGCGGTGCACTTAATGGTTTTCCTGCGGCCGAGAGGGCGTGAGAGCCCCCCCGACCTAGTGCACATCGTTTACGGCGTGGACTACCGGGGTATCTAATCCCGTTTGCTCCCCACGCTTTCGTGCCTGAGCGTCAGGACATGCCCAGTCAGTTGCCTTCGCCATTGGCGTTCCCATGGATATCTACGCATTTCACCGCTCCACCCATGGTTCCACTGACCCCTACATGCCTCAAGACTGGCGGTTCACCCCGCAATTCCCCGGTTGAGCCGGGGGCTTTCACGAGATGCCTGCCAATCCGCCTGCGCACCCTTTAAGCCCAGTGATTCCGAGTAACGCTCGGGCCTTCCGTATTACCGCGGCTGCTGGCACGGAATTAGCCGGCCCTTCCTCTGAGTCTGGTCATTGTTCCTAGACCCTGACAGCAGTTTACACATCGAAGATGCTTCATCCTGCACGCGGCATTGCTCCGTCAGGCTTTCGCCCATTGCGGAAGATTCGTTACTGCAGCCTCCCGTAGGAGTCCGGGCAGTGTCTCAGTCCCGATGCGGCGGGTCGTGCTCTCACACCCGCTACCCGTCTTCGGCTTGGTGGGCCTTTACCCCGCCAACTACCTGATAGGACGATCGCCGCTCTCAAGGTGGTAAACCTTTCCTCCAAAGAGCACATTGGGTATTACCTGCAGTTTCCCACAGCTATCCCCAGCCTCGAGGTACGTTCGATCGCATTACTCGCCCTTTCGCCACTCATCCCGAAGGATTCGTTCGACTTGCATGTTTTAGCCATGCCGCCAGCGTTCACTCTGAGCCAGAATCAAACTCTTCAATTGATGTTCATCGATCCGGACTTGCGCCCGGCTCTTATCAATGATGTTGATCCGGCTACCCCACACGTGCCCACATCTCTGTGGGGCGTTGCGGGGCCGGTCTGTCCGAAGGAACTACCCCTCGGACATGGCGCTTTCGCGCCTTGCTATTCTCTAGCACTCAAATGATCTCTTGACCGATCCGAAGATCGGCCAGGGCTGATCCACACGAGAATGCCAGACACTACGGAGCTGTGACTCCGAGTGGCCGTTTGTTTCGACGTCGAACGCCTCCGGCTGAGGCACGGTCGTGGACCGTCTCGACGCCGCACATTCTCGCGGCGGACCCAACTGTTCACTTGCCAAAGAGCGCGGTTCAATCCTAAGCATCACGCCAGAACGAACCCCTCAAGACCGATTCAAACCCCAACCCGTCACGATCCAAGCCGCGACGAGTGGCGGGGGATAGTGTAGCGCGTCATCCATTCCAGTCAATCCCCTTCCGTCCTATTCATACGATTTTCTCCCCCCAATCCAATCGGAACCGACCCCAACCCCTCCACATCCCTCTCCCGACGCCCACGCATCCGCGTCACCCCGGCCGACGCAACCCAAATCCGACCCGTATTCCCCGATTCCCGCAACGCCCGACACGCAGCCCTCAGCGTCGCCCCCGTCGTCCGCACATCATCCACCACAATCGTCACCTCACGCTCCGGTCCTTTCCCCCTCAGCCCAACGCCACCCCCCGAGCGCCCGCGAAACACCCCCGCAACATTTGCCCGCCTCTGGCTCGCCCCCACATCCACCTGACTGGGCCCATATCTTCGGCTCAACTCCCGCCTAACCCTCACCCCTGCCACCTTCCCCGCTGCACATCCAACGATCAGCGTGTGATCCACCCCACGCATCACCCGCCGCCTCCAGTGTGTGGGCACAGGAACCAACACCGCCTCCGACGCCAAAACCTGCGCCCGCTCCAGTTCCTCCGCAATAGCCCTTCCCAACTCCCGCCCCAGGTCCTTCCCCGCCTGCCGCCATCGTCGAAACTTCAGATCCAGTACCGCATCACGCAGCACACCATCAAAAGTCCCAAGCCTGATCGCCCGCTCCCAGGGCAATCTCTGCCTTCGGCACGAGCCGCACCCCTCTCCATCAGCTTCATACGGCCCCACCGAGCCGGCACACCTCGGGCAGTACGACGATCGCGCATCACGCACCCACCCTTCGACCCTCGCCCTCACTCCCAACGTCAACCCGACACGCCCCAGCAACTCAGTCTCGATCGCATCTCCCAGCCCCCACCGCGATTCGCCCCGCGGCTCCTCGACCACCACCTCCGTCGCTCGTTTCGGAGGCCAGACAAACTTGCCCTGTTCAGCACATTCAGCCCAAGGGTCCATCGCCACTCACCCGATCGCGCTCGCGCGCTCGCGCAACAGATTCGCCCGCGCGGTCCGTCGTTCATGTTGCGTGAGTTCCCGCCCGCTGTGCTGCTGCAGGTGCGCCTGCTGCACCATCAGAAACATCATGTTCACCGCCCGGACATCAACCCCCTGAAGCAGCCCCAGCACCACCCCCATGCGCACAAGGCTCAGATGTTCCATCGCCTCATCGGTCGCAATCAGACGCGCGTACTTGAGTATCCCCAGCGAGCGATACACCCGATCAATCGTCGTCGCACGCCGCTTCTCAACGAGCACGCGTCGCGCATGCCGCTCGTAATCAATCACCTTGGGCACAATCTCCGACTCCATCTCCTGCAACAGCACCTGCTCGGTCTTGCCCAGCGTTGTCTGATTCGAGATCTGATACAAATCGCCCACCGCCTCGGTCCCCTCGCCATAGAACCCGCGCACCGCCAGAGACATGTCCTCAGCCGCACGCTTGACCTTGTCAATCTCGCCAAGCATCTTGAGCCCCGGCAGGTGCAGCATCACGCTGAATCGAATGCCCGTGCCCACATTCGTCGGACACGCCGTCAGATACCCGAATCGAGGACTGAACGCATACTCCAGCGTGCGCTCCAGGCGATCATCAATCACATCGACCGCAGCCAGAGCGCTCGCCAGCGCCAGCCCCGACCGCATGACCTGAATCCGCAGGTGATCCTCTTCATTGACCATGATCGAGAGTTGCTCATCGGGCAGCGAAGCCGCCAACCCGCGCGGTTCATCCGGGCCCCCGATCCCGCCTGCAAGTTTGCCCCGTGCGTGCTGCCGACTCATCAACTGACGCTCAACGAGCAACTGCCGCTCAACCTCGCCCGCACGATGTACATCGACCCACATCAGAGGCCCGACCTGCTCGATCGCACGCCGACAGATATCAAGCGTCTGACCTCGCTGCACCCGATCGGCCTGAGGCACAAAACGATGCGCAGCCAGATTCCGCGCCAACCTCACCCGCGACGAGAACACCACATCACACCCCGGGCCGTCGCCGCGCAGCCACTCCGTCGGCGACCCATACACCGGACGCGAGTTTCCCTCAGACCCCATCGAACCAACCATCACGCCTCACTCCCCCAGACTCGCAGGCGGCGATTCCATCTCGCTCAACTTGCGAATCTCATCTCGAAGCGACGCCGCCCGTTCATACTGCTCAGCCTGCACCGCGTCCGCAAGCTGCTTGCGCAACTCGTTCATCCGCCGTACTCGCTCTTCCATACTCCCCAGCAGCGATTCAAGCCGTTCCATCCCGCCCTCGCGACTCCGCGCCATCGCTCCACGCGGAATCTTGCCCACATGGTGCGTCGCGCCACCATGCGCACGCTCGATCAGAGGCCCGATCTTCTCCTCAAATGCCTTGTAGCACCCCGCACACCCAAGCAATCCCGTCTGCTTGAACCGAGCGTAACTCAACGTGCAATACGGACACGCCAGTTCGCTGGCTGCCTCAATCGCGGCACCAGGATTCTTGACGAAACTCGAAACCAACTGCTCCAGAGGCACATGCGAGCCCGCGCCAAGTCCTGCCGCCGCTGCGCACTCTTCGCACAGGTGCTTCTCGATCGCCTTCCCCGCGATAATCACCAACTCGTGGATTGTCGCTTCACGCTCGCCGCATTCGCCACAGAGCATCGATGCGAACCTCCTTGGCACGAGCATCCATCCCGGAACGCCCCGCCCTACACCAGAGTCTAATCTATTCAACCCCCCGCAGCACGCCGATCTTGCAGTCGCAAGAAAAAACGGGCAGCCAATGCCGCCCGTCTCATTCCTGCTTGTTCAAGCCGCTCGCTCAGTGCCCCGCCGCAGCCTTCTGCTGAGCGGTATATCCATACTTGCGACGCAGGGCCTTGACCACCAGCCCCGACCGAATCGCCTTGGTCGAAGCACGGATCTTCTTGACCCGCGTCACGCCCTTCTCGTCGGTCAGTTCCGCACGCACGATCTGAAGGTTCGGCTTGAACTGACGCCGAGTGATGCCCGTCGGCTTGAGACCGAAGCCACCCTTGCTCAGTTTCTGCCCGCGATACGTCCTGTTTTTCCCAAATCCGGTTTTCTTCCCGGTGAAATGACACACATTCGGCATGATCGGCCTCCCAAAAGGCGTGGTCGCAAGTCTAGCACCCAAAATCGCCCATTCAAGCCCGCGACAGGTGCTCACGCGCGATCATCACCTCCAGCGTCTGCGCCACCAGATCCACCTCACGC
Organism: Phycisphaeraceae bacterium; assembly: GCA_019636795.1. NCBI lineage: Bacteria > Pseudomonadati > Planctomycetota > Phycisphaerae > Phycisphaerales > Phycisphaeraceae > Phycisphaeraceae bacterium. The sequence continues at coordinate 242,459 of JAHBWW010000002.1, forward strand.
CGCGTCAGGCTCCCATAAAACGGAATCGCAATCGTCCTCTGACTCACCGATTCGGCAATCGGAAACTGCCCGGTCTTGAAGCCAAACTTCTCCCGATAAAACTGCTGCAGATGGATGCACGGAAAATACGGAGCCGCACCCACATCATGGTTCCGTAGCCCCTGAATGATCCGATCCCGCTCCACATCGGTATACCCCGTCACAAGCCGGATCACGAACACAAACCAACTCTGCTCCGTCTCCGGCTCGACCGTCGGCAGCACCACCTGCGACGCCCCCATCAGCCTCTGCATGTACATCGTCGCCACATTCCGCCGCGCCGACACAATCGCATCGAACCGCTCCATCTGCCCCACACCAACCGCCGCATTGATGTCGCTGAGTCGGAAGTTAAAGCCCATCCGTTCATGCGCCAGCCACGAACCCGCCGCCTGCCCCGCCACCTGCGACACCGGCCTCCCCTGATTGCGCAAACTTCGGCAGCAATCCGCAAGCCTCGCGTCATCCGTCACGATCATCCCGCCCTCGCCCGTCGTGATCTGCTTGTTCGGATAAAACCCAAAGACCCCGACCCGCCCGAATGTCCCCGCTGCACGCCCCCGATGCTTAACCCCAAGCGCCTCGCAGCAATCCTCGATCAGGTGAATCTCATGCCGGGCGCAGATCCGCGCGTAGGTGTCCATGTGCGCCGGATTGCCGAACGTCTCGACCGCCAGCACCGCCTTGGTGCGCGGCGTGATCGCCGCTTCGAGCGCCTGCGGATCCATGTTCAGCGACCGAGGATCAATATCCACAAACACCGGCTTGGCACCGACAAACAAAATGCAGTTCGCCGACGCCACGAACGAGAATGGCGTCGTGATGACTTCATCCCCAGGCCCGATCCCCAGCGCGAGCAATGCCAGATGCAGCCCCGATGTCCCGCTGTTGACCGCAACCGCGTGCCCACACCCCACACGCTCGGCCACCAACTGCTCAAACCGCTCGACCATGGGCCCGATCGAAAGCCTGCCCGATCGCATCGCTTCGATGACCAGATCTTCCTCGCGCTGCGACAGATCGGGCTTGCTCAGCGGAATCATTCTGTGGTCTGGCATCTTTGTCGCCTTGAGTCCCAAGCGATCGTAGCGGAATCACCCTTGCGCGGGCGATGCCGACGCTTCGCGACGGACATGCTCGATCAATCGGTCAGCCAGATCCCCCATCGTCAGTCCGTCGTACTTGCCCGTGCTGCGCACAATTTGCTTGTCTGCGATCTGCTTATTCAGACGGGTGAACGCGCTGACCACCGAAGAATGGTTCGGGCGACGCATGGCAGAGGCAATCTCCGGATAACTCCGCGTAGTCAGCTCGCGGGCTGCATACACCACCAACGCCCGAGCAAGCACCACACGCCGATGACGCCCACTCCCGAGAAAATCACTCATCTCCACATCCAGATCCCGGCACACGATGCTGATGATTGTCTCGACCGGGATTGGTCTTGTGCGCCGCCCCACGCTTCGCCCTCCACCCTGCCGCCGCATGTCCATCGCGTTCTGCACGATCGCTGCCCCGATGCCCCCGTCGCTTGAAGCCAGATCGGGCAGCAGCCTCCAGACCGCTTCGACCTGTGTCAGCACGCCCTCGACATCACGCACCGAAACCCCTTCCGCCCCGTGTCCGTGCTCTGCGATCAATCGCGCAGCACCATCGGCCAGATGCAGCCCCCGCCGCTCGGCAATGTGGGCGACAATGCGCGTCCGGAGGTCCAGATCGGGTGCATCAAGCCTCACCACCGCGCCCGACACCAGACGGGAAACCAGAGCGTCGCTGAACTTGCGAATGGCGCGCGGGTGGGCGTCCGACGCCATCGCGATGCGCGCCCGTCCCACCCCGATCGCATCGAGCGTGTGGAGCAGTTCAGTCTGAGTCGCTTCCTTTCCTGCAACGAAATGCAGGTCGTCGATGCAGAGAAGGTCCACGTTTCGATACAACCGACGAAACGCGTTCATTGACCCCGACTGAATGGCCATGACAAATTCATTCGTGAAGGCCTCCGCTGTGGTATAGAGCACTCGACCCCGAGGGTGAACTTCCCTGAACCGGTTGACCACGCTCTGAAGCAGGTGCGTCTTCCCGAGGCCGCACGCGCCGTGAATGAACAACGGGCTGCACGCACTGATCGCTGTTTCTTCCGCCAATCGCCGCGCTGCTGCGTACGCAACCTTGTTGGCCTCACCCACAACGAACCCCGCGAACTGGTGTCTTGCTTCCAAGCGATCACCGCTCCGCCCGTTGCTCCGCGATCGTGTCCGCAAGGGCTCTGCCCGTGCGCTGGCGGTCGGTGCAGGTGTTGATCCCCCTCCGCCGAACGCGCTGCGATCGACGCGAAAATGCAGCGCCAGTGCCCGCCCCCGCCGATCGGATTCATCGCGCAGCACGCGGCGCAGGTCGCACCCGAATCGCCGTTCGAGCAGATCGCGCGTGAAATCGTTGGGAACGGTCACATCGACCGCGTCATCAACCACCGCAACAAGTGTCTGTTGATCGAAGAACCGTGCGAAGCGCTCAGGCCCCACCTCCTGGCTGAAAAGCCCCCGAAGATGGTGTGCCAGTTCGGACGGTGACTGACGACCTGGAGATTGCTCTCCGGCGCGAGTTGATTCGTAGGGTTGACTTTGCACTGCAGCGGATGACCTTGATTCCACCCTGTTCTCCTTTCCGGCGGAGAGTCGATGTGCGTCGCGCTTGCGAAGCACCGAGTGGGACGAGACGACCGCCGAGACCGCTCGGAGTCGCACGAGATCCGTGGCGTCATCCATGCCGCCGATCTCCCCGCCAAACCTCTGCAGGCCTGCTGGCGGGCGTGAAGTTCTGTTGTGGTGCCTTGTGCGCACATGATCGCCTCAGCATGCTGTTGGAGCATGCTGCCCTTTCGCAACGCATCCAATGAACAGGTCTTCATGTCGGCCCAAATCTCCTTGGCCGACGACCGGACCAGCGTAGTACACTCGGGCACTTCGTGCAACGAGGACATCTCCCGAAAACTCATTCACATCGCGTCCAGAGCCTAGAAAACCAACAACTTGCGCCCAAAAAAAAACTCTTATCCACGACGCATCGCGTCGCCATCCAAAGCCTGTGAACAACCGCGTGGACAACACGACTTCTTCACACAATCGCCCGAGGATTTACGCAATCTTCACCGCGCAGTCTCCAGCGTCGGGCGCACCAGCGCGTGTCGATGATCAATCGGCACGAACCCGAATCGGTCGTACAGACGCAACGCCGGCTCGTTGCGCATATCCACCGCACACGTCATCTCGACTGCACCAGTCCTGCGCGCCGATGCGATCGCACGCGACATCAGAATTCCGCCTAGTCCGCGCCCGCGCAGCACGGGTGACCACCCGACGTACACCAACTCAACAAGGCGCTGGTCAGGAAACGGACTCAGAAGAAGCGCGCCTTCTGGCTGATCATCCAGTTCAATCACCCACCAGAGCGCGGGGTCGTGTTGCCCAGTTGAAAGGTGCGATTGAATCACGTCACCAGTCTCGCGCATGCCGCAGAGCGCGGGGCAGTCGAGCGTGTCGATGTAACTGCGCTCGAGCGCGCGCGCAAGAGTGTCTCGCTCTGCCGGGATCTTCAGATCCCCGATCGGGCGCACGCGCACGCCCGAGGGCATCGCCCCTTCCACCGCTTCGTGGTGTGCCAAATCAAGCCTCAATCGCAGATAATCCAGTTGAGCGACTTCCTGCATCCCCGCTTCGAGGCACGCTGTGAGCGACCACGTCTCGCGCGGCGAGACAAGAGTCTGGCACAACCGGATCCGATCAGACAGGTGTTCGTCCACTTCGGCGAACGCGGCTGTGATGGCATCCACCCGATTGTGGTGCTGGGTCGCGGGGTCGGCAGCGGATGGCGCGTCATCCTGGCCGGAGACGTACACCATCGCTGTGCGCCCTGAAGTAGGGACCAGGAGGCAGACCTGAGCGACTCGGGGCGGAGAGGCGGACCAGTCAACCACCCCCCACAGGAGGGAGAGGTCTATCCCGTGTGCCGGGGCGGCCTCGATGAGTTGTCGGGCGGCTGCCCGCCGAGCGCGCGCAGGAACGCTCACGAGGCGTTCGGCAGCCGATTCAACCAGGGGGGCGGGGATTCGGGAGGCGGAGTGCATGGGTAAAGAGTTGGGCATGGGCTCGAACCAACGAGGCGGGATCAGCGAATCGGATTCAGCGTGGCAGGATTGGTGGGGTGGGGTTTGACGTGCTGCGCCATGTCACTAGACTATCAACCCGAAGGGCAACCGGGCGGACGGCGTGGGATCGTCCCGACTGATGGCAGCGCAATCGAGTTTCAAGCCTCACTGGCAGATCGGTGGACATTGATGAAGTTCCCAGTGTTGAGTACGCGGTATTCGGGTCGAAGGGCAGGCCTGGTGTCGCTGGTTCTGGTGTGCATCCTGGCGCTGCAACTTCCGATGGTCGTGGCTCTGGCTCCTGAGCCGGACCCGGTTCCGACGCGGTGGGAACTGGATTTCCAACCTGGGCCCTTGCGGGTGATGTGGGTGGAGTTGCCCAATCAGCCGGCAAGGCACTATTTTTACATGACGTATCGGGTCACGAACTATTCGGGGCAGGATCTGATCTTTGCTCCTTCATTTGACCTTGTGACGGCTGAGGGTGCGATTCGGCGGGCGGGACGCGAAGTTCCGCCGGAGGTGACTGCGTATCTGCTGGGGCAGTTGCGCAGCCCGTACCTCGAGGATCAGATCAGCATTTTGGGGCAAATACTCCAGGGTATCGAGAACGCCCGGGACGGCCTGATTGTGTGGCCTGCGGATGATCTGGAGACCGACGGCATCCAGGTTTTCGCGGCTGGTCTTTCGGGCGAGTACAAGCCGTTCGTGGTTCGTGACCCGGAGACAAAGCGGAACAAGCGGGTGATGCTGCGCAAGACGCTGATGTTGTCGTATGACACACCGGGGATGTTGCAGGGGCGCGGGCCTGAGCCTTTGCCCTTGACCGGGTCTCTCTGGGTGATGCGGTAAGCGTTGTGGCGGCGGGAAACTGGACGAGAGGCAACGGAGGGGCTAACCTTCTCTCCGCCCCTGACCGGGTGCGATGAGGCACTGAATATGGCACACAAGAAGGGCCAAGGCTCGACCAAGAACGGACGCACCAGCAACCCGCAATATCGCGGGATCAAGCTTTATGGGGGCGAAGATGTCCGCCCGGGCGCGATCATCGTGCGCCAGTGCGGGACGCAGTTCCTGCCTGGGTTCAATGTTCGCCGCGGCAAGGACGACACGCTGTTCAGCGTTTCTGAGGGCAAGGTGGTGTTCATCGGGCGCAAGGTGCATGTGGACCCGCTGAACCCGGACGCACCGCGTCCCCAGCCTCTGCGTGAGTACCGGGCCAAGGCTGCGGCGCAGAACTGAGTCGAAGCACAACACGAATCTTGAACCATGAACCGACGTAAAGCGTCGGTTTTTTTACGCAACCTATGTTGGTTACTAGGCCTGCGCTACCAGTGAGTCACCTCTGCGTCTGAAAGTGACTCAATACAGGTTACGCCGAATGGTCAGTTACAACTAGGGATATCCACACCAAGAACTGTTGACTAGAGCGTGCTCCTCAGAAAGTCGGTACATTTTCCTCGGGGTACTCGGGGGTCCTCGACAGGTCAAATTTGAAAAAGGAAAATGGGATGAGGATGCGGATTTTCTGTGCCGGAGCGTTGCTGGCTGTGATTTTCGCGAGTTTCGGATGCAGCGCTTCGTACACATCGGAGCGAAGGCGTTCGAGTTGGGAACAAGGTGGAAACGGCAGTGCATATCGCATTCCGAGCTTGCTCACAGTGAAGGGCTCAGAAGCCGGCGAGTCGAGGTTTCTTGAGGTGAATCTGAAGTCGTATTACTTCAAGGAAGATCGCGACGCGAACTTTGTCGCGCCGGAGGAAGTGCGTCAGGCCCGGTTGGTTATGAGCGAAGTGCGAGGGCAATCAGCCCGCGCAGACAGTGATCTGCGCAGGGCTGAAGCGGAGCATGCTTCAGCCTTAGCCGCGCTTGCGAGGCATCAGACGGCTCTGAATCTTGCGCTTGAGTCTGAGGCTCGAAACACAAAGAAGCTTGAATCGCTGAATCGTGCGGCAATCAAAGCTCAAAGCGATGTGACCGAGAGCAACTCAAAGGTCGAACAGGCAACAATCAACAAGGGGGAAGCAACCGAACGTGTGGTCAAACAGGCCGTACAGGTACGAGCGATAGAAGACGCCTTCAACGTTCGGAAAACCGCGTATCGGCGTGCGACAGAATCGACAACTGATCGAAACCGCTTGATCGCGGACTTGATGCACCTTTCCGAACGAATTGCCGTCATCCACTTGAGTTCAATACTCGCTGCGGAGGATATGTGGGAGATTTCACTTGGAACAGCGCGTAATTCACTCGCCGGGCTGGCAGCGGTGCTTGATCCATCCGGAACGACTCGAGGACTGGCAGCGGGTGCGGCGTTCGCCGGTGCAACCGGCGACCTGCTTCGCTCCGAGTTGTACGCAAAGTCGTTCGCGACTGCGATCGTGCGGGCGTGCGATGACGAACGAAGGGACTATCGAATCAGCATGGAATCCCGGATGACCCAAACGATCGATAAGTATCCGATCGATCTGGCACTGGTGGATCTTGTGGAGTATCACAAGCGAGGTTCATTCTGGCATGGCCTCTCGGTTGTCGTGGAGCGGGCGAGCACGCCTGAGGATCTGGCTGCCCTGAAGACGGAAGCTGAGCGGAATTCTCTTATCGCACAAGCGTCCGTCAAGCGCATCACGCTCGTGACAAGTCTCGACAGAGTCAGGCGGACTATGGGCGCCGAGGAATATGTAGAAGTGCGCAGTGAGCTCAACACACTCTTTGGCGACGAGTTTCGCTTTCTTAGTCGATCCATGACACTTGACGGCCTGAGGCACTACAACAGGGCACTCGAAGAGCTGCAAGCGAAATTGGATCAGTCGGTATCAGGTGGCTGACTCAAGGGAGAATGCGACCCATTACTTGAGTAACCGCTCGACAGCTTGCTGCATCGGAGATTTTAAGGGTGTCTGCTGCAGTCTCAATTATACGAAAGGCTGCCATTCGCATTGAAGATTGACAGATTCTCGCAATCGAACCATGTATGCGCGGCGTGTGATTTGGGTGCATCCGAATTGGACAAGGTGCGGATTGGTGAACTGAGTATCGAGGAGGGTGTAGCCGCGACGTCGGAGGTGAGCAACGAGGTGGACAAGGCAGACCTTGCTGGCGTCGGTGCCTCCGAGGTCGGGGCGGGAGAACATGGATTCGCCAGCGAAGAGTCCTCCGAGGGCCACGCCATAGAGCCCTCCGACGAGTATCGGACCCTGTTCTGTGGTGAGCCATGCTTCGACGGAGTGTGCATGCCCGGCGCGGTGGAGCATGGAGTATGCGTTGCGAATGCGATGGTCGATCCAGGTCTCTCCGCCGGGGCCAGCGCGAGGCCGGCTGCACGCTTCGATCACGGCGTCGAAGGCGGTGTCTGCGGTAATGGCGAAGCGGCGGCTGCGGACGCGCTGGGCAAGCGATCGCGAGATTCGAAAGTCATCGAGCGGGATGATGCCACGAACGGGTGGGTCAAACCAATGGATTTCGCCCGAGTCGGGGTCGGCCATGGGAAAGAGGCCCTGGGCATACGCAGCGAGGATGGCACGAACGATCGTCGGGTCGAAGTGTGTGGAAGGGGCTTGATCGGGCGGGCTTGTCATGCGATACTCGTATGCGGCGGGGGGTGAAAGCCGAGGGTTGGGGATCCCAATGAAGGCTGGCAGCCGAAGGAGGACACGATGGGCAACCTGATCGAGACGATGGTGAGACAGGAATCAACTTTGTTCATGGTACTCGTGGCCGGAACTATTGTTTCGTGCACGTTGATCAGTGCGGTGTCGAAGATCGTGACGGGCATGTCGCGCGAGCGGACGCGGCGCGAAGTTGCAGCATATATCGCTGAAGGATCGATGACGCCTGAGCAAGGCGAACGCATTCTTGCAGCGAGGCACCGGGACTGAGCAAAGGAGCAGGTGATGCTGACACTGGCTACTTCATGGGACTTGGGGGGAATTTCCTTCGCTGTTGTCGGCGGTGCTGTGTTTGTGGTCTGGATCATCATGGCAACGGTGCAGGGGATGGTGAAGCGGTCTGCTATTGAGCAGTCGCGTCGCGAGATCGCGGCGTATGTGGCTGAAGGATCGATGACCCCGGCCGATGCCGAGCGTCTGCTTACTGCCGAGCCGAAGAGCATGTGCGGTGATTGAGTGAAACTGACCCGAGGAGATCGGACATGTGGACGCTTGCAACAGATATCGAAGGTGAACACATCGCGCTGATCGCGATCGTGGGCGGGCTGCTGTTCGTGACGATGCTGTCGCTGGGCGGCCTGGTCAAGTCGGTGCTTGCAAGGCGGCAGGTTGAACAGTCGCGGCGAGAAATCGCGGCGTATGTGGCTGAGGGATCGATGACGCCGGACGATGCGGAACGTCTGCTCAACTCGGGGCCGAGGATCTGAGTGAGACCGGTTCTGGCGCGCTGACGAGTCTCCACGCGCGAAGGAGTTCGGCGGTTGACCATGCCTGCGCGGGGCACCCGTCGGGAGGGAAGGGTGGCTGAGCGCCGCACACTTCGCTGATGTGCCCGATGCAGACTGAATCCATACGTTCAATCAAAGGCCAAAGAACGGATCGCAAGTGTTGACGTGCGGCGGAGCGGTGTGCGGGACTGGTCGCGCTGCGAAGGACGGCTTCGGCGTACGCACCCAAGAGCCAGGGCCAGACGGTGCCGTTGTGGTAAGCGCGATCGCGCTCGAACAGTGAACCGGTATAGCGAGGTTGATAGGCGGCGTCGGTGGGGCTGAGCGTGCGCAGGCCGAAGGGTGTGAGCAGGTGTTCATGCACCACTGCGACGACGGCTCGGCGCTGGTCGGAGTCGAGCGGGCTGTGTTCGAGACTTGCTGCGAAGATCTGATTGGGACGGATTTCGGTGATGGGGTGGAAGATGTCGCCCACTGGCTCGAGTCTGTCGTAGAGGCCTCCGGCGGGGTTGATGAAGGCTGCGAAGGCAACACGGCAGGATTCGGCGAGCGTGATCAGGCGTTGCTGGTCGGGGCCCTGGGTCAGGCGAGCGAGTCGAACGAGTGCGTGGTGCCACAGGGCGTTGATTTCGACTGCTTTACCGTGGCGTGGGGTGAAGGTCACGCCGTCGCGTTGGGCGTCCATCCAGGTCAACTGGGATTCGGGTGATCCTGCGGTGATCAGGCCGTCGGAATCGAGGCGGATGCCGAAGTCGGTGCCGCTTGCGTAGGCGTTGATGATCGAGAGGCAGGCTTCGAGCAATGCGGGGCGCTCAGGAATGTCCGGCGCGTGGTGGAGGAGTTCGGTGGTGGCGTGGATGAACCAGAGTGAAGCATCGACGGTGTTGTAGTGGGCATCGCCCGTGTAGTCGTCGAATCGATTGGGGACCAGGCCGCGGCGGATGTGCTGGGCAAAGGTCGAAAGACATGCGGCGGCCTGAGCATGGCGGCCGGTTTCGATCAGGAGGCCGGGGAGTGCGATCATCGTGTCGCGGCCCCAGTCGGCAAACCACGGATAGCCTGCGAGAATGGTTGTGCCGAAGTGTGGTGCTTGCCCTCGGCGGACGATGAAGGCGTCGGCAGATTCGGTGAGGCGCGTCAGGGCGGTGCGGGCTTGTGTTTCGCTCGGGTCAAGACCGCTCAGGGCGGCGTCGAGACCGGGCGGCTCGCGGCGAGCGACAGGCTCGATCGGTCCGTTGTCGGCGACGATCCAGATCGAGCCTTCGGCCGCGGCTCCAGGGTCGAACTCGATGTAATAGGTCGCGGGAACGAGGGTGTGTTCGATGCTGTCCTGACCACGATCGGCTTCGCGGTGGTAATAGACGTTCCGCCACAGGGTGCGAGCGGGTTGCCGCGAGAGACCCGGGTCGTGTTCGATGCGGACATGGGAGGAGGCTGAGGAGATCATGAGGCTTCGGCCGTTGGCGCTGAGTTTGAAGGCGTCGGAATTGTTGAGGCTGTGAAAGTCGCGCAGGCAGACGAGCGGATGGAGGGTGAGCACACCAGCGGCTGCTGAGGCGGTCAGGCGGTAATGGACGCGGGCGAGGGATCGCTCGGCTGCGAGCGTGAGGGTTTTGGTGAGGCTGATGCCGCCCGGGAAGGTGTAGCGCCAGATGCATGAGTTGGCATCGCGGGTGAAGGATGCCAGGCCTGGGGCAGCGGTCGGGGCGGGCGAGCCGTGAAAGTGCAATGGAGTGATCCAATGCTCGGTTGCTGGGCGGGGAACGGTGATTGTGAGGCGCTCGGCGATTTGACTGACAGTGGCTACGCGATCGACCGGGGGGCGTGTGGCTGCGACGAGGAGGCTGTGATAGCGGCGGGTGGGGGTGCCGAGGGTGGTTCCCATGGCGAACCCGCCTAGGCAATTGGTCAGCAGGAACTCGGTGTCGAGGGAGGGCTTGGCGAGATGGACCTTGTTGAATCGTGTCATGGCGAGGAGGGTGGGTGTTGAGACAGGGTAGGACAGGCGGTTTTGGGCGGATCGAAGAAGATTGCGGACTTCGAGCACTTGACAGGGGATGATGCGCGACGAACCCTCTCTCATGGGTACACTGACGGCAATGCAAGATGACTTTCTGACGGATCCGGCTGCTGGCAAGATTGCTGCGGAAGGCATCACGTTTGATGATGTTCTGCTGCTGCCGCGGCGGAGCGCGATCCTGCCGGCCGATGCGGATGTGCGAACGCGACTGACGCGGAACGTGCAGATCCGCATTCCGCTGGTGTCGGCCCCGATGGATACGGTGACGGAGAGCGCGCTGGCCATTGCGCTGGCGCAGGAGGGCGGCGTCGGGATCATTCACAAGAACATGCCGGCCGAGGCGCAGGCGCGCGAGGTGGCGAAGGTCAAGCGATCGGCCAATGGGGTGATCAGCGATCCGATCACGCTCGGACCCGACGACACGATCGGGCGGGCCAAGACGCTGATGCGCGAGCATCATGTCTCGGGCTTTCCGGTGACGACCGATGGCTCGCGTGATATCCGAACGCGCGGGCGCGTGGTGGGCATTCTGACACGGCGCGATCTGAAGTTCGGCGTTGATGAAACCACGCGGGTGGGCGACGTGATGACTTCGCAGGGGCTCATCACCGCTCCGCCGCAGACGACGCTCGAACAGGCCGAGGTTATTCTCAATGCCAACAAGGTCGAGAAGCTGCTGCTGGTCGATGACAAGTTTCATCTGGCGGGGCTGATCACGATGCGGGATATCGAGCGACAGTCGCGCTTCCCGCAGGCTTGCACGGATTCCCGCGGGCGATTGATCTGCGGTGCTGCGGTCGGGCCGGATCAGCACGAGCGTGTCGATGCGTTGATCGCTGCCGGGGTCGATGTGCTGGTGGTTGATACTGCGCATGGCCATTCGGAGAATGTGCTTCGGATGGTTCGTGAGGTCAAGGCGCGGCACGCGATCGATGTCATCGCGGGCAATATTGCGACGGCCGAGGCTGCGATTGATCTGATCGACGCGGGGGCAGATGCGATCAAGGTGGGCATCGGTCCCGGGTCTATCTGCACGACGCGCGTTGTGACGGGCGTTGGCGTGCCTCAGATCACAGCCATTCTGAACGCGGTGCGCGGGGTGGAAGCGACGGGAACGGACGTACCGGTCATTGCCGACGGCGGGATCAGGCTCAGTGGTGATATTTCCAAGGCGATCGGCGCAGGCGCGAGCACGGTCATGCTGGGAAGCCTCTTCGCGGGGCTTGATGAAAGCCCAGGCGAGATGGTGATCTCGGGCGGGCGTCGCTACAAGTCGTATCGCGGGATGGGTTCGGAAGGCGCCATGATGAAGGGTTCGGCCGACCGATATCGGCAGTCGGACAAGCTGGACGCTTCGGGCAGGCCCGCGATGAAGTTCGTCCCCGAAGGGGTCGAGGGACTTGTGCCGTATCGCGGTTCTCTTGCTGAGTTTGTGTATCAACTTGTAGGGGGGCTTCGTTCGGCGATGGGGTATTGCGGGTGCGCGACGATCGAAGCGTTGCGAACGGATGCACGGTTCTGTCGTGTGTCGGCAGCCACGCGGGTCGAGAATCATCCACACGATATCAAGATCACGAAAGAATCTCCCAACTACACCTGGGAGCAGGGTCACGACGGCGGCTGACCTGTCCGGGTCGGCTCGCACAGTCTCTTAGCATTCATCACTCAGGAGAAACCATGATTCAATCAAACAATCCCGCACTCGGTGTCTTTCAACAGCCTGCGCGATGGTCGGATCTTGAATCGGGGGTGAAGGACCGCAGCGTGATGACGTTGCAAGGCACGATCAACGCCACTGGCGTGCTGCTCGGGTTGTGCGCGGCATCGGCTCTGGCAGCGGTGACATGGGCGGGCCCGTTCCTGGGCATGGTGACCTTTGGCGGGTTCATCGTGGGGTTCATCCTCGCGCTGGTCATCATCTTCAATCCGCGCTCGGCACAGTTTCTCAGCCCTGTGTACGCGATTCTGATGGGAGCGGCACTCGGCGGGATCTCAATGTGGTATCAGACCTGGGCGAGCGGCCAGGCAAGCAGCACGGGCAGCACGAGTACGGTGGCTCAGATCGGCGACTCGATCGTGTTTCAGGCTGTGCTGCTGACCTTCGGTATTGCGGGCGCAATGTTGCTGGCGTATTCGCTGCGCATCATCCGGGCGACGCCGATGTTCGTCCGCGTGGTCTCCATCATGGTCATCGGATACTTCCTGGCGGCGATCAGCACATGGATCCTGCGGTTGCTCGGCGCTGGGGTTCCGTTCCTGCACGAAATGGGCCCTCTGGGGATCCTGATCGCAGGGGGCGTGGTGGTTCTGGCAGCCCTGACATTGATCATCGATTTCAAGAGGATCGAGGATGGCGTACAGACTGGCGCGCCCAAGTGGATGGAGTGGTATGGCGCGTTCGGGCTGATGGTGACGCTGGTCTGGCTGTACCTGCGCGTGCTTCACCTCTTGGCGTTGCTGCGCAGGAACGACTGAGGCCTTGGGGCGGCAGGATCTATCAGAACCGCACTGTCAGATCGAGCCCGAAGTAGATTGCAGGGTCGAGATCGTCTTCGACGATTTTTCGGCCTTGGGCGTTGCTGATCTCGAGGTTCGAGCCGAGGTGCGCACCGACGCGCCCGCCGATGATGAAGTTCTGATTCGGTGTGAATCGCGCAAAAACTCCCAGCGGGATGCGCGAATCCAGCGCGATGCCTGAGGGCACCGGGCCATCCTTGTCGAGGCGGAACTCGCGGCGCTCCCACCCGCCTTCGACCCCGACCGCCCAGGTTTGCGAAGGCTGATACGTCAGGCTGACCGATGCTCCCTGCCCGGTCGCGAGGACGAGTTTCTCGGCGACCTGCCAGCGGATGATGGGGACAGGGAAGACAAGAAAGTCGTCTTCGAGGCGTGAGGAGCCGATAACGCCGACGCCGAGCGTGAGTTTCTCGTTGAAGGTGTGAACGTATCCGACCATTCCCCCGCCGGTGATCGTGTCGTCGAAGTCGGCCCCGCTTTCGCCAGAGGAGGTGATGAAGCCGTTGACGAACCACGAGCGTGAGTCATCGATTGCGAAGTCCAGCCCGGCTGAGAAGCGTGCGATGAGAATGTCGTCGAAAGGCTCGCTGGTGCCCGCGATGAGATTGGTTGAACTCGAAAAGTCGTAGTGCGAGTGTTCGGCACTCATGCCAATCTGAAGGGAAGCTTTGTCTGAGAGTTTGTATCCGATGCCCAGAGCAGCACCGAGTCGCGTGATGGAGAGGCTGCCGGTGGCGTCATCGAAATCGGCTTTGCCGGCGTGCGATCCACTGAGCGTCAGTGCGACGCTGAGCGGAGATTGCTTGGTCTCGGTCGGAGCTTCGACGGCGTCCTGTGCGGTTGCGGTACCGGCAAGCAGGGCGATGAGCAGCATGGCATGCGATGGGCGAGACGACATGGGACGCAACCTCCTGGTGATGGCAAGAGGCTACGCCGGGAATTGAACTCGGGCGAGTGGTGCCAGCGATTGGGAAGTTGGATCAGGGTTGCCCGGATGCAACCCCTGCCGTGCCACGACCCCGGGTGAGTGTGCGTTCGAGAGCGGCGATACGCCCGAAGTGCTTCTCGAAGAGCGCGACATGAAACTGCGGGTCGAACTGGCGACTGGGTGCGCTGTTGAGTTCTTCGAGATAGCGGCGCAGAGCATCGGGCGATGTGCGAGCCAGATGTGTGAAAAGGATGTAACTCTGGCTGTAGATGGCATCGCCGAGTTCATCCGCGCCTTCGAGCCCGGCAGGAACCGAAACGACCTGTCGCAGCGGGAGCGCCCGACCTTCGCGCACGAGGCGGTCGAACGAGTCTTCACGCTCGTGGTACTGGTGTCTCGGGCCAAAAGCGTGCTCGGGTTGTGCCGTCTCGAACGCGGTCGCCAACCCTTCGCTGACCCAGAAGGGATAGACCTTGCCCAGACTCTGGAGGCGTGTGTTGTAGGCCAGCAGGTGGACGGCTTCGTGAATCGTCTTGGCGCTGGCCAGTCGCTCGGCGTGCTCATCGAGGCGCAAACGCCCGGCGGCGACATCGGCTTCGAGTCGGTCTGCGGCCTCGGTCAGGGCGTCGGCCATGGCGGTCCATCCTGAGTTCTGCGCGGCCTTGGCTCGCTCACGCGTCTCGGCGACCTGCGTCTCGTGTGCGTCAAGTCGTGCGTGCGCCTGTCGGATGGCTGGCGATTGGCGATCATCGAAAAGCACGACCCTGTTGGCTTGCGTCGCGAAGTATCCGCCAGCCCAGGGGGCATTGACTTTGTCCTCGTTGGACGCGAACTGCGAGTATTGATCGTGATCGCTGAACATCACGCACAGGAGCTTGAACTCGGACGGGAGGATCGGCATGCCGATCTGATCGACGAATCGCAGGTATTGATGGCGCGTGCGTTCAAGGAGAGAGATCTTTGATCGCGTCCAGGCGGCATCGCAATCGGACAGGACGACGAAGTTCGCGCTCTCGTAGCGGTGCATGCGCGTGCCGACGCGAGCCATCGCTCGTTCGATGGCGCGCTCATCGGGCGGGAGCGTGAAGTCGCGGCGTTGATGCAGTTGATGCAGCGTCTGAGCAGCGCGAAGACGATATCGATCATCATCGGCCAGCCGCCGCAGCGTGCGGTCGGCGCGAGCAAGATCGCCGGCCTGAATCATCTGGCCAACCTGGGCGAAAGGATCGGTCATTTCAGCGCGCACGGTCGATGCAGCGAGCACGAAGGCTGCGAGCATTGCAATGATGGACCGGGCGCACGACACCACATCTCACCATCGACCGCTGCGGAGGGGGGTTCCCACTGTCAACCGGTTCGAGAGTCGCAGCGAGGTCGGTTTGTGACGGTTGTAACGCCTCTCCACGCGAACGAGGCAGCCGAGGTCTGCGGGCGATCAATCCAGCGACAAGGCCAGGGAACGCGCTTGCCAGAGGCACTGTTCGGGCGTCGGGGGGTTCGACAGGTCAATATCGAGGTACTTCCCGCGATCGTGGTCGCTGTTGAGAATGATCGCGTTGGGCGGGACCAGTTCGATGCCGCTGGGGGCATACTGGTGCCCGAGGATGAACATTGTGATCCCCCACCGTTCGACAAGGTCTTCAAGTTGCTCAGCGTCGTAACTTCGGCCCCAGACCATGACGTGGGCTGAGCCTTTGCGGGGTTCGTAGTCGTCGGGGGTGAGATCGCGTTCGAGAATGGTGGCGTCGAATCGGCCCATAACAGCGGTCCCCGGCAGGCTGTGGGCGCAGAGAATGTCGCCGCGCGTGGTGTGACATCGCAAGGCGAGCGGCATCGAGCGGACAAACTCGTTGATGGCCCCGATAACGTCTTCAGCTTCATCGCCGAAGGTGTGTCTGATGCCGTCGTTGAAAGCTTCGACGACGCGTATGCCGTTTTTGACGATGCCGGAGCCGACGATCTGCGCCAGTTCGTGGTTGGCCAGAAGAGTATGGACGTGTTCGGGGAAGTCGGCTTTGAGTTGAGCCACACGCGTCAGGGCGCGATAGCTGAAGTCCACTTCGCCCAGGAGTTGATCGGGGTGGATGATTTCGTGAAGCGTCAGGTGGGCGGGCGGGCGTTCGGAGTTCATGCCTGAGGCTTCGATCAGGCGCATGAAATGCAGCGGATTGTCGTGCAGGTCGCCGGTCGCGATCAGACGCCCCGGAGCGGAAATCACGTCGATGGATCGGCATCGGCACGCGGCGTCACGATTCGCGCTCGCCCCGTCGAGCAGTGCCCGGCGGACGGCCTGAGGATCCCGCAGGTCGATCGAAGCGAAGCGGGAAATCGATCAGCCCTCCGAAACGGATGGCATGTCTGAACCCGACGAGTTGCGGTCGTTGCTCGCCAGAAGAATGCCAAGGATGAGTTCAAGTCGGTCGGCCACAAACTGCATGTCAGGCGGGCGCTTCTCGGGGTTTACCTCGACGCACTGCATGATGAGTTCGTTGAGTTTGGGTTGAATCCGCGAGTTGATCTCGATGGCCGGCTTGGGCTTCTCGATCAGGTTGTCATCGAGCGACCCGACCAGCGAGTTTCCCTTGGCCAGCGCCGTCGGGATGTGACGCCGCGTCAGCGTCCAGTACATTGTCGCGCCGAGGTTATAGATGTCGGTCTTGGCTGTAATCTCGCGGCGATGCACCTGCTCGGGAGCGATGTAGTCGGGAGTGCCCTGAATACGTTCCTTGATCGTTCCCGCACGACAGGACTGCCCAAGGTCGATGATCTTGGCTTCGCCCTGATCGGAAACGACGATGTTGTTCGGCTTCATGTCCGCGTGCACAAACCCGCGGCTGTGCATGTGGGCCAGACCCCGAGCGGTCTGCTTGAAGATGTTGACTGCCTCTTCAAAAGTCTTCGGCGGATGAACTTCGAGGCTCTGCCCGTCGACCAGTTCCATGATGAGGAACAACTCTTTGACCGAAAGAAGTGAGCCTTTCTTCTTGATGAGTTTGGGGATGGCCCGGACGCTCGGATGATCAAGCTCCTGGGCGATTTTGTACTCGGCTTCGGCCTGATCGAGAAAACGCTGGTCCTTTGGGTTGGACTTCTCGACGTGCTTGAGAGCCCAGACCTGCTTGTTCTTGACGTCCTGGACGAGGTAAATGATCGATGCTGCACCGCGTCCGATTTCGGACATGACGCGGTAGCCCTCGATGAGATCACCTTTCTGCTTCGGTTGCGGGCCTTCGCTCATGAGTCTCGATCCACTCCTGTGATCCAAACGCTCACCAATCAAATCGGACACATCGAGGATGTTGCCGCACAACCACCCGACATTGACCCGATGCTACGAGAGTCAACGACGCAGATGCCGCCATATTAGCGCGCCAAGGCACAAAAGGTTGCAGACGTGCGCCGGGGGATTGGAGTTTGGCAGAACGGTTCGCACCTGGAAAGGGCGGGGGCCGGACTTAGCGCATGCCTTCAAGGTACTGCCTGAACGCGGCCTCGGGGAAGTACCGCCCCGGACTCGACGACTCAGCGATGTCCTTCTGGAGCAAAATGCGGTCGGGCGGGATGTTCAGCTCGCGCGAGAGTGCTGCGACGAGTTGCGCAAGCCGGCGCACCTGAAGATCGGGGAATGCACGGCGGTTGCCGTCGCCGACGACACAGATGCCGATTGCCCGACGGTTGTACATCTCGGCGTCCGGGCCGATGGCGTGCGCGCCGGCCAACTGGTCCAACCAGCGATACCCGACATGAATATCGCCTTCGCCCATGCCCGATCCGTTGCCAATCACGAAGTGATAACCAAGCCCGAGCAGGTTGCCCCGGCGGTGCTCTTCCTCGATCGACTTGGGTGAACCGAACGGCGAAGCGCTGTGATGAATCACAATTGCGTCCCAGCGCTGCGGCTCGACCTCAGTCCGCGTTCGGAAGATCGACTCGACCGAAGATCCCCCGGCCACCGCAACCATCGGCGACAGAGTCAGCCCCCCGAGCGACGGCGCCTTGCCCTGCCCGAGAAGGAACAACAGGCCCGTCACTGCAGACATCGACGCAGCGAGCGCACCCCAGACCACCCTGGTCCGACGCGAAGATTTTTGCTTGCTGCGAGAGGAACGTGACATGCTGCTGCTCTCTTCGACTGAAATTCACCCGAGGCTGATAAACACGACTCTCTTTTTTCGGCACAAATTGCGTCACGTCGGCAGAAAACGCAGAGTCTGCCACGGTTCACGGTCTTGATTCTACCACATGTTGCCGGGCAAGACCTCTATGAAATGAACATGAAGTGCGCGCATCCACAAGATATGGGACCACGATGCACAATTCGGTAGCCCGAAAATTTTTTCAATCGCGCGTGATCAGGCGCCCGCGCAGGTTCGGCCGGCGCCTGCCAAACTCGTCCATCAGGAACGACGGATCATCCTGATCGCGCACCCGGTCGTACCGGTGAAACTGGCTTCGGTCCTCGTCGCTGGTCAGCAGCGGCTTGCGGCAACCCGTGGCCGAAGCGCACAGCAACACCGCGACCACAATGAAGCCCACTACACGCACAGCAGTCGATCGTTCAGGAATGCATTTCACAAAAACAGTGTACCGCCCCGGTAGCGGAGCGGCACACTGATGGAGAGAGGAGGAGAGATTGCAATTCGTCACTTATTCACCCTTCTGTACGCCCGCAGACGCGCGATTGTTCGATTTCATGCAAAATCTGCGCTATGTTCGAATTTAGTTCGTGCTTATCTCTAGTGATTTTCCGGACCAATACCTAACTCATTCCTTGCAAGTAGCTGATACATACCAACGTACACCGTACTCGCGACGACCGAAGCCAGATTGAGTGAACGTTCACCGGGCACCATGGGAAGCCCGATACATCGGTTCGAATATCGATCGATCAGGTCCAGAGGCAGGCCGCGCGATTCGCGACCGAACACGAGGTAGTCCCCGCGCTGGAATGAGACATCAAAGACACATCGATCGGTCCGTGTCGTGAGGAGCCAGAGTCGATTCGGCGATACTTGGGTATTGTTCAGGAAATCATCGAATGTGGCGTGCTCGTGTAGATCGAGGCGTGGCCAGTAATCGAGCCCGGCGCGCCGGCAGGCTTTCTCGGAGAGTTCGAACCCGAGCGGATGAATCAGGTGCAAGGCCGAGCGGGTGGCCACGCAGGTCCGCCCGATGTTGCCGGTGTTGTTTGGAATCTCGGGCTCGTGCAGCACGATGTTGAACAGCGGGCTGCTCGAGGGATCAAGAAAAGATTGCAACGGAGGCGAAAGCGTCATTCGCGGGCTTTGCGACGAGCTGCCACCCATGGATCAGCATTGACGATCTGTGTGACGATTGACTGGAATGTCGGCTCATGCGGATTGCCTTGCCAGCGGACGACGCCATCGCTGCTGATGATCACGACATGAGGGATGCCGCGGGGCGAGAAGGCTCGATAGACGGTCTGCTTGTCGTCGTGGACGTAGTGGTAGCCTGGTTTCTTCCCTCGCAGGTACTCGCGGACCTTGGCTTCGTTTTCGCCCTGTCCCGAAACAGCGATGACTGCCAAATCGTCGGCGAAACGTTTCTGAAGCGACTCGAGCATCGGTGAAGCCTTGATGCACGGGCCGCACCATGTCGCCCAGAAGTCCAGCAGTTGCACCTGGCCTTCGAGCGTCTTGGGCTTGGGCGTCAGCCACACTTCAGCCCCGAGCTGAACGGGCAGAGGTTGCGACTGAAGATCTCGGGCGCCAGCGAGTTTCTCGGCGACATTGTGCTTGGGCCAGGTTGCGCTGGCAAACTGTGCGGCATCAGGACGCGCGGTTTGCGGTTCCTGGCTTGTCTGGCTTCGCCGTGCGCTGCGTTCCTGTTCACGGCGGTCCCTTTCGGCTTGTGCCTGCCGCGCCTGCTCACGCCGGGATGAGGCTTCGAGCGCAGCCTCTCGCGTCTCGGCGATCAAAGCTCGAACCGCGCCCGGAGAATCGCGTTCGTCAAGGTCGGCAAAGCGGAGTTGACCCGCGCGATCGATGATGTAGGTATCGGGAAGGCCATCTGCCTGAAGCGCAGCGGCAAAGGCGCCGGTCACGTCATGAGCGATGAGAGTTGAGAAGAGGTCGGAATCAAGCCGCTGCTGGGCGCCGTCCCAATGCTCTTGTGTGTGAACCGCCAGTGTAATGAGCCCCTTGCCTGCATGGGTTGTTTCGATGCGCTTGAGAGTCGGAGCCACTGCGCGGACGGATGCGGGTTCGGTGTTGTTCCAGAAGACAATGAGTACGACCTTGTCCTCAAGATCCGTCGGCTTGAGTGATTCGCCATTGCGCCAATCGGTCAAATGCGACAGGAGCCCGGCGTCGAAGGGCTGGAGTTCAGCAGCGTCGAGTTGAGCGCGCCTCACTTGGTCACCTTCGCGACGGAGGCGAGAGTCGTCCAGAGGCTGCGCGATGGCGAGAGATGCACCCAGCAGGGTCGCGGCAAGCATGAACATCATTCATCCCCTTCTTCGTCGATGACAGGCACCGGTGCGGATATCTGGTCGCGCAAGGCGCGGCGGTATTCCTCTTCGACTGCGCGTCGGGCTCGCACACCGGGATCAAGTCTGAGAACTTCATCGAGTGTGAACTTGAACCATCGGCTCGATGCCGGGCCGTGCCAGCGAATGACACCATCGGAACTGATCACCGCGACATAGGGGCTTTGTGCGCCGTCGAGGACGTTGGTTTGTGCGCCATATTGCTGCCCGGAGACGAGTGCGGCTGAGAACTGGTTGGTGAAATCGGAAACGATCCAATGCTTGGGCGTGCGTGTCCTGACGAAGCCGGTCAGGTCCTCGATCCACTGTTCGGCTGTAACTGGAGGAGCGGGGTTCGCCTGCCAACGGTCGTTGGGGTTGTGCTGGGACGTCATGACGCCAAGCACGACCAGGTCTCGCCCGTGGGCTTGCTGAAGCAGGTTGGCTTCATTGAGGAATTGGTAACTGCGATAGACTTTGGGGTTGAAGAAATATGCGACAACGGCGCGGCCCTTGAACTCGGGCTTGGAAGGCAGGTACGCAGCATCCTCGAAAGCAGGCATCGAGCCCGGCGCGGGCGGCTGCTGCCCGAAATTCCTGCGGTTCGGATCGTCCGGCTCGGTCTTGGGCCACTTGACCTGAGCGAACTCTTCGGCTGATGGCACAAGGAAAGGTAACTCGGGGATGTCCGAAAGAACGACTTCCTTGCGGATGTCCTGCGGACGGGCGAACTGCCGATCGGCCTCGGCCTGCTGGTCGCGCAAGGTTG
Organism: Phycisphaeraceae bacterium; assembly: GCA_019636795.1. Taxonomy (NCBI): domain Bacteria; kingdom Pseudomonadati; phylum Planctomycetota; class Phycisphaerae; order Phycisphaerales; family Phycisphaeraceae; species Phycisphaeraceae bacterium. The sequence continues at coordinate 263,759 of JAHBWW010000002.1, forward strand.
CAGACATGTTGCGCGACTGCTCTTCAGTCTCGGCGACGAGTATTTCGACTGCACGAGTGACGGCTGCGGTGTCAAGATCGGCAAACCGCATCTGCCCCGCGCGATCGATAATGTAAAAATCCGGATCCTCATCGATCAGCAAGGCGCTGCGAAACGCGCCCTTGGCGTCACGGGCGTACGGAATGGTGACGTTACGACGAGCGAGAACTGAGGCGGTGTCCGCCCAACCAGTGTCTGGGTGCACGCCAATGACGATCAGGTCGTTCCCGAAACGCTCCTGAAGGCGCGTGACTGTCGCGAGCGGGCGCAGCGAGGTGGGCAGGTAGTTGGTGAAGGTGTAAATGAGTACGACTTTGCCGCGCGTATTGGCCGCATCGAGTGCTTGGCCATCGGTCCAGTCCGAGAGAAGCTTCCAGTTGGCATGGTTGAAGGGTCGCAGTTCCATCCGGTCGAGAGCGATTCTGCGGTCACCTGTGCCCTCGCGTGCCAAGTCGTGTCCGGGAGATCGAACCACGGGCTGAGCGATTGCGACACCCGCGAACAAACCCAAAGTCGCGAGAAGCATCCATTGCGTCTTCATCATCACGTTCTCCCTGTGCAGCGTCTAGCCGTGACCCGCGATGCGGACCGAACCACTGTATCCTAACCGCTACCAAGCCCTCAATGCCACTTTATTTGGAATCATTCCGCCCAAGGGCGTGTAAAGCGATTGCAACGGAAACCGAGACGTTCAGTGAGTCTACCGCAGGATGCATGCCGATCCTGACGCGGTGATCGGCCAGGCGAGTGGCATGACCTGACAGGCCCGGGCCTTCGGCTCCGGCGATCAGGCAGACTCGTGCTGCGGCTGGAACCCGATCAATCGGCGTGGCTGAGGAATCCGGGCTCAGCGCCAGAATCGCAAACCCGGCCCTTCGGACTCGCTCGATATCGGCCGGCCAGTCGAGACGGGCAAACGGGATATGCAGCATGTGCCCGATCGAAACACGCAAGGCTCGACGATACAGCGGATCGCAACAGCGCGGCGTGAGCAACATTCCCGGGGACTTGCCTCCGAGTGCTCGCAGGCAGCGGGCTATGCCGCCGACGTTGTCGTGATTGGCCAGATCCTCAAGAATTACCAGTGTTTTGGATACATCGAGCACCGCTTCAAGAGACCGATCGGGCCCTCGCAACCCGCAGGCGAGCACTCCACGGTGCATGTCGAACCCCACGATGCCCTCGAGTATCGAAGGCGGCCCGACATAAACCGGGACTTGCCCGGGCAGACGTTCGAGAAGAGGTTCGAGGCTTTTTATCCTGCTTTCAGAGACGAGCACCGATTCGATGGTGTATGGCGAGGCCAGCAGTTGCTCGAAAACCAAATCCCCTTCAGCAAGAAAGCGGCCACCGGCAAGCCCAGTCGGGGTGGCATCGGTTCCGGCACCCGGATAGTGGCTGGCGCGAAGCCATGCGTCCTTCTGATTGCGGTACGGGTCAAGTTCGGTTTCGTCCAGATGTGAGATGGCGATGAAGTTAGGCATCATGAACTCCGGACCGAGGCCACGAACACTACAGTCAGCCCCCTTGCTGCGTCGATGTCGTGGCAGTATCGAACTTTGGAGTAGGCATGGCATTGGCTCCCGAGATTGTGGCAAGCGCTTCGTTCGTCTCCTGGTGGCAGGCGGCGATCCTGGGTGTTGTCGAAGGGATTACCGAATATCTACCTATCAGTTCGACCGGGCATCTGATTATTGCGTCGTCGTTGATGGGCCTGGACAGAACACCGGAGCACAAGGAGGCCATCGACGCCTTCAACATCGTGATTCAAGGCGGGGCGATTCTTGCAGTTCTCGGACTGTATCGCGAGCGTGTGCTTCAGATGATTCGTGGCGGACTGGGACGCGACCGCGAAGGGCTCAAACTCGGGGCGAACATTTTCATTGCGTTCCTGCCCGCAGCTGTGCTTGGTGTGTTGCTGAACCACCACATTGAAGCGAGGCTGTTTTATGCCGGGCCGGTTCTGGCGGCGTTGTTTCTTGGCGGGATTTTCATGATGGTGATCGACCGATGGAAGATCACGCCGCATCGCACAAGCGATGGTGACATCGAAGGCACAATCGACCTGACCGCGATGACATGGCGTCAGGCGCTGTTCATCGGGTTGATGCAGTGCGTGGCGATGTGGCCCGGCATGAGCCGAAGCATGATGACGATATCGGGAGGCGTTCTGATCGGGCTCAAGCCCAAGCAGGCTGCGGAGTTCAGTTTTCTCCTCGGTCTACCGACGCTGGGTGGCGCGTGCGTGTATCGGCTGTACAAGAACATGCGCAATGACGGCCCGAACATGTTCGACGTGATTGGTGTGATGCCGATCATCGTGGGCATGCTTGTCGCAACGGTTTCGGCCATGCTGGCGGTGCGCTGGCTTGTGGCGTTCCTGACGCGGCACGGTTTGACGCCTTTCGGGTGGTACCGGATCGGGCTGTGCGTCGTGCTCGGGGCGCTGTGGTGGCAGGGTGTTGTACAGATTTCCCCGGACGTACCATGAGTTCTTCCATGTGGAGTCGGCGGTGACGCAGATCACATCCTTTCCCAAAAACCAGATTCGAGTTGTGCTCGTCGAGGGCGTTCACAAGCGCGGGCATGACCTGTTCGCAGCGGAAGGATTCTCGGTCACGGCCCTCAAGCATGCGCCGAATGCTGATGAACTGGCGACATTGGCTGCCGACGCACATATTCTCGGCATTCGCTCGAAGACCAGCGTCACACGAGAGATTCTGGAACAAGCGCCAAGACTGCTGGCGGTTGGATGCTACTGCATCGGGACGAATCAGGTGGATCTTGAAGCCGCCGCGCTGTCGGGGATTCCGGTCTTCAATGCCCCATTCAACAACACGCGAAGCGTTGCGGAATTGACGATTGCTGAAATCATCGCGTTGCATCGGCATCTGTTCGATCGTTCCAGCGCGCTGCACCGTGGAGTGTGGGAGAAGTCGGCCGCCGGTGCGCACGAGGTGAGAGGCCGCACGCTGGGCATCGTCGGGTATGGGCACATCGGTTCTCAGGTGTCGGTGCTGGCTGAGGCTTTGGGCATGAGGGTGGTGTATTACGACACAGAGTCGAAGTTGCCTCTGGGCAACGCGCGCCCGCTTGGCTCGCTTGATGAACTGCTTTCGATTGCCGACGTGGTGACGCTGCATGTGCCTGCGACACCTTCGACAAAGAACCTGATCGACCGCGCGAAACTGAAACTGGTCAAGCCCGGGAGTTTTATCATCAACAATGCGCGTGGGTCGGTCGTCGAGATCGGTGCCTTGGCTGAAGCGCTGCGTTCGGGTCATCTGGCTGGGGCGGCTCTGGATGTCTTCCCGGTTGAGCCCGCGTCGCGCGAGGAACGCTTCGAGTCGGAACTGCAGGGGCTGGGCAATGTGATCCTCAGCCCGCACATCGGTGGCAGCACGATCGAGGCACAAGCGGGAATCGCTGAGGAAGTGTCGGCGAAGATGATCCGGTTCATCAATGTGGGCTCGACGAACGGAGCAGTGAATGTGCCTCGCGTGGATCTGCCCGAACAACCGCGCGAGGGCGCAAGCGGCCCGGAATCACCGCGATCGCATCGCATTCTGCACTTTCACCGCAATGAGCCGGGCGTTTTGCGTACGCTGCACACGGTGATTGCCGAACTTGGCATCAACATCACCGGCGAGTACCTTCAGACTGATGCGCACATCGGATATGTGGTGCTCGACGTAGCCCCCAGTGACAGACAGGAACTTACCCGTCGCATTCGGGAAATGCCTGAAACGATCCGGACGCGTGTGCTCTGGTAGCATGGCGTCAGAGTCCGGTGCTGGCTTGCTCGTGGCAGACTTCGGAAGAGGTCAGAACTCGATCACAACGCACACAGCGTCAGGTTCGCGGGCTGCGCGAAACGCTGCAATCGCGTCGTCGAAGCGGAAACGCTTCGAGATGAGAGAGTTCGTGTCGATCGGCTGGCGCAAGAGCAGTGCGAGCGCCTCGCTCATGTTGCCGCAGCGGGCTCCTATGAGTTCGAGTTCTTTGTGCACCACAGCGGTCAGATCGGGACCGGCGGCTGCGGGCTTGCTCGCGGGCGTCGGCATGATGCGCGATCGCAGGACCACACGGCCGCGCGGACGCGCCATGTGCATGGCAATCTCGACATGTGCAGGCTCTCCGGTACACTCGATCACAATGTCCTGATCGGCCCGAAGCCCGACTTCGGCGATGGGTCGATGCTTGATCTGCCATTTGTCGCACAGCGCCAGGCGCGCGAGGTTGCGACCGATGAGGCGAACAGATGCGTTGAGTTTCGTCATGATCTGCGCTGCCAGCAGAGCGATCACATCGTCGCCGATGATCGTGACGAAAGGCTTGCCTTCGATATGTGTGACGCGCGATGCGTGCAGAGCCGAAGCCAGTGGCTCGGTCAGCACGGCCTGCTCGTCAGTCACAGCGTCAGGCACGGGCACGAGGTTGGCAATCGGCAATGTGAACCGCTCGGCCAGCACGCCACTGCGCCCGAGGATGCCGAGGATTTCGCGCTGCGGTGCGTGCTGACCCAGGCCGCGTCGAGCGAGCGGATCTGCAGCCGGCACGATGTTGATAGCACCGACGACGCGCCGTCCCTCGATCAGTTGTGCTCCCGCGTCGCTCGGATGTACACGCTCGACGACGCCGACGAACTGATGCCCAAGCACACCGACAAATGGCATGGGGGCATCGATCACCGCCAGATCGGTAGCGTCGATGGTGGCCAGTGTGGGCCGAACGAGGGCTTCGCCGGGCAAGGCCTCTGGCGCGGCCAGATCGGTCCTGAGGGTCACCTGTTTGCCATCGAACCACACCGCGCGCACGAGATACCCTCCGGAGGTTGTCTGTCCGCCTGCTTATCGGCTCACTTGCCGGTCCAGCCGCAATACCGAGCCTCGAATTTTCAGGGAATCGTCGGAGAACTTCCAACCGGATACGACGCCGATTCGTTCGGGGCTTGTGGCATGAATGGAAGCCACTCGATCAGTCGCTTATCGCGCCAGAAGGCCGGATATGTGTACGCACTGCGGGCTTCGAACACGTTGGGGTTATCACTGGTCCATTCGACCCAGGCGCGGATGTCGTACTCGAAGTCCTGCCCGGTCAAGGTGCGGAGGGAACTGCGGGTCGCTTCGTTGACGGCCAGGGATGGGTCGTCAAAGACTGCAATCAGCGCATCGATGACACGTCGTTCTGCATATTGCCCCAAGGCGTGTGCCGCCTCGGTTCGCACCAGTTCGCTTGCCTCGCGAGCGATCTGAATCGCGTTGATCAGCGGTCCGATGGCTACGGGATTGTGGATGCGCTGAAGCGCCCGAGCAGCGTCCGTTCGGACAATCGAGTCCGGGTCTGTCAGTGCAGAAACGAGCAACGGCACATGCGACGGATCGCCATGGAGTGCAAGCCCGCGAACGCCCGCTGCCCGCACACCCGCATCGGCATCGGCTACTGCATCAACATAGAGTTGAAGGTACTCGGGCGCGCCCGCCCACGACTGATGCACGAGGTACATCGTGCCACGGTAGCGATTGTTGGGGCTGTACGGGTCGAGTGCCCACTCAGTCGCCTCGGTTGGTGTCGGGCCTTGCACGATCTGAATCAGACTCTGTGCGCCCCGCGCCGACTCAAGGGCTTCGCAAGCGCAAAGCCCGACCCCTAAGGACAACACGATGATGATGGTGAAGGTTCTGTTCATGCGTGTGCCCGAACTATCCAGCGCGATCACTGCGCTTCCTCGGTGTTGCGAAGGGCGATCGGAGGCCCGAGCACCTCATTGAGAACAATGGCCTGCCTCAGATTCTGCCGCGTCATGCGCGCGGACACGCGAGAGACCTGAGTCTGAGGCTGATCGAACGCGGCAGCGTGCTCGGCTCGCATGTGCTTGTGAACGTCGATAATTTCAGTCAGTTCGATCGAGGTGCTTGAAGTGTCTTCAGGAGGCGGCGTGATCAGTGTGTCGCGAGGCCGGGCTCGCTCGGATCTGCTCTGGCGAGTGCCGCCACGCGCTTTCTGCTCGGCGAGAGCGTGCTGCCGCTGCTGTTCGAGCACCTTGGCCAACTCACGCTGCTGTTGCTGTTGTTGCAGAGCTTGCTGCTGCTGTTGCTGCTGTTGAAGGTGGCGACCCTGACTCTGCTGGCGTGCGATCTCGGCGCGGCGGCGGGCCTGAATCTCTTCGAGCCGCACCTGGGCAGACTGTTGCGAAGCATCGTTTGATTCGACCTGTCGGGTGGGCACCGACATCGTGGCGCCTCGCTGGCCCGAAACCGGACCGCTCGTCGTTGACACAGTTCTAGGCTGCGGAGCCGCGGCTCCCTCCTGAACCCGAATTCGCATTTCCTCGCGCCGAGCGGCGATCTTTGCGAGGCGCTGAGCAGGTGTCTCGGCTGCCTGCGGTGCGGGTGCCGGTTCGATACGCCCGGTGCGAAGTGCCTCGAACCGTTGCCGTTCGCGTTGCTGTTCGACCCGCCGCTCCTGGGCTTTTTCGGCAAGTTTCCGCATCAGCCACGAAAACGCGCTGAACCCCACGAACGCGAGGATCATCAGCAGTTGCAGGTTGTTGAGAATCCATTGTCTCATTCTGGCTCGATCAGTATAACGCCTCTCAGGTCGCCCGACCGGCCCCCGCCCGGGCGATCAACACCGGCTGCCCGCCTGAGTCCGCGATGTCGAACGGGCTCTCGAACACGGATTCAAGGATCGCAGGCGTCAGAACGCTCGCACCGGGGCCACTGGCGGTGACCTGGCCTCGATATGAAAGCACCAGCACATCGTCAGCAATCTGCGATGCGAGCGTCAGGTCGTGCAACGTAAGCACAACGCCGACCCCTCGGCTCGCGAGGCTGCGGACGGTGTGCACGAGCGATGCCACATGCCTCGGGTCGAGCGCGTTGTTGGGTTCGTCAGCCAGCAGAAATGCCCCCGCAGGGTTGGCCGACTCGATCTGCGCCAGCCCCCGGGCGATCGATGCCCGCTGCGCCTGACCGGCCGACACGGTGCACATTGGCCGATCGGCAAGCGACTCAAGCTCCATGGATTCAATCGCCCCCGCGACGGCTTCAACACTCGGCGCGCGCCCGCTCAGCCCGACAAACTCACGCACCGTATAGGCATACTCGATCGCTGGACGATGCGGCACATACGCAAGCCGAACTGCCCTTTCGCGAGCAGCAAGACGTGCGACTTCCACACCGTCATGCGTGCATGTGCCGTTGCGAGGCGTGACCAGCCCGAGCAGGATCCGCAGAAGGCTGGTTTTGCCACACCCGTTGGGCCCAATAATCACAGCCACGCGCCCCGGCTCAAACCGAGCGCTGACGCTTCTGAGCACTGGCGCATCATACCCGAAATCGATACTCTGGCAGGCAAGCCCCATGCAACGGACGATAGGTGGCTGGCGCTCGTTGAGAGCCCAGGTCCCCTACTCTTCGAGTTGCTGAAAGGAATCTGACGGATGACGATCAAGAACGTAGCGGTCACTGGTGCCACCGGCTTTGTCGGCCGATTCATAGTTGATGAACTTCTGGCACGCGGGTACGCCGTGCGTGCTCTGGCACGAGACCGAGCCAAGGCCATCGCTGTGCTTCCGCAACGATCCAATCTCGAAGTCGTCGTCGGCGAAGTCGGCGACGCTTCAGCATGCTGCGATCTCGTCGCGCCTGCACAGGCCTGCATCCACCTCGTGGGCATCATCCGCCCAGTGGGTCGGCAAACCTTCGAACGCATCCATGTCGGCGCCACGCGACACATGCTCGAAGCGTGCGCGCACGCCGGGGTTTCTCGCTATGTGCACATGTCCGCCCTGGGCGCTTCGCCCCTCAGCCGGGCCGAGTATCAACGCAGCAAGTTCGCAGCCGAAACTCTGGTTCGGGCGAGCGGGCTTGACTGGACCATTTTCAGACCCGGGCTGATCCACGGGGCTCAGGGCGAGTTCATGCGAATGGCAGCCAAATGGTGTCGCAGCGCGGCGCCGCCTCACATCTTCCTTCCGTACTTCTCACGGCGTGAACGCGGGCCTGCTGGCTCGGCTGTTGTCACGCCCACGATTGATCCTGTGTATGTTCTGGACGTTGCCCGTGCTTTCTGTGACGCGCTCGAGCGCCCGACAACCGTCGGCGAGATCTACCCGCTTGTCGGCGGCTCGCCGCTCGACTGGCGCGCGTTTCTCACAACACTGCGCGACGCGCTGCCCAATGTCGGTCCTCGACTCGAAGCCATCGGTCTGCCCGGTGAACTCATGGCAATGAAAGCCCGCATGGCCACCATGGTCGGGCTTGGCAACTTCCTCCCCTTCGACGAAGGAATGGCGCTCATGGGCCAGCAGGACTCGACCGCGAGCCTCACCAAGACGCAAGCACACCTGAACTACGCGCCCATCGGGTTCCGTAACGCCCTTCCCCTATATGCCGCCTCCATGTGACACCATGCGAGGCGCGGAGAACATATGCCTCTGCGCTACCGATCACGTCTTCTTGCCCACCTTGCCCACGATGGGTACGAGCCCAAGGACAAGCACGCCCTGGCTGTCGAACTCGGCGCCGACAACGAGCCCGAGTTTCTCGAAGGCATCGATGAGCTTGTGGCTGAGGGGGTTCTTCAGGTCGAATCCGACGGCACGGTGCAACTCGCGTCGCTGCCCGATCGCGGCGAACTGACAGGCACATTCAAAGCCAACGCCAAGGGCTTCGGGTTTGTCACGCCCGAAATCCCCGTCCGCGAAGGCGACATCTTCGTGCCCCCCGAAGCCACGCAGGGCGCGCTCTCGGGCGACACTGTTCGCATCGAGTACGTCCGCGACCGCAAGCGAGAACGCTTCGCTGGCGACACAGGCAAACAGTTTCGCGGGCAGGTCGTCGAGATCGTCAAACGCAAACGCTCCAACTTCACCGGCGAAATGGTGCGACAGGGCGACCGCTGGCTCGCGTATCCCGATGGGCGAAACCTCACAGAACCGATCATCGTCCGCGATGCTTCGAGCAAGAACGTCAAGCCCGGCGACAAGGTCATCCTCGAAATCATCGACTATCCCGAAGACGGCATGCTCGCCGAGGGCGTGATCGTCAAAGTGCTCGGTGAAGCCGGTCGGCCCGATATCGAGACCGCTGCCGTCATTGCCGCGTACGACCTGCCCGGTGAGTTTCCCGAGGCTTGTCTCTCCGAGGCGCGCGCCGCGACCGCTAAATACGACGCCGAGATCGCCGAGTGGGAGCGTCAAGGCCCGCATGCGCTTCAAGGGCGCAACGACGTAACCGGGCGTTCGGAAGCCTCGGCACGCGAGTTCATCATCACCATCGACCCCCCGGACGCCAAGGACTACGACGACGCCATCAGCATTCGCCGCATCCCCGCCGACAAAGGGGGCGGATGGGAACTGGGCATTCACATCGCGGATGTTGCGCACTTTGTCGAGCAAGGCTCAGCCCTCGATCTCGAAGCCGCAGAACGCGGCAACAGCGTGTACCTCCCCCGACTCGTCATTCCCATGCTGCCCGAGATCCTCAGCAATGGCATCTGCTCGCTGCAGGAAGGCGTGCCCCGCTACACCAAGACCGCGTACATGCGATACGACGCGCGCGGCAACATCCGCTCGGAAGGTGTCGCAGCCTCGCTGATCCAATCGGCAAAGCGTTTGACCTATCTCGAAGCGCAAGCCCTGATCGATGGCAACGAAGAAGAGGCGAAAAAGCACGCCAAAACTGAACCCAACTACACGCCTCAACTGCTCGAAGCACTGCACGAAATGAACCAGCTGGCTCTCCAGATTCAGGCCCGTCGCCACCGGCAGGGCATGATTCACCTCGAACTTCCTGATGTTGTGCTGATCTTCGACGAGAATGGCAAGGTCATCGACGCCGAGCGCGAGGACGACGCCTACACGCACACGCTCATCGAAATGTTCATGGTCGAGGCCAATGAAGTCCTCGCGCGTCTCTTCGACAACCTGAACGTGCCGCTCCTGCGGCGCATTCACCCTGATCCGACACCGACTGATGTCGATCACCTGCAAAAAGCTGCCCGCGTCGCAGGATTCACGATTCCCAAGAGCCCCAGTCGTGAAGAAATGCAATCCCTGCTCGACGCAACGCGCGGCACCCCCGCAGCACGCGCAGTCCACATGGCGGTGCTCCGCACGCTGACCAAGGCGGCCTACTCACCCGCATCAGTCGGACACTTCGCGCTGGCCAGCGGTGCCTACGCGCACTTCACGAGTCCGATCCGGCGCTATCCCGATCTCACGGTGCATCGGGCACTCGCAGCCTATCTCGAACGCACAGATAACGGCCGAAACCGTCCGCAGTCTGAAAGTCAAAAGGCCTCGCTCGGCGCACGCCTTCGCGATGAACTCCCCGATCAGCCGACCCTCGTCACCATCGGGCACCATTGCTCAACGACCGAAGTCAACGCGGCCGACGCAGAACGCGATCTGCGGCAGTTCCTCGTCCTCCAGCTCTTGTCCGAGAAGATCGGCGAAGTGTTCAGCGGCGTCGTGACGGGCGTGTCGCCTCGCGGCGTGTTCGTACAGATCGACAAGTATCTGGCCGATGGGCTGATCAAACGCGAGGATCTCCCCGGTGACGTGACACGCTCGAACGCGCCGCCAAGCTGGCGCATCGACACCAAGTCTGGTGCGCTTGTCGATGCCAAGAGCGGGCGATCGTTCAACATGGGCGACTCGGTGCAGGTTGCGATCGGCTCGATCGATCTCTCCAAACGTCAACTCGAGCTGCTGATCGCCGACCCCGAATCGCGCGCGGTCGGACGCGCCAAGGCAACGGGCGGGCTCAAGATCGGCACCGACAGTGCCTTTGGAGGTCTCGAAGGCGGACGCGGCAAGGGATTCAAGCAACCTGGCGATGTGCGGCGGAGCCAGAAGAGCAAGTCCCGCGACCGCAACAAGACCGATTACCGCCGCGACAAAAAGAAACCCAAGTAAGCACGGCGCGAAAGAACGCACGCATGACCACCACGATCCTGCCTGCCCAGCCGCGTCACCTCGCGGGCATCGCCAGCATCTACGACCGCGAATGCCTCGAAGGCATCGCAACGTTCATGACGTGCCCTCGCACTATGGACGAATGGCGTGCATGGCTTGTGGAGCATGATTCCCCGCGACACTTTGCCCTTGTGGCCGCCGAGGGTGACAATGTATTGGGCTTTGCTTCGATTGCGCCCTGGTCGCCGCGTCAAGCCTATGCCCGCACGGTCGAAAGCTCGGTCTATGTTGCGCCGCACGCGCAGGGCCGAGGCGCAGGAACTCTGCTGATGCAGGCTGCTCTCAGGCAGGTCCAGGCTGCAGGCGCATGCGTTGTGATCGCGCGCGTCGTAGACCAGAACCGGCACAGTGTGACCTTTCACGAACGCCTCGGGTTTGAAACAATCGGCATCCAACGCCGCGCAGGCGAGAAGTTTGGCCAACTGCTCGACGTGCGGATCATGGATAAGCACCTCGATCAGAAGTTTGATTAGGACTCAAGTTCGCAAATCCACCGAGTAGACCGCTTCGAACTCTACAAGCGTTCGTACAACGGCAACTCGCCCACCAGTGGCCTGCAATAGTCGAGAAACGCACGCGAAACATTGTTATGCCCTTCGATGAACTCGGACGGCATATGGCGCGTCTTGGCAGCAACAGCCTTCAGATCAACGCGCTCGAATCTCGCCGCGTAGGGCTGGCCGCTGCCCGGAGCATTGGCACGCTTGATCGAAACCGAGCCATCAAGATCGCCCGACATCGCAAGCCTCGCTGCGAATCGCCCCACGCCTCGGGCTTCGCTCTGATCCACCGGCGATGGATCAGGGAAGCACCGCTGCACATACCCAAAGGTATCGGCCCGCACGCGCACGGGCTTGCCGCCGACCGGAGTCAGCCGCTCCTTGAGCAGATCCGCAAGCTGATCGCCCAGCGCTCCAGAGCCCGACAACTGCACATTGCCATGCGCATCGGTCTGCGCGTTTTTGATCAGCGTCGCGCCGATCGATTTCCCGCTCGCGTCCGAAATGCCCTCCGACACCGCGATGTGGCACCGACGGCGCCGGTCATACACCTCGGCCACATCCTGCACAAACCGCTCGATCTCGAACGGCACCTCGGGCAGGTAGATCAACTGAGGCCCGTCGGTCGTCCCACCTTCGAACTCGTAACGATCATCACGCCGCGCCAATGCCGATGCAGCTGTCAGGAACCCCGCATGCCGACCCATGATGACATTGATCTTGATGCCCGGCAATGAAATGTTGTCCAGAAAGTCCGCCATGCAGGCCTTGGCGACAAAGCGAGCCGCCGACGGAAACCCCGGCGTGTGGTCGTTCTCCACCAGATCGTTGTCGACCGTCTTCGGAATATGGAAGCACCGCAGCTCATACCCGCTGTCGCCCGCGAGTTCGTTGACAATGCGGCAGGTGTCAGAACTGTCGTTCCCCCCGATATAAAAAAAGTACCGCACATTGTGCTGCTTGCAAGCCCGCAGAATGCGCTCGCAGTAATCCTGATTGGGCTTGTCGCGTGTCGAACCCAGCCCGGCCGATGGAGTTTGTGCCAGCAGTTCGCCGCGATCGTGCGGCAGATCGGTCAGATCGACCAGTTCACCTTCGGTCAGCCCGCGCACCCCATGGCGCATGCCGAGGATCTTGCCGATCGGATGCCCGGACGTTCCGGCTCCGCGCGACCGCAAGCCCTGAACCACTCCAACCAGACTCTGATTGATGACGGCAGTTGGCCCGCCCGACTGCCCGATGATGGCATTGCCCGCGATCAATTCGCCCATGCGCTTTCCCCTCTTGTACAGCGTCCGGGCGATGGTAGCAATGCCAATCGAGCGCGAGGACTTCGCGCGTGCCGTCAACGCGAGATGACAAGCTCATCGACAAGGACGGCGTGCCCACCTTCGGGCTTGGGCGTCGCAAACCTGGCAAGCAGTCGAAACCTTCCCGGCCCGGCGGTCGCACCGTCGCCGCTTCGCGCCATCTGCTGCACCCAAGACGGCAAATTCCGGAGGCTGAACCTGTACGTTTGCGTCGCCGGATCGAAAAACACCGCGTTCGCGTCCAGATCGTCCAGACTGACCTCCCAACGAAGCACCTGTTCTTCCTGCCCGGCCCCACCCAGCCCCGTCGGCTGATACAGAAAGAACTGAATCGTTCCAGTTCCCTTGCACACGTCAGACCAGCGATCACGCATCTGCACATGGACCAGCAACACCACCTCGCCACTCTCATTGGTATCAAGATGTGTCAGCGGATGCACACGAATCATCATCGGCGCAAATGGGCCCGGCTCGACACGCACTAGGCCCCCGGCCGCCAACCCACTGCCCGATCGATACTGAGGCTTCAGACACCCCGAACTCAAGGCACACAGCAAGACCATCACGCTTGCCTGCAACACCCAAACAACCCTGCTGGAAGTAGCCACTCTCGTCATCGCTCGCTTCACTTGCGCAGGTAGTACACCACCCATGCTGTCTCGTCGGCTTCAACCACGACCGGCACATACGTCGTCCAGTCGTCAAACTCGTACCGCGTGCGATAACGGCGATTTGATCGGTCGTAGTACTCGATCGGCCTGAACCCCGTGTGCTGCACCGGCTCGCGGACAACCTTGTCCGCCTTGCCAACCACACGCGCGCCCCAGATCACATGTGTCGCCCCGACGCTTCGTGCAAACTTCTCCAGCGAGCCATCCATCGGCGAAAGCCGGTCAGTCGTCTTCAATGAACTCCGACCCAGAATCTCGAACTCCTCGTGAGGCTCAGGAACCTGCAACGCGCGCAGCAGCACCGCATCCGCAGCACGCTTCTCCTCGGGAGACCAGTCGTCATAGTGCACATCGCTCGCCGTTCGACGCTGCGCCAGTTCTGTCAGCGCCTGCTCCAGCCTCGGCCACGGAACCTCGCGCACCACCACCGGCACACTCGCTGGCAGTCGCGACACCGATGAAGCTGATCGGCTCTCATAGGCCCGCTGCCACGCGCTGCCACAGCCCGAAGCGAACAGGAACAACAGTCCGAGCGTCAATATTCTGATGGGCATGATGAGTTTCCGCCATGAACACGAGCACGCTGACAGGAGAATGTCCAAAAGCGTAGCACGTCTTGCCAGCCCATTCATCCCACTCCGCTACGACTCGCCCAGTGCCGCGTGATACCGTTTGATCACGTTCGACCGCGTGATGAGCGCCAAAGGCTTGTCCGGCGAGGCCGGGTCGAGCAAACACAAACTCGCTACATCATGCTCCGCAAACTTGTCCATCACTGTTGCCAGCGACTCACTGGCCACAATTGTCGGCAGGTCACTCCGCAACAACTCCGCCACCAGAAGCAAGGGAATCGCCTCGCGGTCGATCAACGCCGTGCGCATGTCCGCACCGGTCACCATCCCCATGTATCGCCCCTCAGCATCGACCACCACAAAATCCGGCACATGATGGTTCGCATGCAGTGTGATCAGTTTGCTCAGCGGATCAGACGCGTAAATCGGTTCTGATGGCAGCGGCACACGCTGCACGCTCGAAACCGCGATGCCGCGCATGATCGTCAGATCTCGCGACCCGCCGAGCAGCACGCCTTGTCGACGCAACTTGGTCGTGTAGATCGAATCCCGATCCACCACCTGCGAGATGGTCGTGGCCACCACCGCCGCAAGCATGATCGGAAGCACAACCGAAAAATTCCGTGTGAGTTCAAAAAGAATCAGAATCGCCGTCAAAGGCCCGTGCATCGACGCGCCCACCACCGCTGCCATACCGACCAAAGCGTACGACGCAGGTGTCGCGCTCCCGGGCAACAGGTTGAGCCCATCGAGCGCCGTGCCCAGCCCCGCCCCTGCTGCAGCACCGAGAAACAGACTCGGCGCAAACACCCCGCCCGAGCCCCCCGACGCCAGTGTCACGCTCGTCGCGATGGCTTTGAACACGATCAGCATCGCCGCCAGCACCAGCGCCGTCGCCATTGGAGAACCATTGGTGTACGAGCCCGGTTCGAGCAGATGGCGTATTGTCGAGTATCCATTGCCAAAGATCGCCGGAATGCTCGCGCTGTCGCCGACCACGCCGCTGGCGCGCGAAACCTCCAGAAAAGCCAGCCCCATCAACCCCAGCAGCACCGCCCCCGTAATCGGCTTGAGCAGCGGGTGAATCCGAATCCGCTCATACACATCCTCGATCGCGTGCAGCGTGCGGTTGAACCCCACCGCCACCAGCCCGCACACCAGCCCCAGCAACACAAAACTCGGAAGCTCCACCACCCGAAACTGCGTATCGTGAAGCATCTGATCGACTGTAAAGATCGCCTGGTTTCTCCCGAGCACCGCCTGCGTCGTCACCGCACTGAAAACCGAACTGACCACAATCGGCGTGAAAGTCCGCACAGAAAAATCACGCAGCAGAATCTCCAGCACGAAGAACACGCCTGCGATCGGCGCATTGAAAATCGAACTGATTCCGGCCGCGGCCCCGCATCCGACCAGCGTCATCAACTGCTGTCGATCGACGCGCAACTTCTGCCCAACCCACGAGCCGAGCACAGATCCGATCTGCACGATCGGCCCTTCTGTTCCGCCCGAGCCGCCGCTGCCGACCGTCAAAATCGACGCAAAGACCTTCACCAGCCCCGCGCGGGCACGCATCACCCCGCCCTTCTGAATGATCGCAGTCATCACCTGAGGCACGCCATGCCCCTTGGCCTCGGATGCAAAGAAATACACCAGCACGCCCGTGAGTCCCATGCCGATAACCGGCGCAAGGACCACCCACATCCACCCCGGCCCGAAACCCGCCATTCCGCGCTGAAGCCCCTGCGAAAGATCCTCCACCTTGTGCAACGCTTCGGCGAACGCAACCGCACTCAGCCCGGTCAGTGTCCCCACAATCGCACCGATCGCGATCAGCACCGATTCGGGCTGAGCAATGATCTTGCGAAGTCGCTGGAGGACCGAAGGATTCGACATGGCTTGCCAGAGAGTATCGGATCCGAGCACGCCGTGTCGGACGTACTGCTCTACGCTGCCGACCCTCGCTTGCCTGACGCCTGCCTCGGGTCTTCCTCGAGTACCAATTGATCGACCGTCGGCGCGTCCTTGACCGGCTTGCCCTTGGCGTCGGTCAGCGCACGCCCGTCAAGCGTCGTGATGATCGGAATCGGATGCGCCGTGGCGTGCTGCTCGAGTTCACGCCCCAGTGCCTCCCGTTGCTTTTCGGGCAACTCCGCCCACTTGCCGCGCCCCCGACACTTCGGAAACGCGCTGCACCCAAGCCACGGCCCCCGCGCGCCATCCCGCAGATTCAGCGGGCTGCCGCACTTCTCGCATGGCATCTCCGTCACCAGAGGCGGCTGCGACGGAGCCGTCACATGCCCTTTCTTGTCAATATTCAGAATAATCCCGACGCTCTGCTCTTCGCCACTCTCCAGAATCGTCGTCAGGAAAGGCCCGAACCGACCCGTCTTGCGCACCATCGGACGGCCCGTCTTCGGGCAGCGCACATTCACAAACTCCGCTGTTCGAGGACGGCCCTGCCTGTCGCACGGACTCGCGTACGAACACTCCGGATACTTCGAACAACTCAGGAATCGCCCGTTCTTCCCGAAGCGGTATACCAGCGAACTCCCGCATGTCGGGCAGTCATACGGCGAAGGCTGAATCTCGGCCTTGGCATGTTGCAACTCCTCGTGCGCTCGTGCCAAACTCGCCTTGAACTCGCCATAGAACTTCGTCAGCATGTCGATCCAGTCGAGGTGCTCCTCCTCGATCTTGTCCAGTTGTGTCTCCATCTCGCGCGTATAGCCGACATCCATCAGATTCGGGAACGCTTCCTTGAGTTTCTCCGTCACCACCTCGCCCAGATCCGTCGCATAAAACGCACGGCTGATCTGCTCGACGTATCGACGATCCTGAATCACCTGAATGATCGACGCATACGTCGAAGGCCGCCCGATGCCCTCCGATTCGAGCACTTTGATCAGGCTCGCCTCCGAATAGCGCGAAGGCGGACTCGTGAACTTCTGCTCGGCATCGAGCGCAAACGGACTGACAGCCCGCCCTTCCTCAAGTTTCGGAAGCACCACGTCATCACCCGTCGGCACGCCGGCGACGCGATAAAACCCGTCGAAGATCAGCCTTCGCCCGGTCGCCCGGAACACTGCCGGTTGCTTCGGGTCCGTTCCGCCTTCAATCAGAAACGCCGTCGATTCCCACTGCGCGCTGGTCATCTGGCACGCCACGAACCGGTTCCAGATCAACTCATACAGTTTGAACTGGTCATCACGCAGCGCGTTCTTGACTCTGCTGGGCGGATACGCCAGAGATGACGGGCGAATCGCTTCGTGCGCCTCCTGCGCCGCCTTGTTCGATGAACCAAAGAAGTTGGGCTTCTCCGGCAGATAGTCCTTGCCATACGTCTTGCCGATGTGCTCACGCACAGCATTGAGCGCCTCGCCCGCAATATGCGTCGAATCCGTACGCATGTACGTAATCAGACCCACCGGACCCTCGCCAGGGATCTCGACACCCTCGTACAGCGCCTGCGCCGCACGCATCGTCTTCTGCGCCCCATACCCCAGACGACTCGAAGCCGCCTGCTGAAGCGTTGATGTGATGAACGGCGCGCTCGGGCGTGTCGTCGTCTGCTTGGTCTCAATCGACCGGATACGGTACGGCACCTTCGGGTCAATCTCGACCGAGATTCTCCGCTTCCACCGCGCCGGGCCCTTGCCTTCCGTGTCTTCCTCTGTCTGGACCTCGATCGACTTCCCGCCACAGAGCTCGAGCACACGCGCGACTTCGCCTGTCAAATCACACGTCTGAGACTTGTCAAACTTCGATCCGGCATCGCTTTCGTCTTTGCCTTTCTGCCCGATCTCGAACTTTGAGCCTCCGACTTCGACCAGTTCAGCGTGGATCGCCTCGTGATCGCTGAGCCAGGCGTTCTGCTTCTTCTTCGTCGGGCCATTGCCCTTCTCGTCCACCTGCCCGGCAAACTTCTTCCACTTGGGCCCGAGCGATTCAGCGAGCGCAGCCGACAGCGCAAAATTCCCCTCGATCTGGTAGTACTCATCGGGCACGAACGCCCGGATCTCCTGCTCGCGTTCGACGACCAGTCGCACGGCCACGGACTGCACTCGACCCGCACTCAGGCCTCGGGCCACCTTTTTCCATAGCAGCGGACTGACCTGATACCCCACAATCCGATCCAGAATCCGCCTCGCCTGCTGGGCGTTGACACGATCCACATCAATCGGGTGCGGATTGTGGAACGCCCTCTCTATTTCATTCTTTGTGATGGCTGCAAACACCACCCGCTTGGCGTCCTTGGGCGCGATGCCGAGCACCTGCGCCAGGTGCCATGCAATCGCTTCACCCTCGCGGTCAAGGTCCGTTGCGAACCAGACCTCGCGGGCGTCCTTCGCAGCCTTCTTCAGATCGCGGATCACATCTTCCTTGCCATCAAGGATTTCATACGTCGGTGCGAACTGCTTCTCCAGGTTCACCCCCGGTACCGGTGACTTGTCGCCCTTGGGTGCCTTCGAAGGCAAATCGCGCACATGCCCGATACTTGCAAGCACCACAAAGTCGCTGCCAAGATACTTGTTGATGGTCTTGGCCTTGCTCGGGCTCTCGACGATGACGAGGGACTTCCCCGCAGCGTCGCCAGCCTTGTAGGACTGCCGACTTCCACGCTTGGCTTGGGGTTTATTCCTTGTTGTCGTCGTTCGCTTTGCCATGGTGATCTCGGATTCCTGATCGTGAGAGAAGACCCCAACAACGAGCTTGTCAAGCGCTCGTTGCGGAGGATTCTCTCGGATCATTCGTCACCGATCCTCCAACTGTTCGCTGTGCGCACCATGCACCCGAAGGTCGGTTTCAGGTTGCAAGACATTGTCTGACAATATCTTGCGCTGTTTCTTCGCTTTCAACCGACGCGCCAGGAACCCACCTGAACGAGGAATTTGCCGAAAGCCGTTTCAACCAGGTGCGTTGGTTCTTGGCAAATCGCCGGGTTTCGACTTTGATCAGTTCGAGAGCGTCTTCGAGCGTGGATTCGCCGCGGAGGTGGGCTGACAATTGGGCGTACCCGATCGCCTGCCGGGCTTGAATCCCCATGCGAGGCAGGAGTTCACGGACCTCTTCAAGGAACCCAAGGCCCATCATTTCTTTCGCTCGAAAATTGATCCGGCTGTTGATCTGCTCGGTCGGCCAATCGAGCCCCAGGAGCAGCAGATCGTCGCGGCGCGGGTGCTGGCGGTCCCACTGCTGTCGCAACGTGGAGATAGGTACCCCGCTCTGGATATAGACCTCGAGTGCGCGCACAGTTCGACGCTGGTCGGCGGGGTGGATGCGGGCTGCAGATTCCGGGTCAACCTGTTCGAGTGTGTGCCTCAGTGTGCTCAGGGGGCGGAGGTTGAGTTCTTCGCGCAAGGCGGGGTCAGGTGTCGGACCTTGGAAGAGCCCATCCACGAGCGCCTTGATGTAGAGGTGCGTTCCACCGACCACAACCGGGCAGATTCCACCGCGCTGCAATTCTTCGATCAGTTCGTCGGCCTTGGCCAACCAGTCGTGAACTGTGAAGGCGTCCTCGGGGTCCACGATGTCGATGAGGTGATGAGGAATTCCTTGTCTCTCGGCCGCGGTTGGCTTTGCTGAGCCGATGTCCATCCCTCGATAGATTTGAACAGAGTCGGCACTGATGATGTGCGCCGGGCAGTCGGTGGCTGCGGAGAGTTTGTGCGCGCACGCGACTGCCAGAGCGGTTTTGCCGCCTGCCGTTGGACCGATGATGACCGGGATCAGTGGTCGAACGCGCGTCATTCCGACTGCACGGTATGCGACTCGCCCTCGGGCGATCGACCCTCGAAACTGTTGGGCCACGCCGAGCGAAGGAAAAGCACGCCGTCCATGTGAAGGCGCCACATGGCGCGGGCGGTCGCGTTTGAAGGGAGCCCAACGTCGGCCCCAAGCCCGAGCATACCCGAACGCTGGGGCTGATCGAGCCACTCCCACCCCGGCTCGCGCGGGTCGGTCGTCCGAAGATCGGCGAACAGAAAGGGCCAATTCAAGCCTGCAAAACGTGCCTCTAGCGTGTCGGCGGACGGCACTGGCACCATTGTGGCATCGCCTCGAATGGAGCCCCGCGATCCGCCGGCCGTCGTCAATGTCAGCACATACAGATCATCTCCTAATGCTTTGTGCCATGCCTGGCCGGCAGAAACCAGAGGCACGTTGCTGGTCGGCATCGGATTCGTAGTGATTTCATCGATCCCGCGCACCGCCGTTAGCGAATCGGCCCAGACGATGATGCGGCGGCCTGGATAGACCTCGGTAGCCAGCCACACAAAATGCTCACCCATCCGGCGCTGAATCGCAGCGCGCCGATTCACGAGTGAATCGTCGCCCGCAAGGCGCATCAAGGCCTGCGCATTGCTCACTGCATCGGTGACAATGCGGTCCCACCACGCGAACTCAAGCTCGCTCGTCGCGGCTTGAAGTGCTTCGCGGTTGGCATAAAGAACGCTGCGCAGTTGATTGAGGTGTTCCCACACGCGGACGACCTGGGCGTGGTCATCGGCCTGGACAGCTTCGTTCAGGCGCTCGAGCGCGGTCAGATAGGTGCGCCGTTGGTCGCGGCTGAGCGGATGAGGCTCGATCGAGCCGAGGAAGTCGAGCAGGTCACGGGGGAGTTGGCGGGCAGTGCGCAAGCCGGAGAACTCGGGGCTGAACCCACAGAGCTCGATCGGTCGAGGGGTGAGATAACTTCTCCACGTATCGCGCCAGAGATTGCTGGTGAACCCGGAGCGGGCCAGTGAGTCGGAAAGGCCCTGGGGTGCAGCGATGATGGGGTCCGTTCCCGCAGCGAACTGGAAGTTCATCACACGACAGTCGTACAGACCCGCTTCAAACGCCACCACGCTGAAACCATGTTGCCGGATGAGAAAGCGGGTCAACCGTGTCATGGCCCACAAAGCGGCACCATCATCGGGCGACGCCTGGGCAAGAACCACGATCCGCGCCTGCCCGATTGCCCGTGCGATTGGCTCAAGGTCAGAGTTGTCGGCATGCTCGGGGTGAATGGACATCAGCCTCGCGACCGGGCCTAGAAGGGTTTGGTCAGGTGGATCCTCGGGCAGTTGGCCGGCCTGGGCGATGGGCGCAACCACCCCCAGAGCCGCACCAAGCAGCAAGACGTACCACAGACCTAGAGCGTTAAAGCCGGAAATCATGCGTCGGAATAAAGGATACAGCGATTGCGAAGGCTTTGCGACCCCTTTGTTCGCCGAGCGGTCGTAGGATCAGGGCCATGCCCGTACCCCGTGTCGCCATCGTCGGTCGCCCGAATGTCGGGAAGAGTTCGCTGCTCAACATGCTCGCTGGCGAGCGCGTGGCGATCGTTGACCCGACACCCGGCGTGACACGTGACCGCGTGTCGGTGATTGTCGAACTTGACAGCCCCGACGGTCGCGGACCAATCAAACCCATCGAACTGACCGACACAGGCGGCTACGGGGTGTATGTGGCCCAGGATGGACGCTACGACGAAACCGGGCAGGATCTGTCAACCCTGACCAAGGACATCGAGTTTCAGATTCGCGAAGCGGTGTCGAATGCGGACCTGATCCTTTTTGCGGTCGATGCGCAGGCCGGGCCGACGAGCGCCGATGAAGAGATCGCTACAATGCTGCGCGAGCAGCGCCTCGGCAGCACGGGCGGCGGGCAAGTGAATGTCCGCGTGGTGGCGACCAAGGTTGACGGCCCGAAGTGGGAAGCGCACGCGTACGAACTGGCAGCGCTGGGCTTTGGCGATCCGCTGATGTGCTCAGCCAAGAGCAATTATTTTCGGCGCGACCTGATCGACCAGTTGTATGAACTCGTCGAGTACAGCGAGGAACGCGAGCCGGAGGTCGATCTCAAACTTGCGATCGTCGGCAAGCGCAACAGCGGCAAAAGTACGCTGGTGAATCGTCTCGCGGGTGAAGACCGTGTGATCGTCTCGGAAATTGCCGGCACGACGCGCGACGCGATCGATGTGCACTTCGAGCTCGGCGGGCGGTCGTTTCTGGTGATCGATACCGCAGGCCTGAGGCGCAAGAAGAGTTTTCAGGGTCCGATCGAGTGGTACGCCTTTGATCGCTCGAAGCGCGCGATCGACCGGTCGGACGTGGTGCTGCTGATGATCGACGCGACAGCCGATGTGAGTCAGGTTGATGAGCAGTTGGCGCAGTTGGTTGTCGAGTCATACAAGCCGGTCCTGATTGTGGTGAACAAGTGGGATCTGGTCGAGGGTCGCGCCGGGCCTCACGGGCAGAAAATCGGCGTGGAAGATTACGAGAAGTACATCCGGCGTGAACTGCGCGGGCTGAGCTTTGCGCCCATCGCGTTCATGTCGGCCAAGGATGGGCTCAATGTGCGAGGCGTGCTAGAGCTGGCCTTTGACCTCAATGCTCAGGCTCAGACGCGCGTCTCGACCGGCGAACTCAATCGCGTAGTGCAGCACATCATCGAGAAGCAAGGCCCAACCAACAAGTTCGGCCATCATGGTCGCGTGCTTTTTGCAGCTCAAGTGCGGACGGGCCCGCCGACGCTGGTGCTGGTGGTGAATCGCCCTGTGCTTTTTGACAGCCAGTACGAGCGGTTTCTGATGAATCGTTTGCGTGAGGAGTTGCCGTTTGCCGAGATCCCGATCCGGGTGATCTATCGAAGTCGTCGGCGGGCAGAAGAGGCGGCCGCGCGTGAAGCCAAGAAGGCCGGCGGGCGTCGGGGCAAGGGTCACATGCACCCGACCGACGACACCGTTCTCGGATTTGACGCGGATGCGATTGATCTGGAAGCACTGATTTCCGAACAACCCGATGATCCGGATGCGTACTTCGACGATGCACCCTCCGAATCATGAGCGGTGTCGTGGACAAGGTTGAGGCGATGGTGAGTGGCACAACATGAAAGCAGACACGAGTTTCCAGAGTGACTTCAAGAAGTTCTTTGGCCGAGGGCTTGCGATTCTGCTCCCGTCGATCGTGACGCTCTGGATTTTGTGGCAGGCGTTCCTGTTCCTGCTCAACAACGTTGCCGAGCCGATCAACCGGGGGATTCGCTTTGGCACGGTGTGGGCGATGCCGCTGGTGGTGGATGAAAACAAGCCACCAGCGTGGTATGTCATCTCGGACGAACAGGTCAGGACAAAACTGCGCCAGGCGGGAAAGTGGCCCGACGATCCGGAAGAGCGCGCGTTGGTCCTCAAGATTCGCCGCGACGAGATTTCGGAAGAGTATCGGCGCGAATATCTGCAAGGATTCTGGGCCGACCGGTGGTACCTGCAGTTCGTCGGCCTCGTGATTGCGGTGCTGCTGATTTATCTCGCGGGGCTCCTGCTCGGAAACTTCGTGGGCAAGCAGGTGTATGGTCGGCTCGAAAGGCTCATCTCGCGGGTTCCCGGGTTCAAGCAGGTCTATCCGCACGTCAAGCAGCTCGTGGAACTGATCCTGGGTGATCGGGCCATGGCGTTTGGAACGGTCGTGCTCGTGGAATACCCGAGCAAGGACATCTGGACGCTGGGTTTTCTGACCGGCGAGTCATTCCGCGGTGCGGATGAGTTGGCAGGGGGTGAAGTGGTCAGCGTGTTCATCCCGACTTCTCCGACGCCTTTTACGGGCTTTACGATCAATGTGGATCGTCGTCGGGTCAGGGCAATGGATATGCCAATGGATCAGGCGTTGCGGTTTGTCATCACCGCAGGAGTGCTGGTCCCGGACAAGGAAGTGACGCTGCGTGCCCTCAAGGCCGAAGATATTGCAGCGTCAACGCAAGGTCTCGTGGAGAAAGCCAAGGATGCGCCCCAAACGGAAGGTGAATGACCGGTCGGATTGGGCAAGAGGTTTCGAGTCTGCTATGCTGTGGGTTTTGATACCCGGCTCGGCCGGCGTGGGGGCAAGCAATGCGGATTGACGTCGTGGGTCGTCAGTTTGAAGTAACAGACGCGATTCGGGAGTATGCGGAATCGAAGATCGAGAAACTTCCGAAGTTCTTTGATGGGACGCAACTGGTGACATGCACCATCTCGAAGCCTGACCACGATCGCGTGTATCGCGTCGAGCTTGTTGTCGACGTCGAGAAGCATGAGAATTTCGTGTCTCATACCGACGGCGAAGACGTGTACGGAGCTATTGATGCAACCGTATCAAAGAGTCGGAGACAGTTGACGGACTACAAGGAAAAACTCAAACAAGGCAAGCGGGGCTGAAATGCCTCGCTTCATGGATGCGTGACACATGAAGTTGAGCGAACTGGTCATCAAGAAAGCCGTGGTCTGCACTCTTCAGTCTCAGACTCGCGACGACGTCATCCGCGAACTGGTCGGCGCGTTGCTCGCCTCGGGGGCTGCCGATGCGGCACTGGGCGATGAACTCGTCAAGAAGGTGCTCGATCGCGAGATTATGAGTTCAACCGGATTCGGTCGCGGCGTGGCAGTGCCCCACGTCAAGCACGCGTCAGTCGATCGGCTTGTCGCGGCTGTCGGACTCAGCCCCAGCGGGGTCGACTTCAACGCGCTCGACAAGCAGCCGGTCTACTCGATTTTTCTTCTGCTCAGCCCGCTCAATCGCCCGGAAGAACATCTCCAGGCCATGGAAACCATCTTCAAGAACCTGCGCAAGGACACCTTCAGACGCTTCCTGCGACAGGCAACGACGCCCGATGACGTCATGACGCTCATGCAGGAAGCGGACGATCAGTTGCTCGCGGGCTGACGTCGGCACGCGGATCGAACGTGCAGCATCGTACGGAACTCGACATGGCCCAGCGCGCCGCTGCCAAGGTGACGATTGTCAATTCGCTCGGACTTCACGCGCGCCCAGCGACCGAGTTCGTGCAGACCGCTTTGAAGTTCAAGTGCGAGGTCGCTGTCGTTAAGGGCGGCGAAAGCGTCAGTGGCAAGTCCATCATGGAAATGATGATGCTTGCTGCCACGCAAGGGACACAACTCGAAATCGTCGCTGAAGGCCAGGATGCCGCTCAATGCGTGCAGGCCCTGTCCGAACTCGTCGCGCGCGGATTCAACGAGGAATAGGCCACAACTGGTTCGGGCTCGGGCTTCCCTCGACCGAGTTCTCATGGACAACCGGCGGCAAAAGCCTGCAGGTAGAGCTGCACATCGAAGAAGTCGAACAGGCCGTCGCCGTTGAAGTCGGCTGCTTCGTTCGAGGCTGCGAAGGCCGCGAGAAACAACTGTACATCGAAGAAGTCGAGCACACCATCGCCCGTCAGATCCGCCGGACACTTGGTGCCGAGCGGCGTTGCGGTCAGTTGCACGTCGTCGAAGTTCACTTCAATTCCAGGCTCGGCGACCGTACCCGGCAGATTGAGATTGATGAGTCGAATCTCGAGCGTCTGCCCGATCTGCGGGTGGTCGGCGTCAACGTCGAGTTCGACGATGCTCGTTCCAAACTCGCCCTCGCCGAGCTGGCCATCGAGCGTGTTGTCGTCCTGCGCGATAACGACACCACCCGCGAGCAGCTGGACCTGATACCCGGGAAAGCCATCAAGATTGAAAAACCCGAAAACATCGCAAGGCGGTGGGCCTGTGCCAGAGGCAATGTTGCCCACTCCAACACTCAGTGTGTAGCGTAGATTCGGCTCAAGTGTTGCCCCCAGAAACTGTCGCAAGCCAGCAGGTGTGGTCCCGGTGTCACCCGAAAGAAAGACAATGGCGACATGCTGCCCATCGGGCGGCGGGGCAACGTAATACGGCCCGCCTTGCGGATGCAACCCGCCAAGCACATCCAGAGAACTATCCAAGATGCCGCCCGGATCGAATGCCTCCCAACCCTGAGGCCCAAACACGGCAAAGCACCCGGGGGAAACCGGATTTGCTTCGAACGAGGGATTGATGACGGGAATAGGCACCGGACCGGCATCCGCCGCGCCAGAACCAAGCAACAAGGCACCCAACGTCAGACTGCGAAGCACGCGACAAAGTGAATGGGTCACACGATCCATGGGAATCTCCCTTCACTATGTCTACGCGGCAAACCTGTGCTCAATACGCCATCGGTTCATGGACACCCGTTTGAAAATGCCTGAAGGAAGATCTGCACGTCAAAGAAGTTGTACTCGCCATCACCGTTGAAGTCCGCGGGCGGCTGCTGGGCCGAGAAGGCTGCCAGAAAGATCTGCACATCGAAGAAGTTGACCTCGCCATCGCCGTTGAGATCCACGATGCATGGCGTGCCCCCACTGCCAAGCGAACCATCCGCATTGATGCGCTGTGCATAGCCGTCGATGTCGCCATTGCGTGTGTCACTCCAAGCGGCGATGAGCGCTCCACCGCCGGCCTCAGCGAGATTAAGACGACCCTTCTGACTCGTGGCTGTGGACACACTGATCGGCCCCGCGTCAATGAACGACCCGTTCGGCGCGACACGCAGGAGTTCGAGCACACCATTGGGGTTGCCAAAGTCGGGCTGACGATCGAGAATGGCCGCAACACCACCATTGATACGGGCTGCGCGTGGGGGTGATTTGAACTGGTTGTTGAATGGCAGCAGCTCGATGCCCGATTCGCCCAGAAGGCGATCGCCCACACTATCCAGCCGCTGAACATTGATGCTCTGCTGACTTTGTGCCGAATCGAGATTCCGATAGAAGATCATGACATCACCACTCGGAGCAAGCGCAATCGCCGGATCGAGTTGAAGTCGGTTGGCCTCATTCGAAACAGAACGGCCATTGGACGGAAAGAGCGAGTTGCCCGAAATATCAAGCCTCTGCACATAGGCACGGAAACTGCCGGTGCGAGTGTCGTGCCAGGCGATGACCGTCTGATTGTTTGCATCGGCAATCAATCGCGGGCGATGAGCGATCGGAACCACGGTCGCATTCATGACGATGACAGGGTCGCTCCCCCACTGTGGCTGCCCGCTCTCATTGAAACGTTGCGCAAAGACATGCCGCGGACTGGCAAAGGACGTGGTGTCGCGGACCCACGAGACCACAACGTCTGACGAGCCGACCGCCACAACTTCATGAAACGCCGGCGACTCAGTGCTCACACCAGCGATCTTGAGCCCTCCAGCCGCCAACTGAGGCGTGCCATCGGCTGCCAGTCGCTGCATGTAGAGCCCTCGCCCGGTGCCCGAGCGCGACCAGATCACCACATACTCGCCCGCACCATTCTGGATAATGCGCGGATCGGCTTCAAAGTCGGTGTTGTCGGAAATCGTCACGCCATTCGCGCCCCACAGCATCGTGCCTGTCGGACTGATCAGATAGGCATAGATGTCCAGATCGCCTCCCGCGCGGATGTCGTTGAACGCGAGCATGCAGTTGCCACTCGCGTCAGCACGAAGATCCCAGTCGGTCACAGACGTATTCTGCGGATTGGCCGAGACGACGAGCCCCGCCGGGTCGAACGTCTGATTGCCGTCGGCGTCAAGCCTCTGCACACGCACCTGCACGCCGCCTGGCTGAAAGTCGTACCAACCGACCCAGCTCGAACCATCGGGCGCGACTCCGAGTTTAAACACATCCTGATTGAACGAAGCCGCCACAACAGGCGTATTGACCGCCGGGTCCGATGTCCACTGTGCGCCGACAAGACTCACACTCGACGCCATGACACACAAGGCTGCACTTACGAACTGCTTCATCTCAACTCTCCTTCACCGTGCGCCCGAAGCAAACCGGGCGCGGCCTCATCCATTACGGACATCCTTCAGCAAATGCCTGAAGGAACAACTGGGCATCAAAGAAATTGAACTCGCCGTCGTCATTGAGGTCGGCCAGCGGGTCATTGCTCGAAAACGCCTGCAGAAACACCATCGCGTCGAAGAAGTCGATCACGCCGAATGGCAAAGCCAGATCCGCAGGCGAACATCCCGCGAGCACATTGGCCTGAATGACAATCGTGACAACCGGCTGATCGACATCATCCGAGATCACTCTCACCTCGGCCGACACCGGCCCACCCGGGTGGTCGACCGCCAACTCAAACGCAAACTCATGCTCGTTCAGCGTGCCCCCGGCCTCGTCAGCAAACGGACCCGCCGCAAGCACGATACCCGGGTCGGCATCGAACACATAATTGATGGATCCCACACCCGTCGGGCCCCACAGCGCGACATTCCCACCGTTCCCGACGTTCAACGTCCCCTGCACAACCGAACCGACCGGGATCGAACCCAGATCAATCACGGTATCGGCAAAGATCTTTCCTGGCACGATAAAGTCGGCAAACACGGGAAGGTGCCCGCCACTGGTCGCGACATTGCGAAGTGCGATCGCGATGGCCTCGCCAACCATCGTGTTGCCGACGGTGCGCAGAGCCAGATCGAAACTCGTGCCATCATTGCCCCACGAGCGATACGAGTGATTCGGATCATCCCACGTTGTGGTCGAGTACGGCACACCAAAAGCGCCGCGATATTCAAGCCCCACCCCATCACCAAACGATGGATCAACCAGAATCTGATCGTGCCGATCGTCCATGCCGCCAGCCCCGATCGGGTCCTGCGTGTGCACGAACCTGAACGCAAAGTTGTTGTTCCAGCTTCCGGGCGTGCCGATCGGATCGGCAAACTGCTTGCCATAGTTTGCGATGGTTGCAATCAGATGCTGGTAGGCAGCCTGATTCGATGACTGGATATTGAAGTCCCCAACCAGCATGATGTTGACATCGAGATCAAGCGTCTCGGCGTTCGTGCGGATCTTCTGTGCCTCGATCAATCGCCGCGCCTGATCGCTCGACGATGAGCCCGCCTTCATGTGCGAGTTGTAGATCGCAATCTGGCTCGCAGGTGCGGCGTATCCAACCAGACCAATGTCATAGCGCTGCACATCGCGCGGAGCGCCGGTCGTGCCGGGATCGGCCGGAAGGATCGTCAGCCCCAGAAACTCGACCTTGCTCGTGCGATAAAACATCGCGCCATCGGTGTCCGGGCCGTTGACAAATGGAGCCGCAGCCCAGTCGCCCGGGCTTGCCTGTGCGTTGTTCAAGATGCCGAGCATCGTGTCAACAGCCGACTGCGAGATGAACTCCTGCACTACGAGCACGTCGGGGTCCATCGATCGGCCTTCAAACACACCATAGATCGATGTCGTCAGATCAACCTGACGCCCACCTGCATAGTTCGAGATATTCCAGGTCACAACGCGAAGACCGTCAACACTTGCCTGAGCCATCATCGCCGACAGCATCACCCCGGCCGTGAAGGCCAAACACCCATTCCCTCTGTTCATGCTCACTCCCGTGCAATCGGTCGGACGAAAGCAACGCCCGACATTCCTCCCCGTTTCCTCGTGCAGCACTCTGCGAGGCCGCGCGGCCGCGCCACCCTTCGAGGCTCAACCACTGTACAGACTCGCCCGACCGAAATCGAGGCAATTCCTCGCAAAGAAATTGCTCATTTCGCCAATTCCGCACTCTCAACACAGCCTGAGGCGGGCGACCAGGTCCAAAGGGAACAAACCGCCGAGCCTCACGGACAACCGGCTGAGAACGCCGAGAGGAAAATCTGCACGTCAAAGAAGTTGAACTCGCCATCGGGTACAAGGTCAGCCTTGGGGTCCAGTGCCGAAAAAGCGGTCAAGAACGCCTGCACGTCGAAGAAATCGACCTCCCCGTCGCCATTAAAATCACCCAGGCACATCACGCTCTCGCAACGCCCCGTGCCGCAGAACAACGTCAGTTGAGCGATGCGCGACCGCGCCTGCCCGCCGGCTGCCGCAGGGTCGGTCACCACCCACTGCATGAACACGATGTCCCCGTCGAGCGAGCCGTCGCCATCAATCGGCCAGGCAAGCGTCGCAAACCCCTGCCCCGGCTGATTCCCACCGAGCACCACAGGTCCCAGCACTTCATCAGGAATCAGCGTGCCGCCCTGCGGCGGAGTGCGCGACACATGCAGCACCGCCATTGCCCCCGACAGCCCTTCATCAAGCCCTACTCGAAAGCCCGCATCGCCCAGCACCGGAGGCCGATTCGCGATCATGCGTGGCACGAACCCGCTTGTCCCAGGCGTCCCGCCACCAAGCAGCGCCGGATTGGGCGCACGTTCACTGTGCAATGTCGGACGATCGAACGGAAACGCCTCGGCCGCGACGCGCGGGTCCGTCAGGCCATTGACGATGAAATCAATGATGCGTGCCTGATCCTGCGCGTTGAAAGCAATAGGCCCCCCCACCAGCGAGTCGCGGTTGTCCGCGAACGACACATGCCCGTTGCGCCGCGCGTAAAAGTCGAACACATCGTTGATCGTCTCGAACTGCCCGTTGTGCATGAAGCGGTCATTGAGCCCGACATTGCGCAGCGTCGGCACCTTGAACTTGCCGCGATCCGATGCCAGCCCCGTCACGTCCTGTCGCCCGCGATCCTCAGCCACCGGCCGCAGGCCGATATTGCGAAACGTCTGATCCGTCCACATCGGAGGCATATGACACGGCGCACAGAACGACGCCTCAAGAACCTCCATGCCCGCTCGCTGCGCAGGCGTGAGCGCGAAGAAATCACCTCGCATCCAGCCATCCCAGGGCGTCTGATCCGGAAACAGCGTCCGCTGATACGTCGCGATCGCAAACGCAATGCGCGCCGGCGTCACCGCCCCGGTCCCGAATGCCGCTTCGAACAACTGCGGATACGTCGGATGCGATTCGATGGCCTCCGCCATGTCGGGTGGAAGCGCCGTCGCCAGCGCAAGCGGACGAACTGCCGAGAGCTTGCTTGACACCGCGACCCAGTCGCGATCGGCGTGCGCCATTTCCACGTCACTGAGCACCGGGCCGATCGCCTGATTCTCGAGCGCGCCCCCGCTGGCAATAAGCACTTCACCCGTCAACGGGTCGCGGAACTCGCCACCCGCACGGCCATCCCAGAACAACTCGGGCGCATACATCGACATGAAGTTCGTCGGCGCGGTGCGTGGCGTAATCTGACGCCGAAGCCCAAACGGCGCAAGCGGTGCATACTCATCGTTCGCATCGGCTGAAATCACGCCCGGCGAACCGAGCTTGTCGTCGGGCGTGTTGAGAATCCCGTCCGGCCCGGGGTTGCGCCCGCGACGCGGGTCCATGCCATTGAAACTCGGGATGTGGCATGTCCCGCACGCCATGGTGTTGTCGGTCGAGAGCTGCTCATCCCAGAACAGGATTTTGCCCAGCACACGCTTCTCTTCGGTCAGTGTGTTTTCAGCAGGAAACGGAATCGGCGGCAGGTGCTCCTCGGTGCCACGCCCCGTGAAACCATCGGCCAACGCAAGCCCGTACCCACCAGCCGCGCCCAAAGCCAGCAACGTCAACCAAACAGCCCCGCCTCGAACAACTCGACCGCCGGTCGAAGCGCTTTCGACAATCTGTTGAGCCACTCCGCAGCCTCCATCTTTCTCGTCCGACAAGATAACGGACTTGTAAATAGGATATTGCGATTCCGCCTTCGTGCACGCCCCGCACCAAGTTTTTCTTCTCCTTCAACATTTACGGACCACAGCACCACAACCCTTGCGAGCAGGGCTGGGGTACAAGAATCAGAAGAGTTTGTATGCTGTCTTGATGAATTCAACCCCCGACGAAGGCATCTACGAACTCGCGCCTGCCGAGTCCCCCAAACCCCGCCCGCGAACGCCACCGCAGGCCGGCAATCCCATCCCATGCCCCAGCTGCGGCTACGACTTGCGCGGCAATGCGTTCGGACGTTGTCCGGAATGTGGCAAAGTCATCACCCTCTCCGCGCTGCGCCACGCCGAAGCCAAAAGAAAGCAGACATGGCGCGACAGCCCCGCCATCGTCGCTGCTCTCTGTGTCACGATTGGTACGGGAGTAGCTCTCATGACGCAGGGCGTCAGTGCTGCCATCACCGGGGACTCGCCCCTTGAGATGATGGTGTTCATGGGCATCTTTCTTGCCGTGTCACTCGTCGTGGCCTGCGTCGTGTACTTTTTGTGTGCAGCCATGTGGATCGGCTGGTCTCAGAACGTCGGCACCACAATGCTCCAGGTCTGTGCCGCCTATGGCCTGAGTTTCGGAGCAGGAGCCCTCCTCGGCCAGATCCCATTTCCATTCCTGCCATGGTTCGCCTCGGTCGTGATCCTCATCGGGTTGCTGATCAAGTTCCTCGAGATCGACATCCGCGACGCTGCGATTGTCGCAGTGCTCGTGTGGGTGGCGCGAGGCGGAATCGGATTGATCGTGGCAGTCTTGATGTGGGGCTGAACCCATCCGCACAGGCTCACCCACTCATCACTCACCGCTCCAACACGCACCCCTCACACGCACCCTCAACACGCACCCCACAACACATGTATCCCCACCGGCCCAATGACCAGGTGAACTCCGCCGAAAGCCCCACCGCCGCCTTGCGAACACCCCCAAGCCGCGATAGTATTGACCCGGGCCAAGCCCCCGCTGCGGGTGTAGTTCAGCGGTAGAACGTCAGCTTCCCAAGCTGAATGTCGTCGGTTCGATTCCGATCACCCGCTTTGTTCACAATTCTGGCTGAGTCCGCGACTTGCGGAAACCCGCCAACCGGCGGCGCAGCCCGAAACGCCAAAATCAGCGCGGTGCTACACCGCGCTCCAGCGTTCGGGAGCGACCGTCATGTCTCAAAATGCAAACCGGCCACCCTCGTATCGGAAGCGTTCTGGCTACGACCAAGCCATCGTCACACTCACCGACGCTGTCACGAAGCGCCGCCGCGACTACTGGCTTGGTGAGTATGGCTCGCCCGCCAGCCGAGAGCGCTACCACCGCCTCATCGCCGCGTGGGAAGCGAGTAGCCGACGCCACCCCGACCCCGCCGACGCCGGAATCGAGCGCGGCGCTTCCGCGCAGGCCGAAGCAGTCGACGGACGCCCGACCGTAGCGATGGTGATCGCCGCCTACTGGCGCTGGGCGCAGCGGTACTACCAGCCGAACGAGTCGGGCACGCTGCGGGTGGTGCTGCGGATGCTCCGGCAGTACCACGGCAGCGAGGCGGCCGAGAACTTCGGGCCCAAGAAGCTCCGGGCGCTCCGCGAGGCAATGATCGCCAGCGACGACACCTGCGACCCGCCACGCCCGGCGTGGTCGCGCGGGTACATCAACCAGCAGGTGCAGCGGC
Source organism: Phycisphaeraceae bacterium (assembly GCA_019636795.1). Classification (NCBI taxonomy): domain Bacteria; kingdom Pseudomonadati; phylum Planctomycetota; class Phycisphaerae; order Phycisphaerales; family Phycisphaeraceae; species Phycisphaeraceae bacterium. Next base: position 296,850 of record JAHBWW010000002.1, read on the forward strand.
TGCGCCGGATGTTCCGCTGGGCCGCATCACAGGAGATGATCCCGGCGTCCGTCTACCAGGCGCTCGATACGGTGGAGGCGCTCAAGCGTGGGCGCACCTCGGCGCGAGAGGGCAAGAAGGTTGCCCCGGTCCCGCAGGAGCGCGTGGACGCCGTCCGGCCATTCGTGAGCAGGCAGGTCGCCGCCGTGATTGATCTCCAATTGCTCACCGGCGCTCGGCCGGGCGAGCTGCTCGGGATGCGTCCATCTGACATCGAGCAGCGAATGTGCGTTGGCGACGAGCTTGCGGTTTGGCTGTTCCGCCCGAGAGAACACAAGAATCAGTTCCGCTCGATGGAACGGACGATCGTGCTCGGGCCACGGGCCCAGGCCGTACTCCAGCCATTCCTTGAGGGCCGCGATCAAGAGTCATTCGTGTTCAGCCCGGCGGAAGCCGAAGCGGAGCGCCGGGCGGCGGCCAACGCGGCCCGCAAGACACCGCTCTCGTGCGGCAACCGGATTGGGACGAATCGATCGCTGGATCCGGAGCGGGCGGTTGGCGACCGATACACAACCGCGAGCTACTACGTCGCGATCCGCCGGGCGTGCGACCGAGCCTTTCCCCCACCGCCCCCGCTCGGGCGGCGAGAGGTCGAGACGGTGGCCGACTGGCGGGCCCGGCTGACCCCGAAGCAGAAGGCCGACCAGGCGGCGTGGCAGAAAGCCCACCGCTGGCACCCGCACCAACTCCGGCACACCGCCGCAACCGAGATCCGCCGGGCCTTCGGCCTCGAGGCCGCCCAGTTGGCGCTCGGCCACTCCTCGGCCCAGGTCACCGACGCGGTCTACGCCGAGCGGGACCACGGCAAGGTGGCAGAGATCATGCGGCAGGTGGGGTGAGCGTTGGAAAGCGGCCAAACCACACGAACTTCCAGTCTGGAGGGGGTTCGCGCCGATCCGTCAAGGGAAGCCCCACGAGCCCGGAAGGGCCCGACACAGCGTACGATGTAGCCTGATGACGAGGAGCACGAGCCATGGCAACCGCACAACAACTCAAGGCTCTCATCTCGAGCTACGCCGAGGGTGACCGTGCGCGCTTCCTTTCCGTCGCCTCTCAGATCTCTGCGCACGCGGCAAAGTCGGGAAACCGCAAGCTCGCTGATGAGCTCAGGCACCTCGTAGATTCCGTGCGGCGCGCCACCGATGCTGAGCCCGACCGGCGGACCGTACCGATTGCACAGCCGACCGGTGAGCTGAGCGGTCTGATCGCGGCCTCGTTTCCTAAGACGACGCTTCGTGACATGATTTTGCCGGCGGATCTGCGGGACCGCCTGACGCGCGTGCTGCGTGAGTACCGCCAAGCCGACCAGCTAGCCGATCACGGTCTCTCGCCGCGAAGGAAACTTCTCCTTCTTGGCCCGCCGGGCTGCGGCAAGACGATGACCGCAGCGTGCCTGGCCGGGGAACTCCAGTTGCCTCTTCTGACCGTTCAGTTTCACACGATGATCACGAAGTACCTGGGGGAAACGGCGGCCAAATTGCGGCTCGTGTTTGACATGATGCGAGATCGCCGTGGCGTCTACCTGTTTGACGAGTTCGACGCCATCGCATCGCAGCGGTACGGTGGCCAGGATGTCGGGGAAATTCGCCGCGTTCTCAATGCCTTTCTCGTGTTCATTGAGAGCGACCGGTCGGACAGTCTCTTGGTAGCGGCCAGCAATCTAGCGCCAACCATTGACGCTGCGGTGTTTCGGCGATTTGACGATGTGCTCACTTACGAGATGCCTGCGGCGGGGATGGCGAGAGAGCTCATCGAGCGACGGCTTGGGTCTTTTGTCCCCGACCGACCGAACTGGAAGAGGATTGCAGATTTGGCCGCGGGTCTATCCCACGCTGAAATTGTTCAGGCATGTGATGACGCAGCCAAGGACGCAGTTTTGGACGGTCGCGATAAGACCACTGCAGCGGCGTTACAGCAAGCGATTGCACGGCGACACCATCGCGGTTGATCGGGGGTCTGAGGTTGATGGATCGTTTTAAGCACATTGACATCAACGACCCCGGCGATCGGCGCGACTACACGCGACCTCGCGGAGGCGGAGGCGGCGAGTACCGCGTTCCGCCCCGTGATGATCGAGTTGGGCATGGCCAGCGACTGATAAATCAGATCACATCTGTCCGGGAGGATCTAGGTCGTCAAGCTGACGTATCAGGTCACACGATCCACAACGTGCTGCTAGATGTCGTCGGCCCGACTAAAGACCTTCAGCTGGCTAGCTTGGAATCACTTTACAAGGGAATCGAGCTCCGTTCGGCCACGTCCCGGGAAGGGCGTACCTACGCAACGGTCTATGTCCCGGAGCGTCGTCTGGGCGAATTCATTAAGAAGATTGAAGCGTACATGGGTGAGGAGAGGACGAGAAAGGGGCGTCCGCTCAACGAACCGCTGGTGGCGGGCATTGACGAGGTCCGCATACCGGTCCTGAAGTCGTTCTGGACAGATGACAGTGATCTATTTCCAACGGATGCGCAGACGCCGATTTGGTGGGAGGTATGGCTTCAACGACGCGTTGATGATGAGGAAGACACCGCGTTTGTCGAGTTCGCATCCATCGCAAGCAACAGCGGCCTTCGAGTTGGGACGAATGTTCTTCACTTTAAGGAGCGGCTCGTATTTCATGTTCATGGAACAGTTCGTCAATGGACCACGGTCTTCGTGCCTTTGCTGGATAGGCTGGCAGAACTGCGGAAGGCCAAGGAAGTCGCGAGCGAGTTTCTTCGGATACAACCCCGCGACCAGCGACAACTCATCGAAGATCTTGTTCAGAGACTAACAGTCCCGCCGACAACGGCCCCGGCCATCTGCGTGCTCGACTACGGGGTGTCGAAGGAGCACCCGCTGCTTTCCCCTTTCTTGTCGCCCGAAGATCAGCACGCCTTGGACCCGGCTTGGACCAAAGTAGACCATCGCAATGGTCATGGTTCCGAAATGGCAGGGCTTGGCGTGTATGGCGACGAGCTTCCGCGTTTGCTTGGAAGCAACGACCTGCCGTTGACGCCGCATCGTGTCGAGTCCGTGAGGATCCTCAACGACTCCAGCCCCAATCCAGAGGACACATGGGGCTGGGTGACCCAAGAAGGGGTTGCGCGAGCTGAGCAGGCTGCTCCAGAGCGCCCCCGAGTTGTACTGCTGGCAGTGACTGCCAATGACCGAGGGCGCGACTTCGGCTATCCGACGTCCTGGTCAGCGGCGATCGATCAGAGCGCGGCCGGCGAACTCGATGATTCACGGCGTCTCTTTGTCGTATCAGCAGGCAATATCCGCACAATTCAGGACGAGGCTGCAGATCGCTACCCGACGGCGAATCTTGAAGAACATCGGATTGAGGATCCTGCTCAGGCGTGGAATGCGTTGTCGGTCGGGGCATGTACGGAAATGATCCAGATCCGCGATGAAGGTTTGGCTGGGCACACACCCCTGGCAAAGCAAGGCGAGTTGTGCCCCACATCGCGCACGTCCGTGTCTTGGCCAGACCAGGAATGGCCAATCAAGCCTGACATTGTCATGGAAGGTGGAAACTACACCCGTTCGCCCTCTGGCAGTGTGCATGCGACGGAAGATCTGTGTCTTCTTACCGCTTCAGGTTCTACCGTGGGAAATCTCCTCGCATGGACATCTGACACCAGCGCTGCTGCGGCACAGGCAGCTCGGATGGCCGCGATCCTGCAATCAGAGTACCCGCACCTTTGGCCGGAAACTCTCCGCGCAATGCTCGTACATTCTGCGGCGTGGACACCAGCAATGGTCGCTCAGGTCCCAGGGGATCTCCAATCCGACAAGCACCGCCGGCTCCGCTGCTTTGGGTACGGCCGGCCGGACCTCGATCGCGCTCGGTTCACACTTCGGAATCGCGTCGCCCTGGTCCATCAGGGCCAGTTGCAGCCGTTTGAACGTGTCCGCGAGAACCGCGAGTTGAAGATCCGGACCAAAGACTTTCGATTGCACGCTCTACCTTGGCCGGCTGACGCGCTAGCTGGCCTCCATGAGATAGGTGCTCGCCTGCGCATAACGCTGTCATATTTCATCGAGCCAAGCCCCGGAAGGCGGGGTTGGAAGCAAAGATTTCGCTATCAGTCACATGGACTCCGCTTCAAGCTCCGTGGTCCGACGGAGACGGAGGAGATGTTTCGGCAGCGCATCAGCCAAGAGGAATGGGATGAGGATGGTGGTCGGCCTTCGACTGCGGATCCTATTCCATGGGCTCTTGGGTCCAACCTGCAGACGAGGGGATCCGTCCATTCTGACTGGTGGGACGCGACGGGCGCAGACCTTGCAGCTTGTGGCCAGATAGCCGTGTACCCGGTGACCGGCTGGTGGCGTGAACGGCCTCACTTGGGCAAGGTGGACAGCATTGCGCGGTATGCACTGGTGGTGACCATCGAGACGGAAGCGGAGGATTGCGACCTCTACAGTCCAATCGTCAACCAGCTCGCTACGCCGGTGACGATCGAGGTCGATGCCTAGACGCGTAGGTCCGTCTCTCTACGGAACTGGTCGAGTTACCACCTTAACGTCGACCAAGAAAATATTCTCCCTTTCTACGGCCCTCCTAGCACGGGAGGGCCGTTGTCGTTGGTGGGCTGAGCGGTAACTCGAGTTACCGAGTTACCGCCCCAAAACAGCGTGGATTCTTCCCCCGTCGCAAGCAGCCGGAGCCCAGTGAGGGCCGGGCTTTGGCGAGCGAGGAGTCCGACGTGAAGCAGCAAGATTCAGCAGAAATGGCAAACGGGGTCAACCCCAGAGCCCCGGCCGCGGAGGAGCACATCACGCTCGCGCAGGCCGCGAAGCTGGCTCCCGGGCGGCCCTCTTCGAACTGCGTGTGGTGCTGGTGCCGCGAAGGCGTGAAGGCGGCGTCGGGGACGCGGGTGCGGCCACTCCATTGCGAATGCTCAAAACTCTGAGTATCTGCTCTGATCTTAAGAAATCTCCGCACGCTCAAGGCTCAGAAGTGCTGACGTAACACTTGTTGCAGCGCCTTTCCGGTCTGGCGCGTACTTCGCAAGCGGCCGCATGTGCGCAGTTACACATTCTATTGCCGCGAAAAAAACTTTAACTGCATGACTGTTCAAATGCTGTGATATATGCACGAAAACGCCACCTTGAGTGCGGAAATGCCTTGTGAGGTAGTACTCGCGAGCATTTTTTAGTTACATGTCAAATTCCTGAGAGACAATGCACTCCGATTCGAAAAATCGCAATCTACGGAGGATGACCGTTATGTTTGATGAGCCCAGCAGAACCACAAACAACGACATGCCAGCGGACGCGGCTGGCGAGACCAAGTATCTCTCGCTCGCCGAAGCAGCGAAATTCGCGCCGGGCAGACCTACCCCGAATTGTGTCTGGCGCTGGTGCCGAAAGGGTGTGCAGACGCGAGGCGGCGAACGGGTGAGGCTGAAGCATGCTCGCTTCGGCGGCAAGATTTTCACCACCCGCGTGTGGCTTCATTCTTTCGCCGAAGCCTTGGCAGAGCGAGATGCTGAGTATTTCTCGCTTGATGATGAGCGCGTGTTGCCACGCGATCTAGCTCACTTGCGCGAGCATGAAACACACGATGTTGCACCTCCTCGTTCATCACCAAGAAGCAAAGGGCACTTGAATCGGCTGAGCATTGCGCACGAGCATGCCGAGGCCGAGCTGAAAGCGGCGGGAATTTGAGGCGAAAATCTTTGTATCAAGTAACTTGTTGCCGCAGATACGCTGCATATGACTGGAGGCGAGTGTGAGCGATCGGCCTGCCGTTGCCCTTGCCGCCATTCCCGCAGCCCTAAGCGAGCGTGCGCAGTGGGTGTGCTGGAAGTACATCAACCGGGGCGGCAAGCAGACCAAGTGCCCCTTCAGTGCGCGGGGTGGCGGGCGCGCGGATTCGACTGATCCCGCGACCTGGGCGTCGTTCGATGAGGCAGTCGCGGCATGGAAGACGGGCGGGTACGCGGGGATCGGGTACGTCTTTGCAGGAGACGACCCCTTCTGCGGCATCGATCTCGACGACTGCATCGACGAGACCGGGACCATCGTGTCGGCCGCGCGCGAGATCATCGATTCACTGAACTCATACACCGAGGTCTCCCCCAGCGGGCGTGGCGTGAAGGTGTTTCTCGCCGGGCGCAAGCCCGACGGGGTCGGCTGCAAGTCGAAGGCGATCGCCGGGTTCAAGGAAACCGAGGTCTACGACCGGGATCGGTTCTTCACCGTCACCGGGCAGCGGGTGCTTGACACTCCCACCGAGGTCGAGGAGCGGCAGGCTGCACTCGACGCGCTTTGCATGCGGCTGTGGCCCAAGAAGCAGAAGCCGAGCGTGAATGGGACCCTCGTTGCGGCCGGATTCGGGGGCGATGACGAGGCGCTGATCAAGCGGGCCAGCGAGGCGAAGAACGGTGACCGCTTCAATACTTTGTGGGCGGGCGACACGTCGCTGCATGCTGATGATGCCAGCGGCGCGGACCAGGCGCTGTGCAACCTGCTCGCCTTCTGGACCGGCAAGGACGCCGCCCGCATTGATCGGCTGTTTCGACGCTCGGGCCTGTTCCGTGAAAAATGGGACGAGCGGCGCGGTGCGCGGACCTACGGGCAGATGACCATCGAGAGGGCCATCGCGGATTGCCGCGAGACGTACTCGCCGCGCCGCCGCGCTGCGCCGTCGGCGTCCGCCCCTGGCGACCCCGCTCAATCAGAGCCCGACGAAGGCGGCGACCTGCTCGTGCCCCTCGGCCAGCCGGACCCCGCGACCGGCCGCCTCGTGCTTTCACCCCGGCGCACGCTTCCGACCGCCGAGGCCTATGCCCGCGAGTTCAACCAGCACGCCGATGGCCGCACCCTGCATGGGTATGGGGGGCTTCTGATGGAGTGGCGGGGGAATCGCTACTGCCAAGTCGAGGAGGAGTGGCTCAAGCAGCGGCTCCAGCCCTGGCTGCACAAGGCGCTGCGGTACGTGCTCAACAAGCAGACGGGCGAGATGGAGCTCGTGGACTTCGAGTCCAACCCGACGACCGTCAAGCAGGCCCTCGACACGATCCGTTCGTTCGTCCATCTCCCGGCCTCGACGGTCTCTCCATCGTGGCTTGGCGGCGGGACCAACCGACCGCCCGCGCTGGAACTGCTGCCGTGCAAGTCGATGAACCTGCACATCCCGACGGGGCGCATCCTCGCGCCCACTCCCGCGCTGTTCACCATCAACGCGCTCGACTTCGATTACGAGCCCGACCCTGAGCCGCCCGATCGGTGGATCAAGTTTCTCGAGCAGTTGTTCGGCGATGATCTCGAATCTGTGCAACTGCTTCAAGAGTGGATGGGCTACTGCCTCACGGGCGACACCAGCCAACAGAAGATGCTGCTCCTCGTGGGGCCGAGAAGGTCGGGCAAGGGCACGATCGGACGCATCATCACCCGCCTCGTCGGCGCTGGCAACGTCGTCGGGCCCACCACCAGCAGTCTCGCTGGCAATTTTGGTCTGCAGCCTCTCATCGAGAAGTCGCTCGCCATTGTCAGCGATGCCCGCTTCGGCGGCGAGAACGTCGGCACGGTCGTCGAACGCCTGCTGTGCATCTCCGGCGAAGACACACTCACCATCGACCGCAAGTTTCTCGGCTCCGTCAGCATGAAGCTGCCCACAAGGTTTATGTTTTTGACCAACGAACTGCCCCGGCTCAACGACGCCAGCACGGCACTCGCTGGCCGCTTCCTCGTCCTGCGGCTCACACACAGCTTCTACGGCCACGAAGACGTGACGCTCACCGACCAACTGCTTGCTGAACTGCCCGGCATCCTGCACTGGGCGATTGATGGGTGGAAGCGGCTCCATGCACGCGGTCGGTTCATCCAGCCCGCCAGCAGCGAGGATGCAATGCGCGATATCGAGGATCTGGCCTCGCCCGTCGGGGCCTTCATCCGCGACCGCTGTGTTGTCGGCGCCGGTCATCGGGCATGGGTGGATGACCTTTACAGCGCATGGAAGACCTGGTGCGAACAGGACGGGCGCACGGCCGTCAGCACCAAGCAGGCCTTCGGTCGCGATCTCTTGGCCTCAGCCCCCGGCGTGGCCCGCCGGCGCGGCACGGGCATGGTGTCCTTCTACGAGGGAATCGGCCTGGCGGGAGGTGCGCCATGAACCATGCTACTGCTGCGCACTGTCGCAGACTGTCGCGACAGTCCCAATTGCACACAACCTCGTTCCGCGTGCGTGCGCGCGCCCGCGCGCGTGCGTGTATAGGTAACAATTGCAACTGTCGTGACAGTGCGCGACAGTACGCGACAGCTGCGGCCCTCCATATCACCTCAAGCCGAGGGGCAGCCGAGGGGGAGGGGGGGTCAGAAACATTTCGGCTCGCGCGGATACCAACGCGTGGTGCCACGCATTTTTCGTTCAGGGTTTTGTATACGCCCCCCGGGGGGGGCTGGTTCGTGTGGATGGATTCGCACAAGGAGACGTTCAATGACGACGATTCGTGATCGGGTTCGGGAGTTGCGGCGGGTGCGGGCTGGCGATCTGCGGCCTAGCCCGCGCAACTGGCGCACGCACCCCAAGGCGCAGCAGGACGTGCTGCGCGGTGTGCTGGCCGAGATCGGCTACGCTGACGCGCTGCTGTGCCGCGAGTGTGAAGACGGGACGCTCGAGATCGTCGACGGACATCTGCGTGCCGAGACGACGCCGGAAGATGTGGTGCCGGTGCTTGTGCTTGATGTCGACGCGATCGAGGCGGAGAAGCTGCTCGTGACGCTTGATCCGCTGGCAGCGATGGCTTCGGCTGACGCGATGCGTCTCGGCGAGATTCTTGCAGAGCTCAGGTTCGACTCCGACGACGTCAGCACGATGGTGGGCGATCTTGCTCGTCAGCATGGACTGATGCTCGGCGGCGACGTGATCGAGCCGCCGATCCCGCTGCCGCCCGATGATCCGATCACGCGGCCCGGCGACCTGTGGCTGCTCGGCAGACACAGGCTGCTCTGCGGCGACAGCGGCGATGTTGCACCTCTCGATCGCCTGCTCGACGGCGCGGTGATCGATCTGGTCCACATGGATCCGCCGTACAACGTCAAGGTCGAGCCGCGCTCAAACAACGCGATCGCCGCGGGCAACAGCTCGTTCAGCAAGCAGCAGACGCATCACCAGAGCATGGATCTGGCGCGTCATCCCGAGAAGGCCCAGCCGACGACGACGAAGATGCGCGCCAAGGACCGGCCTCTGGCCAACGACTTCGTCACCGACGACGCCTTCGACGCGCTGCTGCTGGCGTGGTTTGCCAACGCGGCGCGGGTGCTCAAGCCCGGCGGGTCGTTCTACGTCTGGGGCGGCTATGCCAATCTCGGCAACTATCCCGGCCCGCTTGAAGCCTGCGGGCTCTACTTCAGCCAGGCCATCGTCTGGGACAAGCTGCACCCGGTGCTGACGCGCAAGGACTTCATGGGCGCGTTCGAGATCTGCTTCTATGGCTGGAAGCAAGGCGCGGGCCACCACTTCTACGGCCCCAACAACGCTGTCGATCTCTGGCACGTCAAGAAGGTCAACCCGCAGAGCATGGTGCACCTGACCGAGAAGCCGGTCGAGCTCGCGGCCCGCGCGATCCAGTATTCATCGCAGCCGGGCGAACACGTACTCGATCTCTTCGGCGGCTCGGGCTCGACGCTGATGGCCTGCGAGCAGCAGGATCGACGCGCCTTCCTGATGGAGCTCGACACGCAGTACTGCGATGTCATCGTGCAGCGCTGGGAGCAGTTCACCGGACGCAAGGCCGAGCGCGTGCCGGTCGGCGGCGACGCGTGATGGAGGAGTGAGCGATGGGAGCACGCGGGCCGCGGCCCACACCGACGCCGATTCTCAAGCTGCGCGGCAGCAGGCTCGCCGATCTCAACCGCAACGAGCCGCAGCCCAGAGAGGGCCTCCCCGATGCGCCGGCCTGGCTCGAGGATGAAGCGCTCGACGTGTGGCACCAGCTCGTGCCGCAGCTCGACGAGATGGGCGTGCTCACCGCGATCGATGGCATGGCGCTGGCGCGCTACTGCACGCTGTGGGTGCAGTGGGTGCGTGCTGCGATGTTTGTGAATCGACATGGCACGACGTACCCGCTCAAAGATGGCAACGGCAACATCAAGTGCTTTGCGCAGTTTCCGGAGGTGGCCATCGTCAACAAGCTGTCGCTGGCGCTGTCAAGGCTCGAAGCGGAGTTTGGCTTGACGCCCAGTGCCCGCACGCGCATCAACGTGCCGATCAGACCGCTGCCGATCGACGCGGCGATGGATGCGTTCTTCAACGGCTCGAACGACTGGATTGAGACGAAGAGAAGGCTGGAGGATCAGGCAGGCGAGACCGATGCAAAGTGACGTGACGTGACGTGAAAGAAAGTGAAGTGAGATAAAGTGAAGTGAAAAGCGTTGAGCAGCACACCACGGCGCGGTGCCGGGGTGTGCTGGGGGCGGCGTGGTCAGGGCTGCTTCAGGTGCGTGCAACAAACAGCCCGCGATCCGTCTTCGTGAAGCGCGATGCAGCGCCTTTGCTCGCGATCTCGCGGATGATCGCGGCGTAGAGCGAAGCGTGCGGCGTCTTGCCCGCGCCCGGTGTCCAGAGCTTCTTCTCGATGGCAGCGTCGACGATCGCCTTGGCCTGCATGGGCGTGCTGGCGTCGGCCAGGACCTCGGCTGCGGCGTCGAGAAGACTCATCCGCTTCACGCTCGGTTCGGCGGACGCCTTCGAGTTGGGCCGGGCAGTGTGGTCGGAGGTTTTCTTCGCATCCTTGGCCCCGTCGTTGGCCCGTGTCGCGTTCCTGGCCTTCGTCGCGTCCTTGCCCAATCGGACCTCGCCGTTGGCCACACGGGCCGCATGTTCCGCGTTGTTGGCGGGCGGAGCAACGCCAGCCTCTTCCGCCTCGATGCGGGCGATGTTGGCCTCCGCGATCGCGATCGCCTCCTTGCGGGTGCGCTCACCCGCAGCCGTGCGCGCGTGCGCGCGGTCGCCAGCCTTCGCAGCAGCCTTCTTGGTGGTCTTGGTGGTTGGCTTTGCTGTAGTCTTCGTCATGGTCTTCGTCTTGGCCTTCGTCGTGGCCTTCTTGATGGTCGGCATGATCAACTCCTTCTGTGGGATTCGCAATCCCGCTGCACACCGCAGCGGGCAATCGCAGCTGGCGCGGTTCCCCGCGACGCCGCGGGGCGCTCACGCGTTGAAATCGGGCACCATCGCATCGGCCAGAAGTCCGACGCGATGCATCAGTTCGAGCAAGCTCGTGGCGCGTCGGTGGGCAGCGTTGCGCTGCTCAACCGCCTTGGCCAGGTCGTGCGTGGCGCTCGCGATCCAGTCCATGCTCACGCAATCGCTGTCGCGCCGCGGATTGAGCGTCGCGCATTCGCGCGCGATGCGCTCGCGGCAGCGCTCGATCTCGCGGTTGGCATGCTCGAAGGCCTTGAGGTCTTCCCAGGCGCTGTAGACCACATGGGTCTTCAACTTGTCCTCAGCCCCGTCGGAAGTGCGCAACGCATTCCGCTCGTCCTTGCTGATCAGGTTGAAGAGTTCGGCGGAGCTGATGGTCCTGGTCGTCGCTGCAGTCTCGGTCGTTGCGTTCGTCATGGTCGTGTCCTTTCTGGTTCCAAAAACAGCGAAGCCCGCAACACGCGGGCTTCAGGTCGTCGTCTTGTTGCTGGGGCTGGCCCCACTCGTCGTGTCTTTCGGCTGACCAACCGCCCGCAGGTAGTCGAGCAGGTCGTCGATCGGCCAGGTGTCGCTGTCGATCGCGTCGTGTTCATCGCTGCATCCGGTTTCATGATCGATCTCGAAGAGCCGGAAGCCGTATGGCGCGCCGGACTTCGTCCCCCACGATCCGTCATCGCGCCGGCCGCGCCCCGCGTGGACCATCGCAATGTTCCAGGACCGTCCATCGGGCGTGCGGACCTCGATCGCCGGGATGGTGAATCCAGCGTGTGCAAGAGTCTCTGCGATGCGGATTGCGCTGGCGGTGATCTCGTTCATGGTCGCTTCTCCGTGCGTGGTTGGTGGTTAGCGCTGCTCGTCGCACGCGTTGGCGTCGTCGAGAAACTCGTTGATCGCGTCGTGGTCCATGCCGCTCAAGGCCGAGACCAGCTCGATGAGCCCCTCGCGAATGCGGCCAAGATCGCCCGCATAGCCCCAGTGCTTCTCAGCAAGCGCAGCCCGCTTGGCGTGGGCTTCAAGCTCCATCTGCAGCACGTCGATCAGGCGCGCGATGTCGCTGCTGCGCTTGGCGTAGGCCTGGCTGGCGGTCTGGTGCATGGTGGTCTGGGTGTTCGTCTTGTCGTTCGTCTTGGTCGTCATGGCCGGTCCCTTTCGTGTCTATGGCGGGGTCGTTCATTCGCCCCGCGTCATGCACATGAAGCCATGGAATCGGCCAGAGTGCAAGGCGATTCTGGCATGAATTCCAGATGTTTTCGAGATTGTGCACAACTCGCGATGCATGTGGGCAACTCAGGCGAGTGGTGTCCGAACAAGGGGCCGAGATCGCGGACCAAGCAGCGTGGGATGATGCGTGATCGCTGCGCCGCGATGCGATGGCCGACTGCGGGATCACACAGCTCAGACAAGCTGCGGCCGGTCAGTTCGGCCTCATCTTGAGCCTTTGCGTGAGTGCCCAGGTTCGCCATTGCTCGCTTTGGCTGCGGAGGGCGATATCGTCGAGGAAGCCTGGGGTGCGGTCGTCGGTGCGACCTGTGCGGAGTTGGAGGCGAGCCAATGCCTGGGTGGTTTCGAGGTGGCCCAGGTAGACGGCCAGTGCGGCGTCGTAGGCGGCGAGGGCTTCGTCGGTGCGACCGGCGCGCTCGAGGACGAGAGCGAGGTTCATGCGCGGGTCGGGATGGCCGGGCATCAACTTGCGTGCCCATTCAAACTCCGAGGCGGCCTCATAGAGCATGCCGCGCGAGAGGTACACGATGCCGAGGTTGTTGTGGGCGGGGCCAAAGTACAGATCGGCAGTGAGTGCCTCGCGCAGAAGTTGCTCGGCCCGCTGCTGGTTTTTCTCCATCTGTTCGATGGCCTGTGCTGTGAGTTTCTGCGCGAGCACAGTGTTGCGGGCCGCTTCAGTCGGTGTTGCATAGGGGCTGTGAGCAGGGCGAGGCTGGGTCGAGCAGCCGCCGCACAGCAACGTGATCAAGACACACCAGAACATCACGTTGTGGATCATCGCTTGATCTCGCTTTCACGCGCGTCGTGCACGGTCATGGTGAGCACTGCCAGCACCGGCAGATCGCCGCCTCGAGCCGCGTCGGATCGCTGCGGCTTCAAATCGATCGCGGTGATGACCCATCGCGGCTCCTCATCGCGCCACAGACTGAGAAAGCGCCCGAGATCTCGCAGAGACGGTGCCTGGAGCGTCAACGTGGCACGGCGTTGGAGAGCCTGGGTCGTGCCGACTGTCTTGAGCACTCGTTCTGATTCCGGCGATACGCTGATGATGGTGCCGCTGGCCAGACCTGCCCGAGCAACGACCGAGGCGATGCGATTGGCCAGAAGGCGATCGGATATCGGTGCCTGCGCATCAGCCTCGGGCAGTGCGTGCAGCGCTTCGACATGTCTGGCAATGTCCTGCATGCGCTCGCTTGTCGCGCTTGCCTGCTCGTGTGCGCTTCGCCAGCGCGGCATGGCGCTGAGCACCATGGCGGCCGATGCCATGATCGACACGGTCCAGATCAGGACAATGCGGCGGGTCATGGGCGAGCCTCCGCGCGGCGAGAGCGGGTGTCGTCGGGCCGCAAGCGCAGAGCGATGCGAGACAGGCCGCGGGCGCTGCTCAGGCGCGGCTCTTCAAGACGCCAGCCTGCGGGGGCTGAGATCGATTCGAGCAGAGTCGCCGGATCGACCGAGGTCGAGACCGCGATCTGGATGTCGGCCTCGGCGACATTGATCGATTCGACAAAGGCATCGGTCGCATCGGGCCAGGCTGAGAGCACCAGCGCCAGCGTCGTCGTAGCATCGGCTGGCAGGGCAAGAGCCGAGGCCAGTTGCTTGCGATCCTGACGCTGAACGAGTTCACGCTCAAGCGCCTTCGCATCGACATTGGCATGCGCGAGCATCTGCTCGATGGCAGCCTGGCCACGGTTGGCGCTGACGTGATGCGCCTGCGCACGCCGCTCGAGCCCGAGTGCCGTCATTGCAGCGCACACAAGCAGCGCTGCGGCGTACACAGCGTGCCCGACGGTGCGCCGGCGCGTGAGGCTGCGCGGTGCATACCGACCGACGAGGAAGTTCAGACGCGATGGATCGAGGTCGCTGTTAAGCCAGTCGGGCAGCGCTGCAGGATGCAGCGAGATGACGTTTCGAGTGGATGGGTCCGACCAGACGTGCCCGATATCTGACGTCGGAGCCGCGCACACAATGGTCTGGCCGCGCCCGTCGCACGCCGCCACCGCATGCAGCGTGTCGGCATCGCACGGGATATCGGCTGCGGCCTCGTGAAGCACTCCGGCGGGCGCAGAGCCGTCCTTGCACCGCACCGGCCACTCGATGACGGACCAGTAGCAGCGGTCCGTGGGCCACACCACATCTCGCTCGCTGCTCATGACCCGCCTCCGAGCAGTGACAAGGCCACCGTGCGCTCAGCGTCGCGCACGACCACCGTGGACGGATCGATCGACTCGATGACGCGGCCTCGCGCCACCTCCTGCCCCACGCCCACCGAAATCATCGCATCGCGGTCAGGGTCATAGAGCACCGCGCGCGGCGAGCCGCCTTCGTAGATGATGGCGATCAGTTGCAGTTTGAGTGGCGGGGGTGGAGGCGGCGGCTTGGGCGCGGCTACCGCGACCGGCGGCGGAGCGACATACCAGATCGGCGCGGCAAAGGCCGCCTGATCGAGTGCTTCGCGCGCTGCGGCGGCGGGCGGCTCGGTCGCCTGCTGCGCGAGCATCTCAAACTCGACGGCTGCAAGTGGCCACAGCGACCAGATCGACACCGCCACGAGCACAACGCCGCACACCGCGACATGTCTCTTCCACCCAGGCGCGATCTCGTGCCGGCTCATGTCGCAAGCTCCTCGCCAGCGTCAATGACACGCGAGAGTTCGGCGGCAGTGGTGAGGCCCGCAGAGACCAGCGACAGGCCGTGCTCGTGCAGCGTGCGCATGCCGCGCGAGCGGGCCAGCGCCAGGATCTCATTGGCCGGGGCACGCTCGCTGATCATCGAACGCAGGGACGCATCGAGCACCAGCAGTTCAAATAATCCGGTTCTGCCCTCAAAGCCTGTTGACAGACAGGCTTCGCAGCCGCGGCCGCCACACGCGCCGTGCACCGTGCGCACCAGACGCTGGGCCAGCACCGCACTGAGCGACGACGAGACCAGAAACGGCTCGACGCCGAGATCGAGCAATCGCGCGATCGCGCTGGCCGAATCACTGGTATGCAGGGTCGAGAGCACCAGATGCCCGGTCAGACTCGCCTGCACCGCAATCCTGGCTGTCTCTTCGTCGCGAATCTCGCCGACCATGATGACATCGGGATCCTGCCGGAGAATGTGACGCAGACCTGTGGCAAACGTAACATTCTTCTTCGGATCGACCTGCGTCTGGCTGATCGCAAGCCCGGCACCCGACAGGTCGTATTCGACAGGGTCTTCGACCGTGACCATGTTGAGTTCGCAGCCGCGCAGCGAGCCGCCGGCGTTGGTCGCGCTGATCCACGCCAGACTCGCATAGAGCGTCGTGGTCTTGCCGCTGCCCGTCGGGCCCGTCGAGAGCACGATGCCGCTGGTGCGCGCGATCTGCGCCAGATACGCACGCTCAAGCGCATCGGGCATGCCCAGCGCAGTAAAACTCGACAAATGCGGCGAGCGCGCCGGATCAAGCAGACGCAGCACCACACGCTCGCCATACACGCTCGGCAAGGTGCTGATGCGCAGGTCCGCCTGCCGACCCGTGGCCGCAGCGTGCCGCCCGCCCGCGCGACCGATCGAGACCGACGCGCGTCCATCCTGCGGCGCCCGGCGCTCGGCCACATCAAGGCCCGCCATCACCTTGATCCGGCTGACCACGCTGGCCGCGACGGATGATGGAAGCTCACGCATCGTGTGCAATGAACCATTGAGCCGGTAGCGCACCAAGGTGCGTTCACGCAGCGGCTGCAGATGCACATCGCTCGCGCCCCGCACCAGCGCTTCAAACAGCACCAGATCGACCAGCCTCACCGCTGGAGCCTTGCCGTGCGTGCTCAGGAGATCGCGCTCGGCCTCACGCACGGCGGCATCAAGATCGCTTGTCACATCGTCGCTGGCCTCGAGGATAATCGCCCGTTCGGCAGCCTGTTCTTCATCGCGCTCCGAGGCGTACGCGCGGTCAATCGCAATGGCGAGATCCTCGACGCCGCACTCGCGCGTGCAGACCTTGCATCCGAGTCTGACGCCGACATTGTGCAGCACGGCCTGTCGCGTACTGCCGGCGAAGAGCAAAAGTTCGACATCGTCCGCCCTGCCCGCACTGAGCACCAGGTGCCGGCGTGCAAACTCGTGATCGATCAAGCGAAGAAACTCATCGCTTGGCCGCGCCGACAAGGCATCGCTGCCGGGTCCACCACCACCCGCCGAAGCCGGCGCGTCGCTGGTCGCTGCCACGCTCACCGGATCACCCTGGGCTCAACCACCGGCCAGCCCGTCTGGAGGTCGAGTTCGTCGGCCCGCCGATCCGACAGATGCCGCAGACTCTCAAGATCGTGTTCACGCATCACGCTCGCGCGGATGAACACATAAAACTTCGATCGGCTGCTCGCACGGCTCCTGCTCTTGAAGGCCTCGCCCACGACCGGGATCCGGCCCAGCAGCGGCACCTGCGTCACGCTCTGCGACTCATCTTCGATCTCGATCCCGCCCACCACCACGGTGTATCCATCGGGGATCGTCGCCACGCTGCTCACCCGGTTCTGCTGTCGCGCCGGAGGCAGCGTCGGCGAAGACGCCGGACCAAGAAAGGCGCTGAGCGACACCGAGTACTCGAGCAGCAGATGATCGCCCTCGGCGATCTGCGGCACAATCGTCACCGTCGTGCCCGCGTCCTGCGTGCCGCCAAACGACGTCGTCGAGACCGTGTTCGACGCATTGACGCTCGCAAACGGCTGTTGCACCACCGAATCGAGCCGCGCCACCTGGTTGTTGCCCACCAGCAGCGTCGGCATACTCACCGAACGCCCGTCCGAGATGCTCTCGATCGCGCGCAGCACAATCGAGAAATCGCCCGGATTCAGAACCACTCCCGTCAAGCCCGTGGCGGACACCGGGCCGTCGAGTTGACCGTTCGTGCGTGTGCCCAGGCCAAACAGCGACGACAGCCGGATGCTCGTCTGGCCTGACATCGCCAGTTGCTCGAGTTCCACGCCAAGATCGCGCGACTGACTTTCGGTCAATGTCACCAGCAGCACATCGAGCATCACCTGCGACTGGCGGACATCTAAGGTGCGCAGCAACATCTCGATCTGAGCGAGCAATCGCGGCTCACCGGCTGCGATGAGGGTGTTGGTATGTTCGTCGGCCGACAACATCACCGCGCTGCCCGCACCTTGCTGCATTGTTCGCCCACTCGAACCTGACGCTGCTCGTGTCGGCGAGACGCCTGCCTCGCCGCCCATCGGCGGAGGCGCGAGCGTCACGCCGTCATCGCGCATCGACGCTTCACGCACGCCGCTTGAGCTTCGTTCTGATTCGGCCGCCGCCGCTTCCAGGATGCCACTGGTCAGCAAGTGCTCCAGAATCGAACGCATCTCCAGCACCGAACGGTTGCGGATGACAAACGTCCGCACCGGGCGACGGGCGGCTGACGGTGCCGAGTCCAGCCGCTCGATCAACGCCGCGATCTGTTCGTGCGATGCCGGTGTGGTTGTTATAACCAGGCTGCCTGTGATCTCATTGATCACCATCCGCCAGCGGTCATCCGTCGGCTGACGTACCGTCTGCTCGATCAGCGATGCAATATCACGCGGCGCGAAATGCAAAGGTGTATAACCCACCGTATCGAGCCGCTCACGAGAATCAAGATCGGTCACGAGCAAGCGAAGAGAATTAAGATCGTCTTCGGTCGCGATCAGCAGCACCGAACGAGGATCGGCCGCCGCCACCACCTCGCCTTTCATCTTCTGGCCGGTTGCAAGTTCCCGCTTGGCCGCCACCTGCATTACAATCGCCGCCATCTGCACGCCCGAGAGGTTGGAGAGCGCCACTTCCTCGACCCGCGCCGACGCAAACGGAACATCCGCCCTCGCCGCAATTTCTAACATCTGCACCAGCCGCGACGAGAGATCGCTCACCACCACCATGCTCTCGCCCACCGCCTGCACGCTGCCGCCGGGCTTGGAACTCAGACGAGTCAATGTCTCAACAACCTCGCGCGCCGGACGATGCCGCAGCCCGAACCCGATCGAGCGAAACCCCGGCTCGGGGCTGAACGCCGAGCGCGGGGAAGTCTGAGCACCCGCAGGAACATCTGGCTGCCCATCGAGCAGAACTCCAGCTCCTTCGTTTTCCTTCGCGTTCCGTTCCCTTGCGTGGTCATCGTTCGCGTCGCGGCCCCCTGCAAGCCCCTCGCCCACAGGCAAAAACGCGGCCGCAGCATGGGCCGACGCCATCGCTGCACGCACATCATCAAAAGTCTCAAGCGGCGCAAAGCCCGCCGCATCCGCAAGCCGCACCACGCTGTACGTCCTCTCACCCGTCAGACGCACCGTGGTCAAACCCCGCGATGTAAGAACGCGATTCATCAGCGCCCAGAGTTCGCGATCGTCAACCCCAGTTTCAAAACGTAACGTCGCCGACCCACGCACCACCGACGCATCATACTCAATATTCACCCCCGCCCGAGCACCCGCAAGATCCACCAGCCGAGCAACATCCACCTGACCGGCAGGAAGAGTCTGAGTAGGCTGGGCAAAAGCAGGGCCCGTCGCCAACAGGCAGACCAAGCTCCACCTGAGCCATGATCGGATGCGATGCCGAGGAGAATGGCTGACCGTGCTCATACAGCATCTTTCTTAGGCCAACTGGCCATACATCCCCATATGTGGTGGCCAAGGCGACGAATTACTGGGTGGGAAAGGAATAATACTTGCATCTTTCCTCCAATCACGGGTATAACCGAAGATCATGCAACCGGTTGAAGATCCAATGCAGCTTCGTGCAATCCAGTATAGATCCATTGCCAAGCTGCACATGTGCGTCGGATGTGAGTCCAAGATCGAAATTCTTCGAGTCCTCGCCCTCGAGCCCTGTAATGTCAAGAGTCTTTCGGATACTCTTGCCCTGAGCCAGTCTTCCATCAGCCATCATCTCGCTGCCATGCGCAACTGCCATCTGGTTCTCTCCGTGCGCCGAAGTCAGATCAGTGTGTACCGGCTGAGTCCTCTGGTCTCTGTTGTGGAACACCCAGACTGCGTGAGTGTGGAAGTGCGCTGCGAAATCGATGATTCATCGGTTCGGGTCACTGTCCCGGTTCGACACACGCTTGTGCATGCTCAGGGTTCAGTATTGTGATTCCTCCAGAGCCAGATCGTTGTCTCCCGGTGCGTGCTCTGTGAGATCACCACTGGGCCACCGGACGCGTACCAGCGTGCGTTGCCCAGCAGAATCGGTGATGATCGATTCGATCATGCCGAGATCGTGCTTCTCGATGCGGCAACCTTCAACCAGATCGGCATTGATCAGCCGCACTCGCTGGCCTTCGACCAGATCGAGCCACACGGTCGCTGCGTGCGGACCTCTGGGATAATCCAGACACTGCTCAAGGATGGCAACCGCTCCGCTGGCCTCGACAGATTGGCGTGCGTGCCGCTGATCCCGTTCACCGAGCGTCAGGAACGATTGAATTGCATCATGGGTGCGTGCAGCTGCGTCGTAGTGATCACCAAATCTCCAGCCGCCTGAGCGCATGCGTAACACCCAAAGTTCGTGAGCCGCGAGTGCGATGTGGTCGAGCACGATGGAGTTCATGATAAGGCCTGTTTCGTTGCTCCACGGTACGGGAGGCGCCGTTGATCGGGCCGCGGGCGTGCCAGCCGCATTACGGAGCGAGCGCGGTATGGAATGCAGCCTTCACTCCATCGAGGTGGGCATTGAGAAACGCCGCAGCCTGCGCGACCTCGGTGCGGCTGTTTTCCGAAGCAATCAGGTTCGTGCACGCTGAATCCGGTTCCAACTCACGCTGAGCGCAGGCACGGACCTGCGACAACGCATCGCGGAGTGCTACCCATGCCGATTCCGATCGTTCTGCGGCCGAGTACTGAACTGGCAGGCCCCAGCGGCGAGCAGACGTAATCCGCTGGATGCTGTTGACGACCGGCGACGAAAGATGCGACGTTGCCGCGGAGAAAATCCCGGCATGCGCGGCGGCGATCTGGGATTCGAGGGCTGCTGCCGATGTCCGGGCCTGTGACAGCGCGCTGGCCGCTCCTTCGGGCGCGGTCCCTGACCGCAGCGCACGCTCGAGCGCCGCGATCTGCCTGCGAGCGGCTGCGAACTCCACCTGGGCGAGCAGCAGTTCATCATGCACTTCTGCCAGCGCTTCACCGGCCTCCTGCATCAGGGTGGCGACCTGATTTGGCTGCACACCGGCAGCTGCCAAGTTTTCAGGTTCCAGTCCCAGGCGATGGAGCAGCACGCCCAGGTCTGATGTCGAAGGCTCGGACGAGGCCATCCCTCGCGGAATCGCCAGTGCCGAAAGGATGACCAGCAGCGACAGCGTCAGCGAGCCGATAGTCAATGAGAGAATGTTGCCGGGCTTGGACAGAGCCGATCGAATCAATGGTGCCATGGTGGCGGCCTCCAGATGGGTTCATTGAACGAAGTAGACCAGATCGAAGACTGCTTGTCCAATGTATGAACCATGATTCATCATTCATATGCTTGCGTCGGGGCACTCGAATCGTCAGGATGGGCAAGCCGAATGGCTGGAGGTCCATGATGTCCATGATTCTTCGAGTGCTCTCCGCGTCCTGTATTGCCATCGCTGTTCCGACTTCGCTTGCCGAGGACATCCTCCACATTCACGACGACAGCCTGACGGCGTATCTCGCAGGCCCCACTGCGGTGCAGGGCTTCCAGCCGACCGCTCTCCAGAGGGCTGTCAACATTGATGGAACGCAGAGGCGACCGGTGCCGTTTGGCCTGATGCTGGCCGCCAACCCCTCGGATCCGGGCACGATGTCAACGCAGGTTGCAGGCGTTGAAGCCGCGACAGGTGAAGTCTTCCTGTACGACACGCACATCGCCTTGCCGAGCCATGGAGTAACGTGGACCGTCGGGATCACGCTCAACCAGATGCAGGGCGCGGACGTAGAAGGCTATCAGGGCAGGAACTGGTTCCAGATCAGCCAGCCGGAACTGGTCTTCGTCGGGGACCCGAATGATCCTGAGCCGGACGATATGGTGTACATCGTCTTCGGCAGCAGCTATGTCGAGTACAGTCGGTTTGACTCGTCGGACGTTTTTCGAGGCGTGAACGGAGTGGCGGGTGCCGTCGAGCATGTCGCCGACGGAACAAGTGAGCCGGACCTGTACATCCTGCGTGACGCCCGCGGGACCAAGGCGGTGTTCTTCGGCTTTGACGGCGATGCTGGCAACGCCGAAGGCCAGCTGTGGTTCATCGAAGATCCGGCAGGCAACAAGGCCTATGTGGGCGACGCCACGACGGCTTCGACGGCGATCACGAACGGCTACGACGCCGAAGGTCGAATGGTCTACGCCTATGACGCAAGTGGAAGGCGATACCACTATGAATACGACTTCGTTGACAGGCTCGAAAGCGTGACCGCAGCCGTCAAGTCGGGCAGTAATTGGCTAGATCCAACTACCGTTGCCCGCGTCGACTACAACTACTACGAAGAGGGCGATCCGGTCGAGGAACTCGTCCATGGCAACCCCGGGAGCCTGCAGGAAGTCACGATCACGACGCCCCTGAGCGGCCCGGACATCGTGGTCACGAAGCACTATCGCTACTGGCTTAACACCGAATCGGCTGTTGATGATGCCCTCAAGTACATCGTTGACGCCGAGGGGGTCCGCACACTCGAGATCATTCAGACCGATCCGTTTACCGGCGAGTACCTCGCAGCCCCAGACGATTTAACGTTTACCAAGCACGTCTCTCATTCATACAACTACGACACCGGCCGCCGGGTGACCTCGACATGGCAGAACGGCGAATGCGGCTGCTCAGGTCCCGCCAACGGCATCCATGCCATTGCGTACTCGACCAACGGCGGCTGGTCGGCCAGCACCGGCTATACCTCGGGCTGGAAACACCGCACGACCGTGGCACGCCCCGACGGTTCGTATGAGATTGTCTACACCGACGAACTCGGCCAAGTGATTGCACGGGTCATCAGTGATGCGGATCCGGGCACCGCGAGCAACTTCTGGGTGACCGGTGTCGAGCGTGACGCCGCGGGCCGGGTCATCGAGATCCGTCCTCCAGCTTCGAGCACGGGCTATACCTATTCGACGAACACATTCACATGGAGCACATCGGCCGGCTTGATCCGAGTGTTCGGGCGCGAGACGTCGGGCAACCTGACGGGCCTTGTCCGGCAGACCGGCTGGAAGATCGGCACGTCGGGCACGACCTCCCTCGTGTCTTCGCAGGGGTACATGTACACGCACTCCTCGATCGACTATGGCCCGCCCGTTCTGAGTGTGGGGGATTACGACATTCTGCGGCCGATGGTCCGCTGGAACTGGACCTACGCCGACTCGAATGTGACCACGGCCAAGGCCTGGAATGACGCCACCACCACGACCGCTTCGCGCACGCTGATGGAATACACATTCCACTCGGGCGATGCCGCACTGATGCCCGAGACTCTGACCACCACCATGCCTCCGGTCAGCACCGGCAACAACGGGTCGAACTCGAGCAACGTGGTCAGTGAGTTTCGTGATGAAGCCGGCCGGCGCGTCTGGCAGAAAACCGCGTCCGGGAAGATCAACTACTGGAAGTACGTCGATGGTCGTCTGGCAACGCAGGTGCAGGATGCCGATACCGGAAAGCCACTCTTTAGCGGCATGACCATACCTTCCGGCTTTGACAGTGACGGCAGCGACGACGAGTTCCACCGCGTCACGTCCTACGCCGGCAGCGATACGCCCGGCGGCTCATCGACCGGCCCCGACGGCCACACCTCCGAGACCTTCGTCACCGTGCTGGCCGACCGCCGCATCGTCCGGCTGGGCATCCCCAAGAAGGTCGCCGGCTCGCCTGATACCTACCACGGCCCCGTCTCCTATACCGTCACCAACCACGCCGGCCAGACCGAGTTCTCGGGCTCGATCGTCTTCTCCGGCGGCTCGACGACCGGCGCACCGGACACATGGATCGACGATGAGGAAGATGAGCCCTTCGACGCCGTCTTGGTCGGCACGCTCTTCGCCGTCTCGACCAACCTCTACAACGAGACCGGCGGCACGCTGCTCGAGTCGCACACCTACCACGATCTCTCGACGCCGCCCGCCTACGACTCCACGTTCTACCTCTACGACACCATGGGCCGTCGCGTCGCGGTCAAGGACCCGACCGGCACTATTTCCCACACCACTTACGACGCCATCGGACGCCCGAGCGCCTCCTTCATCGGCACCAACGACCATGACCACCCGGGGGTGCCTTTCGCGGTCGAGTTTGAGACCGAGGGCGACTCGGACATGGTCATGACCTCCGAGACCATCTACGACGCGGGTGCCGCGGGCGGCAACAGCCTCGTCACCAAAACCACAGCCTTCGTCCAGGATTCGGGCACCGACAAGCGTGAAACCACGTACGCCTACGACGCGCGCCATCGCCGCATCCTCACCGTCAACCCACAGGCTCCGCACTCGGTCGTCAAGCTCGACAACCTCGGCCGCACGCTCGCCGTCGGTCTCTACACCTCTTCCTCGGGCCTCTCGGCTGCGACGGATCCGACCTCGCACACGACCAGCCGCACGGCCCTGTCCGAGACCTTCCACGACGAGCTCGGCCGCACCTGGCGCAGCCGCCAGCACAAGATCACGCAGTCGGGCGAGTACACCGGCGACAGCGCCGACACGCTCGATGCCGACACCTGGTACGACGCCGAGGGCCGCACCGCCAAGCATCAGGGCCACCAGCTGACCAAGACCGCCTACGACCGCATCGGCCGCGCGACGCACTCGTTCGTCCTCGCCGCCGTCAACGATTCGTCCTACGCCGACGCCCTCACCATCACCGGCGACATCGTGGTCGAGCAGTCGCAGACCGCGTACGCAAGCGACATATCCGATCTCGTGCTCATGAGCGTCGCTGTCAGCCGTCTGCACGACGACTACGGCTCGGGCGAGACCACCGGCTCGCTCAACACCACCGCCGAGGCGCTCGAGGTCGAAGCGGCCAGTCTCGAAGGCCGCGCCTCCATCACCGCCTACTGGTACGACGACCGCGACCGCCTCGTCACCACCGCCCACTACGGCGACAACGGCGGCAACGACTTTGACCGCGACGCACTCTCCGAACCCGCCTACTCCGACGCTTCGCGCATCGTCACCAAGGTCGTCTACGCCGACAACGGCCTCCAGTTCGAATCCATCGACCCCGCGGGCATCGTCACGCGCACGCTCTACGACGACGCCGGCCGCACCATCGCATCCATCGCCAACTACACCGGCGGCTCGACCACAAGCCCTGTGCGCGACCACGACCTCTACACCCGCTACACCTACCAGAACGGCCTGCAATCCACCATCTGGGTCGATCTCAACGGCGACGGTGACAACGACATCGGCGACGACCAGGTCACCCGCTACATCTACGGCGTGCGCAAGGGCACCGACCCGCACGAGTCACGCCTCAGCCACAACGGCCTGCTCCGCGCCGTCATCTACCCCGATTCGACCAACGAGGCCGAAGACGCGACCGACATCGACACCGACGATGACGACGTGGTGACGTATTCGTACAACGCGCAGGGCCAGCCGATCCGCACACGCGACCAGGCCGGCAACGTCATCGAAACCGACTACGACACCGCGGGTCGCGAGACGCACCGGCGCGCCACCGATGTCGCGGACGATTTCGACGAGATCGTGCTCCGCATCAGCACCACCTACCTCCCCCGCGGCCTTGTGGAAAAAGTCACGCAGTACAACGACGCCTCCCCAGGATCGGGGAGTGTCCTCGATGAAGTTCTGTATGACTACGATGATTGGGGCATGGTCGGGTCAATCACCCAGGATCACGACAGCGCCGTCGCCAGCGGCGGGACGCAGTACACCGTGTCCTATACCTACACCAAGCTCGCCCAGTCCGGCGGGCGGCGGGCCGTCAATCTCCTCTCGATGACCCTGCCCGATTCGACGGTCGTGCTGTACGAATGCCTGAGCAATGCCTTCGGCCTCGGCGGCGACAGCAAGCTCGGCCGCGTCACGCGCGTCAAGGTCGGCGCCACCTACGTCGCCGAATATGAATACCTCGGCCTGAACCGCGTCGTGCGGACCGAACTGCTCCAGCCCGAGTATTACAAGACGCTCGCCGCGAGCAGCGCCTACGACCGGCTCGACCGCTTCGGCCGCGTCACGCGCGATGTCTGGACAGCCGATCGCACCACCGACATCGACCTGGTCGATTTCGCCATCACCTACGACGAGCGCAGCAACATTACCTCGGTGCAGGACCACGTCCATCCGACGATGGGCCACGCCTACCAGATGGACGACCTCTCTCGGTTGGTTGACGCCCAGCGCGGCGTGGTGGCGTCGGGCAGCATCACGACGCCGAACTGGATCGAGCAGTGGGACCTGGGCGTGACCGGCACCTGGAACGGGCACCGCCTCGACCTCGACGGCGACAGCGACTACTCCGAACCTGACGAGATCGACGCGAGCAACACCTTCACGCTGGCCAACGCCTGGCTCGAGCGCGACATCGCGGGCAAGAGCAAGATCGACCTCGCCCACGACCCCGTCGGTAACCTAACAAACGACGGCCAGCACTACAAGTATGTCTACGACCCCTTCGGCAGGCTGCGGATGGTGCTCGATCAGAGCGATGACCTCGTGGCTGAGTACCGCTACAACGGCCTCAACCAGCGGATCACCGCCCACTTCGATACGAATGGCGTGGATGGTGTCACCGGTGCCGACGTGGTGAGCCATTTCGCCTACGACTCCCGCTGGCGGATCGTCGCGCGCTACGAAGACACGAACAGCGACCCAACGGAGCAGTTTGTGTTTCACAACGCGGGCCTTGCTTCGACCGGCTCGGGCAGTTATATTGATGCGGTGATGCTCCGCGACCGCGACACGACGGCCAACGGCACGCTCGACGAGCGCGTCTACTACCTCCACAACTGGCGCAGCGATATCGTCGCCCTGATTTCGCACGCGGGCAGCCAGATCGAGCAGGTGCGGTATGAGCCGTATGGCACGCCGTTCGGCATCCCGGCGGGTGATATTGATGCTGATGGCAAGGTGACACAGGATGATATCGATCAGGCGACAGCATGGTACTCCGGCTCGGCGTACGATGTCCGCGCCGACCTGGACATGAACGGCTCGGTGAACCTCTCTGATATTACATATATTGCCGGCAACAAGGTCCTCAATCACGAGACCGGCCGCGGCGTGCTGAGCCTTGAACACATCGCCAGCCGCAAGGGCTACGCAGGCTACGAAAGCCTGGCAGAACTCGAAGCCAGCGGGGTGAAGTGGGATGTGAGGAACAGAGTCCTGCTGTCGGAGATCGGAAGTTGGAATCGAAGGGATCCGCTGGGGTATGTCGATGGGATGAATCTGTATGAATATGTAATGTTGATGCCGATTGTTCACGTCGATTCGGACGGCCAGAAGTGTGGAACAGTTTGGCAGAGGCTGGCATGCACTGGCCTCGTCATTGCGGCATCGGCCGAGCTGACGGCCTGCATGTTGCTGGTCGCCAGTTGTGTGTCGGGCAATCTCGCAGCATGCCCAGCGGCAGTTCCGGTCTGCTGCTCTGCCGTTGCATCCCTATTGGAAGCCCTCAACTACTGTCGAGCCAAATGCAGTCCCAATGGCCCTCTTTTTAGTCCGTCAGCCAACTCCATCATTCTCACCGTTCTCGGAATTTGCTCAAAACTTAGTGGATGGAGGAGCATTGTGGATCTCATTCGCCGGGGGATCCCCGGTGTCGCTGTCGCAATGTTTTATCTTGATGAGGAGGATGATCAGCATGCATTCGGCGGAACATTTGTCACACATGTGTTTGCCCCCCGTCCGCTGGGCCCATTGCATGAAAATTGAGGATTTGTCATCAAATTAGGTCGTGAGGTGACTATGCATTATCTGCATCAGATTGCTGCAGTGATTGTTTTTCTTATCGGGTTATCGTTTACGATAGAAGTGATATCTGATGCACTCAGCATTGGCCGCCATCGCCACCGGGAGCGATAGCATTTCTCACCAAAACGATGTTATGCAGGATTATTGGTTCGCAGGATGGTGCCATTCTTTTCATGTCTTATTCGTTGCGAGAGTGTTATGATTTGGGACGTTCTACTAGTCTTGGGTCTTGTTCAGATATTCGTCGGTAAGATATATTTGTTTTGTGTCGGAGCTTCCGGTCGCAAACTTGCACTTCGCGATGGCAACCCAAAGCGTGACAGTCGTGAGCATTGAGCCGCCTCACGGACGCCCAGCGTGGCGTGGTGGCGTCGGGCAGCATCACGACGCCGAACTGGATCGAGCAGTGGGACCTGGGCGTGACCGGCACCTGGAACGGGCACCGCCTCGACCTCGACGGCGACAGCGACTACTCCGAACCTGACGAGATCGACGCGAGCAACACCTTCACGCTGGCCAACGCCTGGCTCCAGC
Source organism: Phycisphaeraceae bacterium (assembly GCA_019636795.1). Classification (NCBI taxonomy): domain Bacteria; kingdom Pseudomonadati; phylum Planctomycetota; class Phycisphaerae; order Phycisphaerales; family Phycisphaeraceae; species Phycisphaeraceae bacterium. Next base: position 324,661 of record JAHBWW010000002.1, read on the forward strand.
GCGACATCGCGGGCAAGAGCAAGATCGACCTCGCCCACGACCCCGTCGGTAACCTAACAAACGACGGCCAGCACTACAAGTATGTCTACGACCCCTTCGGCAGGCTGCGGATGGTGCTCGATCAGAGCGATGACCTCGTGGCCGAATACCGCTACAACGGCCTGAATCAACGCATCACCGCCCACTTCGACACCAACCTCGACACCGTCGTGGACGGCGACGATGTGGTGAGTCACTTCGCCTACGACGCCCGCTGGCGGATCGTCGCGCGGTACGAAGATGCGAACAGCGACCCAACGGAGCAGTTTGTGTTTCACAACGCGGGCCTTGCTTCGACCGGGTCGGGCAGTTATATTGATGCGGTGATGCTCCGCGACCGCGACACGACCGCCAACGGCACGCTCGACGAGCGCGTCTACTACCTCCACAACTGGCGCAGCGACATCGTCGCCCTCATCTCGCACGCGGGGAGCCAGATCGAGCAGGTCCGGTATGAGCCGTATGGCACGCCGTTCTGTCTGCCTGCGGGTGATATTGATTCCAACGGCGACTTCGACGCGAGCGACGTGGCGGCGATGACCGGAAGTTATGATGTCCGCAAGGATGTTACAATGGACGGCACGATCGACTACGACGACGTGTACGCCGCGGCTAGCATCGCGGGCAGCTACCAATACCTCGGCCGGGGCGTGCTGTCGTCGCCAGCGATTCAAAGCCGTAAGGGGTATGCGGGGTATGAGAACCTGGCTGAACTCGAAGGCAGCGGGGTGAAGTGGGATGTCAGGAATCGGGTGTTGTTAAGCGACATCGGCTCGTGGAACCGGCGCGACCCGCTGGGGTACGGGCATCAGGGGCGCTTCCACCGGGGGTCCGGTGCTCCACTCTCGCTCGGCAGCGCTTGGCCCCAGACAGCCGAGTGCACGGGCGGAACGGGTGTGCAGTCCAGTTCGCCAACTACCCATTGCGATGTGTTGTGCACAGTGATGTGTGACAGCCGCCCAATAAGTGGCGGTGTCACCATGTGCTACGGGCCCCACAGTTTGAGATGCCTATGCAGAGAGAACCTTGGGCGCCTCGAAGAGCCTTTGGATCAAGGTGGCTGTTTTCAACAGCAGTTTGAATCGTGCATAGAGTCTCATGAAGACATTCACATAGGCGACATAGACTGCTCTCACAATCCGCCGGGTAACATTCTTGGTCCAGGTCATCTCCCGTGGCGGGATGCCGCTTGTGGTCGCTCTTGTTCAGAGTGCGATGCCTACACCTCGCATGAGACCTGCATGGAGAACATTGACTGCAGCGTCGCACGCTGCGGCTCCGAGGACCAGTCGCAAAACTGCGTTCGCCTCAAGGATGGCTATATTTGGGGTGTCAGAAGGGCCCGTGAACACTGGTGCGACAGGTGCGACCTCTGTCGTAGCCAAGTTCAACCGAAGGATGCGGAGGGGGGTATTAAAAGTGGGTCATGACCCTTAAAAGTTATCATCACGCATGATGATGCGACAGGCCAATCCTTATCCTCCTGTATAAGTTGTCAGTCGAATTGTACCAATTCATTAAGAACTTATGGCGTAACGGAGGCCTAGTGATCCTAAGAGCGCGAAGTCTTCTGGCAATCATCGTCCTCGCCAACCTACTTGCGATTGGAGCCAGCCTACTTGCTTCCATTCTGCGTTCTACTGAGCCTCCAGCGGTATCACGATCTCAGCAATTTCTCTTGCCGCTGACGGAGTGGCCGTGGCAGGAAGATCGTAGCCTGGGTCGGCATCAGGTCCACGTCAACAGTTGGGCGAGCCATGTCCATTGGGCTTCTCCGGGAGATCACTTTTTAATTGTCGCACTTAGCTATATGCGCTCACCTACGCATGCGACTCCAGCCGACGCTCGGGAACTGCCTAGGTGGGTTCGTCATCGCAACCTACAGTCATCACTATTTTCAGACGATCGAGGGCCGCTCTATTGGCGAGAAGACGGATTTGGCTTCCCTTTTGTATCACTGTCATGCACCTGGGTTGGGTTCGCACATCAAGGGGAGTTACAGTTGATTGACGGCCAGAAGATCCGCGTGGGGGAACAATTTGCTGTCATTCCTACGCGCATCATCTGGACTGGGGTAATTTGCAACGGACTTTCCTATGTGGCATTGTGTTGCGGTCCGCCTGTATTGTGCATGTTCGGCAGGCAATGGCTGCGCCGTCGTCAGTCACGGTGTTTGCATTGTGGCTACAACTTGCGAACTGCTTCGAACAAGTTGAATCAATGTCCAGAATGTGGTATGTTGACCCGGGATGATGTGACGGATAGTAGAGGCAATGATTCTGCGTCAGAGGAGTGGTAACATTGATATGAAGTGGTGGGGTGGCATCTGTGAGCAGGCCGTTGTCAAGCCCCAGTGGTTGATTTTCTTCACTGATCCATGCCGTCTTTCCCCCTCGCGAAGCAAGGTGTTCTTGTGGAGTTCGATCTTGCCGGGCCCAGCCCTTCCGCTTTTCCCCGTCGGCAACATGACCGACGACGGCCAGCACTATGAATATGTCTACGACCCCTTCGGCCGGCTGCGCAAGGTCGTCGAGCGCGGCAGCAGTCCGGCGGTGCTCGTGGCCGAGTACCGCTACAACGGCCTGAACTTCCGCATCGGCCAGCACACCGACCTCACCGACGACGGCACCAACGATCTGCCCGACGGCGTGGTCGATGCCGATGACCCGTGGTTCTGGTTCTGTTATGACGAACACTGGCGGATCGTTGCGACCTTCCGATCAGACGACGAACATCCGAAGGAAGTGTTCATCCATCACAACGCGGGCCTTGACGGGGTTGGTGGAAGTTCGTATATTGACAGCATCATCATGCGTGATCGCGACGCCAACACGGTGTGGTTCGAGGAGGCGGATTCGACCCGCGAAGAACGCTCCGCCTCCAGGTACAGGCCGTCAACCCGCCCCGACCAGCCGAGAGGGCCCTCCAGACCCCACCAAGGCCTTTTCGGCCTTGCCCAGCGTTTCGAAGAGGGTTCCTCTCGGAGACGCAAGCCGAGAGCGCGGCCGCCAACGCCATCCCGCGTTTGACCCCGGAATCTCCGTCGTTTCCGCCACCCAGCCCCGACGCTGGAAACCGGCCGGGCCGTAAAGCAAAACCGGCCCACTTTCGCGAGCCGGTCAGAAGCTCGGCCTGATCGGGCTGTGACGAGAACCCCGGGGGTTCGCGTCGCCCTCTCGGTTGAACCTCTCGAACTCTCTCCGACACTCGGTTAGCGCCTCCGCCGATTTGACGCGAGGTGCCGATCAGGGGTGAACAGGGATCGGGACCCTCCCGAAACGGAGAACATTCCGAGGTTGGGATGCTCCGTCATTGAACAGCGGCATCCGCTGGCGGGGTGCCCCCTGCGAGCAGCGTCTGCACCGAGGGCCAGCGATAGGTCCAGATCTTGTCATCCGCACGGGAGTGCTTCGGGCGAGTTGGCGTTCCGATCCGAGTGCCCGAGAGAAGGAAGTACCGCCGCCCGAGCCTCTGTGCCGCTTGTACCTCCGTCGCAACCCCGGTCGCCTGATGCGTTTGTTCACCACACAGTACGATCACGAAGTCCGATTCCCTGATCAGTCGCTCAGCCTCCAGCACCCAACGCTCCGGAACAGCTCGGCTGATGGAGTTATCGATGAACTCCCAGGGGCAGTCGGGGCGCCGTGACTCGGCGACCAGGTTCTGCTTGACTCCGAGGTCGTCGTAGTCGAACGCGATGTACACCTTCTTCTTGGCCATTGGGACACTCCGTGAAAACACGTTCTCCGCATGTATAGTAGTGCGAGTTCTGTCCGCCCAGCGCCCAATTGGGCTCACGTCTCGATTTTGTCGAGGGTCCATGCCCACGTTTTGCACCTATTGCGTGTTCGTCTCTCACTGTTGGGAGTTCAACGCCAACTGCCACACCCTGGTTGACTGGTTCGACGACGAGCCTCGCTTCGACTGGAAGAACTTCAGTGTGTCGGATGAAGCCCCGATGTGTGAGGGCAAGAACTTCGAGAAGCGGCTCCGCAAGCGCCTCGGCGCTGCCGACATCATGGTCGTGATCGTCGGCATGGAGATCGCCCATCGACGCTGGATGGCATGGGAGATCAAGTGGTCTCGCATCCGAAGCATCCCGATCTTGGACGTCATGCCTAATGGTGCAGAGCGTGTGCCCAAGGTCGTGCTTGACTCCGGCTGCCCGATTGTCCGGTGGCGGCGTGATTCGGTGATCACCGCCATCCGCCAATTTGCACGCGACCAGCGATAGAATCGCCCCACAGACTTCGGAGGCTCGCATGGCCAAGAAACGCGCGTTCATCAGCTTCGACTACGACCACGATGAGGGGGCGAAACTCATGCTCGCCGGGCAAGCCAAGCATCCGGACACGCCGTTTGACTTCACGGATGGTTCCGTCAAAGACCATCTCACCGGCGACTGGAAGGAGAAGGTCCGTCGCCGCATGGACTACATCGATGTCGTGATCGTCTTGTGTGGCCAGTACACGCATCTCGCCAACGGCGTCGCGGCCGAGTTGAGTATCGCACGCGAGAAAGGCAAACCCTACTTCCTGCTTGCGGCCTACTCGAACAAGAACTGCACCAAGCCGACCACGGCGCAGCCCGGCGACAAGGTGTACAACTGGACATGGGACAACCTCAAAGCCCTCATAGGCGGGGCGAGGTAATCCGCCATGCGACGTGCGTTGTGCGTGGGCATCGATTTGTACTCGGTCGGCGCGCTCAAGGGGTGCGTAGCCGACGCCGAGTCGATGGCCAATGTGCTGCGCAAACACGATGATGGTTCCCCGAACTTCGAATGCCGCCTGTTGGTAGCCCCGAACAGCGGTAAGGGAGACGCTGTCACGAGATCAACACTCAAACAGGCGATCGATGAGTTGTTTCAGGGATCACCGGATGTTGCGATGCTGCACTTCTCGGGGCATGGAACGTACAACAACCTCGACGGCTATTTGGTCACGCAGGACAACAAGCAGTATGACGAGGGCGTAGCAATGAGCGACGTCCTCAAGCTCGCGAATGACTCGAAAGCCGGTGAAGTCGTCATCTTCCTCGATTGCTGCTTCAGCGGGAGCCTTGGGAGCGTCCCCGCAATCGACAACGCCAAGGCGCTGCTCCGCGAGGGAGTCTCGATCCTGACCGCGAGCCGCAGCGATCAGGTTTCGGTCGAGTCGGCGGGAAACGGTCTGTTCACGTCCCTCGTGGTCGATGCGCTGTCGGGTGGCGCGATGGACCTGTTGGGTGAAGTCACCGCCCCGAACATCTACAACTTTGTCGAAACGGCGCTCGGTGCGTGGGATCAGCGTCCGCTGTTCAAATCGCACGTCGCAAAACTCTTGCCGCTGCGCCGGTGCAAGCCGCCGATCGATACGGCGATTCTCAGAGAGTTGCCCGCGCTGTTTCCCGTACCCGCCGAGGATCTGCCGCTCTGCCCTGAGTGCGAGGCGACTTGCGAGAAGAAGGATGACGAGAAGCACAAAATGTTCTGCAAGCTGCAGGCCCTCAACCGGGTCCATCTGGTCGTCCCCGTCGGTGTGGACCACATGTACGACGCCGCGATGCAGTCAAAGGCGTGTCGATTGACCGCCGCAGGGCGCTACTACTGGCGGCTCGCCCGCGACAACCGTCTGTGATGGTGAAGCCCGTCTCTGGTTGAAGCACGGTTCCGATCGCCTGGCCCCCGCACCCCCCGGCTCGGCGGGCCTGCGCGGGCGAGACCCTCGCGCTCTCTGGGTCTGGGTTAACAGGTTTGCGGGCAATGGGTGCTCTTGTCTGCAGCTTCGATTTTGGATGTGTTTGGAGCAGATCGGCCCATGCCAGTGGCGGTGAGGCCAATCGCAGCGAGATCGCAGAGTGCGGGCTGCTGGACAGATGAGCGTCGGCGATGCCTCGTTCCCTTTGCGTCTTCGCGGCGATGATAGATCCGAATCAGATGTGATGGCCTATTCATCGTGGGTCTCAGGACTTCGCGGCATCCAGATTCACGCGAAGCCTGCCATCGCCGCTTGACTCATTCAGAACCGTTGCTGCAAGGATGTTTCAGCCATGAGCATCTGAATCCGGACGGACGTGACATCGGTCAACCTCAGGCAGCAGCCCACCACAATCTGCCGACACGCAGGCCTCTCCCCTCTCATTCAAGCGATTGTTACTCTCAGGCAGAAAAACCAACTTTAACCAGCAAATTCTCAGCATTTTTCGCGCATTTGCAAACACTGCATCTTATGCAGCCTTTATAATACACATATGAACCTCACAGCCTCGAAATCCAACTCACCTGATAACGTCCACTATCTCCGATCCGCCATCACGCAATTCGAAAATGAAGCCGCGATCTGCGACAAAGCCGCATCGAGTATCGAACCGCAGAATGCACTTCTTTCTTCTGCCCGATCAGCAGCACAGTCTGACCGCGGTGAGTATCTGTTTGCAACGATTCGTGAACTCTACACGCGAGATTTGCTGCCTGGGTCTGTAGTCACACACCTGACGTGCCAGACGTTCCAAGACATGATTGATCGCAATGAGCGACAACGGCCATGCCGGCGATGGGGCGGGACAGAGTTTAATTTCACCTTCAACATGCCCGAAGATTCAGCCTGCTGGGCGTTGTTTGAGGCAGGTGTGGCAGCGTCTCGTTCGTTGATGCTCGATCACTCAGATTGCAGTCTGGGTATTGTCGAGTATGAGCCAGATGTCGATGGGTACTGGTTGTGCGACGGAGAAAGGATGCCCGATGGCTGGGATCCGACTCTCCTCTTGATCGAAATAAGTGAGACCTTGCCCGCCGAAACACTTCCCCCTGAAGAGCAACCGAAAGTGGATTTCCGATTCAAACGCTCGTCGCGAATCACCACAGGCCGCGGATTCAGTGCAGAAAAATGGCGCATACGCGAGGCTCGGCGATGCCAAGTCCGAGCGGCTGTGTGCAGATGGGTCGCCCAAGAGTTGAAGCAGTTTCAGATATTGCTGGGTGATGAAGGAGTCACCACACACTGGCACTCAGTGTGCCAAGCCGCCAGCCTCCTCAGGAGAGACATTCCGTCTCTCTCCGAGAAAAAGGCCAGAGCTCGTGTATCGATCAATGCTCAGCGCCGCAAGTTTTTCACCAATGGAAAGCACCGTCAGAAGCTACGGATTGAACCATTCTCCTTTGATTCATGGCGGCTCGCTCAACGAGACAAAGAACTAGATAAGGAAGACTCGAACCTCTGACCGCGCGGTGTTCTTGCGCGGTGCAGACCGCGCCCACACCGCGCTTCGCCCGCAAATTGGCCTTAGCAGACGCAAAGCCCGCATCACTTGCAATCCGCAAGTAGCGTCCATATCGTCGATTACGCGTTTCGAGGTTGAAGCCTGGGGCGTTCCCAAGCTGAATGTCGTCGGTTCGATTCCGATCACCCGCTTTCGAGTTCGCTCAAGACACCCACTACGTCCCCCGCTGCAACGTCCAGCACTCGATCTCGCGATGCGCGCTTGAGCAACCTCTCCATCGGCTCCGACGCCGGCTCATCCGACAACTCAAACGTCGAGTGATGAATCGGCAGCAACCGCCTGGCCCCCATGCCCATCGCCATATCCCACACTTCCTCAGGCGTCGCGTGCATGTGATTCCAAGGCTCATACGCCCCGATGCCGAACGCCGCCACATCGACCGCACCAAGCGTCTCGAAGATATCCGTCGCTGCTGTATCGCCCGCAAACAGCAGCCGAAGATCGCCCGATTCAATCAAGTAACTGCTCACGCCGCGCCGACGGTCCAGCACCGTGCGCGCGCCCCAGTGCCGCGGCTCGACCGCCGTGATCGTCGCATCCTGCACACGAAACGACCGCCCCGGTGCCAGCGTCACCACGCGAGCAAACCCCGGCGGCACCAGCCCTTCGCACCCCGGCGGCACAATCACCAGCGTCGTCGAACACGCAATCTGCATCAGCGTCGGCTTGTCGAGATGATCAAAATGCGCATGTGTCAGCAGCACCAGATCAAGCCCTCGCAGCGATGCTGCGTCCGCTGGCGCAGGCTGCAACCGCGCCGGGCCCACAATGCGCGACCCGATCTTCATCCCGATCCGCCGACTCAGCACCGGATCGACCGCCAGCGTCAGCCCCTCAAGATGCGCCGCAACCCCCGCGTGCCCGAGCCACGCAAGCCCGAGCGCGTGCGAGCGCATCGCCAGCAGATCCAGATCACCCGCTGCATGTTCGCCCCGCGAGCCCTCAAGAAACGATGACACCAGAACCGACGGATACCGCCTCAGACCCGAGCGAACCGCCCGAACCGATCGCCGAAGCCTCGCCACCGCCGATTGCTGGGGATCTGAAGTCATCAAGTGTGAATTACCATGTATCGCGACTGCACGGCGCAGCCCGCGGCGTCCTTGAATCGTATCCTGTGGCATGCACGATGCGAACACCTGACCAGGAGAGTGCATGGATTGGTTGAAATTCATCTTCGCAGCACTACCCGTCATCCTGCACTGGAGCATCGTCCTAGGCCTCGGAACCCGGATCATTCTCTCGCGACGAGATATCGGCACCTCCCTCGCATGGCTTACGCTGGTCGCCATCTTTCCGTTCATCGGCGCCGGGCTTTATCTCCTCATCGGCGAACTCTGGCTCGCGCGATCGCGCGTTCGCCGCACCATCATCGCCGGCCAGCAATTCGACACGCAAGTAAAGGATCTTCTCCCCCATGAGACCGAACTCTGGTCCCACGAACTCGATGTCGATCGAACCCTCAACGCCTACGCCACCCGCGGCTTGGGCATTCCGACTCTCCAAGGCAACCGCATCACGCTCTTCTCTAAAGCCCACGCAACCTTCGACGCTATGGTCCGCGATATCGACAATGCCACACACACCTGCCACCTGCTTTTCTACATCTGGTGCCCCGGCGGCAAAGCCGACCACATCATCGAGGCTCTCATCCGCGCTCGCTCGCGCGGCGTGACGTGCATCGTCCTGCTCGACGCTGTTGGCAGTCGTCCATTTCTAAACAGCCCGCACGCGCAGACCCTCCGCAACGCCGGAGTCGAAGTCGCCGCCGCACTGCCCGTCGGAAGGTTGCGATCGATCCTCGAACGCATCGACCTGCGCAATCACCGCAAGATCGTCGCCATTGACGGCCGAGTGGCCTACTGCGGCAGCCTCAACCTCGCCGACCCCGCATTTTTCAAGCAAAACGCCAAAGTCGGTGAATGGATCGACATCATGGCCCGCGTCGAAGGACCGGCCGCTCGCATGCTCGATCTCACCATCCTCCACGACTGGTACGTCGAAACGGGCCGACTCGAACTGCCACGCGATGAACCTATTGACTGGAAGGAAATTGAAGGCAAAGGATCTCCACTTTCTGTTATCTCCTCAGGCCCCGGACAGTGGCCACGGGCAACGCAGGACATGATCCTCGCAATGCTCTACGGCGCACGCAAGGAAATCATCATCACCACGCCGTACTTCGTCCCCGGCGACATCATGATGAACGCTCTCATCACCGCCGCACGCTGTGGCGTGAATGTCCGCATCGTGCTCCCCGCCAAAGTCGATTCAAAACTGGTCCGATACGCCAGCCGAGCCTACTTCGACGATCTGCTCCAGGAAGGTATCGAAGTCCTGCTCTTTCGCAGCGGTCTCCTGCACGCCAAGACCGTCACGGTCGATCGATCCGTAGCCCTGCTTGGTTCGGCCAACATGGACCGCCGAAGTTTCTCGGTCAACTTCGAGACCAGCATGTTTATCTACGACGACGCCGTCACCGAGCGCATCCGCGATCTCCAACTCGAGTACATCGCCGATGCCGATTCCATCGATGCTGCCATCTGGTCCCGTCGACACACAGGCGTGCGCCTCGTCGAGAATGCTGCTCAGCTGCTTTCCCCGTTGCTCTAGCCCCGCCCGCCGCGTTCATGCCTGACCGTCCCGCCGATCACCATCACCGCCCCGAACAGCATCAGATCCTTAATCAGATACTGCCCCTCCGGCGTCGGGACCAGCGGCACACGCTCAAAGCACACATCGCTCTTGAGCACCAACGCCAGCAACGTCCCAGGCAACCGAATCGCCAGCAGCAGAATCGAAACACGCACTGTCCGTTCCCACACCAGCGTCAGCCCGATCGCAACCTCCCACCACCCCAGAATCGGAACCATCACCTCCGGCGACCCGAAGTACACCGTGTGCGCCAGCAGCGACGAACCCGTTGAATACCCAAACTGCTTCAGCAGACCAAGCCAGATAAAAAACAACGCCAGCGTGTACCGATGCAGCGGATGCCCAAGATGGTGCATCTTCGCGCTGATAGAGCGGTCGAGAGAATCAAGCTTCGGGTGCATGAGCGCAGCATATCGCCCCGCCCCACGCCACGCCCCCGCTCACCCGAACAAGTTGTACCGCGCAATGCACCACAACGCCCGCACGCCGTCACGCCACCCGATCTTCTTTCCTTCCGCATACGTCCGCCCAGCATAACTCACCGGCACTTCATACAACCTGATCGCAGCCGTCGCCCCGCGCCCCTCACCTGCCGCACCCGTCCCAACCGGCAGCCGCATTCGCGCCAGCCTCGCGACCATCTCAGGCTCAATCCCGAAGCGATCCTCCTGCAACTCCAGCCGCTCAAGCACCGCGCGCCGAAACACTTTCGTCCCGCACTCGATATCCGAAAGGTTCAGATTGCTGAGCATGTTGCTCGCCAGCGTGATCACCCGATTGGCAACCGAGTGCCAGAAATACAGCACCCGATGCGTCTGCCCCAGAAACCGCGTCCCGATCACCGCATCCGCACGCCCATCGAAAATTGGACTCAGCACCGCCTGATGATCGGCCGGGTCATATTCCAGATCCGCATCCTGCACCAGCACCACATCCGCGCCCATCTCCAGCGCCGCCTTGAACCCACGCCGCAACGCCGAACCCTTCCCCCGGTTCTCCCGGCTCGAAAGACTCGTGATGTCCTCGCGCATGCCCAGTTCGGCAATCACCGTCTCCGTCCCATCCGTCGAACCATCATCAACCAGAATCACATGCCGCGTCGCCAGCATGCCATCAGGCAGCATCGGCCTTTGCGTCCGGTCGAGCCGCTCGATAAGCCTCGGCAGGAACTCCCGCTCGTTGTACACCGGAATGACCACCGCCACAAGCATGCCTCAGCACTGTACCGCGCCCGCACGCCCCATGCCTATCAACACGATACGGCTCTGCACATTCCCCATCGCCAACTCCGCCCTCTCAGATGCCGCCACCCACCTGCGCCCCTCCGTCGCCCGCAGCCCCACCGCTCGATACACACGCACCTCGATCGCCCGGTGTGTCGTCTGATGGCTCACACGCCCCGCCGCCTCAATCGCTCGACACGGCACCAGCCCCCGCACCTCGGCCGCCCTGGGCATCCGATCCTCGCGCTCCACCGTCGGCACCTGCCACATCGACGCAAACAATCCCTTCGCAGGCCTCTGTTCAAGCATCACCCGCCCGCGCCCATCAACCCCCACCACAGCCGCCCAATATAGCGGCCTCCTTTCCGCCCTCACCCGCGCTATGGGAATCTGACTCGTCGTCCCCTGCGCCCGCGACACACACAACTCGCGCAGCGGACACTCACCGCACCTCGGCCCACGCGGCACACACACCGTCGCCCCCAGTTCCATCAGCCCCTCATTGAACACGCCCGGCTTCCGCGCCACCGCCACCAGCTCGCCCGCCCGCGCCCAATCCTCCTTGCCCTCGCGCGCAACGCCATCGACTCGCTGCAGCACACGCGACACATTCCCATCCACAATCGCCTCGCGCCCGCCAAAGACAATCGAAGCCACCGCCCCCGCCGTGTACCGCCCAACCCCAGGCAACGTGCGCAGAACCACCGCCTCCCGCGGCACAACCCCGCCGAACCGAGCCACGATCTCTTTCGCCGCCTCGTGCAGCCTACGCGCACGCGAGTAATACCCCAGCCCCGACCACACCGCACGCACGTCATCCTCCCGAGCCCGCGCCAACGCCTCGACCGTCGGAAACCGCTCCAGAAACGGCTCAAAATGCTCCAACACCCGCGACACCTGCGTCTGCTGAAGCATGAACTCGCTCACCAGCGACCGATACGCATCACGCACCCCAGCGCTCGATTCCTCACGCCAAGGCAGCACACGGCCATTGGCCCCGAACCACACCTCGACCGCACGCACTATCGCCGCATCACGCTCCACACCCCAGCGTAGTCCCCCGCATCCGGTGGCGAGCCGGCGCTAAACCGGCCGATAGACTCTTGTGCGCGAATGTCCGACGCCTCGGCGTCGGTGCGCCTCGATCTTCCGCTCTGTAGGCCCCAAGGACCCCTCAGCGTGCTCACCCGTCTCACAGACCTGCTCGACCGCCTCGAGAGTTACCCCATCTGGGAGGTGCTCGCCGAACTCATCGTCATTTGGCTCGTCGTCTACGCCATCGTCCGCTTCCTCCGCGGAACCCGCGCCGTCGGAGCCCTCAAGGGCATGTTCATGGTCCTGCTCATCGGGACTCTCGTCACCCGCATCCTCGGCGGAGGTGGCGACACTTTCTCACGCCTCACATACCTCTACGACCGCGCCATCGCATTCGCCGCCATCGCGCTCATCGTCATCTTCCAACCCGAACTTCGCCGAGGTCTCATGCGCCTCGGCGAAGCTCCACTCTTCCGCACCGCACGCAATCAGAAATCTCACGTCGTCGAATCCGTCGCCTCGGCCTGCGAATACCTCGCCAAAGCCCGATTCGGTGCCATCATCGTCATCGAACGACATGTGGGACTGCGCGGCTTGACCGAAGGCGGTACCCCGCTCGACGCCGAACTCTCTGATCGCCTCCTCCGCACCATCTTCTTCCCAGGCTCAGCGCTCCACGATCTGGCCGTCGTCATTCGTGGCGGACGCGTCGCAGCCGCAGGCGTCCAGCTCCCGCTCGCCGAACCCAACGAAATGCCCGACCCTCAACTCGGTTCGCGACACCGCGCCGCCGTCGGCGTCAGCAAAGAAACCGACTCCATCGTCGTCATCGTCAGCGAAGAATCCGGCCAGATTCGCATCGCCGAACGTGGCACCCTCTCCCCACCCATCGCCGCCGCCGCTCTGCCCGCCGATCTCACCGCACGCCTCGGCCGCACGCCCCAGATCGTCGAACACACCGACGACACGCACGCCGACGATGCCTCGTCCGCCGGCGTCGCACGCTCTACACGCCGTAAGGAGGCCGAAGCATGATCGCCCAGGCACGAACCGCAATCATCGTCACAATCGTGACACTCCTCGTATGGGTCCTCGCCGAAGGACAGACGCTCCGCGTCACTGTCGCAGCTGCCGAACTCACTCTCGACGCCGGTTCGGCAAGTCGCGTCGTGCGATGGGATCCCGCCGAACGTTTCTCAGGCCGCGTCGAACTTCGCTTCAGCGGCTCGGCACGCCGAATCGACGAAATCTCCCGACGCATCCGCAGCCCCATCGCGCTCGCCGCCGGCACCGAGTTCGCCGCTGGCTCAGGCGTTCAGGTCGTCGACCTGCGCGAAGCGCTGCGCCGCACAGACATCTTCCAGGCCGCCGGCGCTGCGCTGCTCGATGTCGAGCCTCGCCTCGTCCGCATCGAAGTTGACGAGCTCGTCCCGATCGACATCCCCGTACGCATCACCATCGAAGGCGCAGCTGTCGAAGGCGAACCTCGCGCCGAGCCTGAACTCATCCGATACGAAGTCCCCGCCGCCGCCCTCGCCGCAATCAACCGCGACGATCTCTTTGCCACTGTCCGCCTGACCGAAGCCGAAGTCTCGGGCCTCCCCGCCGGCACTCAGTCACGCCTTCCAAACTTGCGTATCACGCTCAGCCCGGCAATGAACAATTTCTGGTCTCGCACCGGAGGCCGCAACACCGTCGATGTCACACTCACCCTCCGTTCACGTCTGACCACCCTCGTCCTCCCCACAGTGCCCGTCCACGTTCAGGCAGCCCCCGCCGAAATGCTGCGCTTCGACGTCATGATCGCAGAGGATGATCTCTTCATCGCCGATGTCACTCTGCGCGGACCGGCCGCACTCATCGAACGCATCAACAACGATCCCGCCCTGCGCCCCGTGGCCGTCGTCTCGCTCGGATTCGAAGAACTCGAACGTGGCATCGACTCCAAAGCCGCCGTCCTGCGCATGCCCCCAGGATTCGAAGCCGTCGAAGCCCGCGCCGAAAACCTCATCGTCGGCCTGACCATCACCCGCCGCGAACGCCCAACTCCCACTGACGAATAGCCCCCAACTCCAGATGCAAAACCCGGCACCCAGCGATAGTCGCCGAGTACCGGGCCTCGTGGGGTCAAACTGTGCAGCACAATCCGCAGGCAAGAAATGCCGCGGCTCTCAGATGAATCCTGTTCGTCGCCACTCGCTCCACGGATCCACTCCAATTCACCCGATTCTCACCCCTCGCGCACAAGCCCAAGCCTCGCCATCACCATCTTCAGGTCCGACCACACCTTCCCACGATTCTCAGGCGTCGGCGAACGCAGCAAGTACGCCGGGTGGTACGTCGGCATCACAGGAATCGCCGAGCACGCGCCCGCATCCTCCAGCACCCAAAGCCGCGGCACAAACTCGGACCACCGCCCACGCAGGTCACGCATCGCATCCGTCACGCCCAGCAGAAGGTGCGTAGCCGGCAGTCCCAGAGTCACAATGGCCTCGGGCGAAACAATCCTGATCTGCTCGTGCAAATACGGCGCCGACCGCAGCGCCTGCTCCGGCGTCGGCGTCGCGTTGTTGCGAGGCCGCACCTTCAGCACGTTCGCAATGTACACCTCTTCACGCGCCAGCCCCATCGCCACAATCATCTTGTCGAGCAGCTGCCCCGCAGGCCCCACAAAAGGCCTGCCAAGCCGGTCCTCCTCAGCCCCCGGTGCCTCACCCACAAACATCACCCGCGCACACGGATTCCCCTCGCCAAACACCACGCAATGATGGTCGGTGTCGAAATCCCGGTGAGGCTCATCCGCAATGTACCGCTCGCGCAGCAACGCAAGCCTGCGTTCACGCTCGCCCGCCTCAGAATCCGCAACCACATTCTTCGTAACCTGCAGGCCGTTCGATCTGGACACACCCCGACGCACCGACTCCACACCAAGAAGGGACAGGACCAACGCGTCCTGACGTGTCAAGCGTTGAGCAGCATTCGGATCCATCGCTCCGACAGGTTAGCCCGCCGAATCGCCATCCGCCGCACCGGGTGAGTCCGGGTCGCCCCCGTCGCCATTGCCCCGGTCGTCGATCATCTCGCCCGGCCGCTCTTCCCATTCCCGACCAAGCCCGTTCGACGCATCCGAATTGCGAGGAGTCATCCCAGAGGTATGACCCGCGTGGCCCGTCGCAACACTCGGACGATTCAGCGTCTCGGGCAGGAACACCGCCGCGCTGGCACCGATGATCGTCCCGATCACCAAACCGGGAACAAACGACTTCAAAAATGACCCATCTGTCTTTGCCATCATGTCTACCTCGTTGCCGCTCAGAATCGACGCATGTGGGCCACCCATCGGCAGTACTCGCCCAGAACCTTCAGCATTCGCCCCTTGGAAATCGCTGGCCCATGCCCGAACGCCGTCTCACGCCGCCACGCCCAATACGGCGACTTCCGCCCCCGCCTCGTCCCAAGCGTCATCATACAAACCACCTGCAGCATGCCGAGTGCAGTTTTCATGAAACCTGCATCCTCATCAATCCGCACGCCCCATACCCGAGTACGCGCCGCGGAACCAATCCAGAGTTTCGCCAATCCCCTGTTCAAGGGTCGTGACCGGCGAATAATCCAGCAATGTGCGCGCCTTCGTGATGTCGGCCTGGGAATGCAACACATCCCCGTGACGCGCAGGCTCAAACGTCGGCGTCAGGTGTGGCACGTCCGCCGCCGCCGCCATCAACTTCGCCAGATCCGCAACCGACACGCGCCGACCTGTCCCGATATTGATCGACGCGCCTCTCAACTTCCGCGAACTCGTGGCCGCGAGCAAATTCGCCAGCACCGCGTTCGAGACATATGTGAAATCGCGCGTCTGGGTGCCATCTCCATAGATCAGTGGCTTATTGCCAGCCAGCAGCGCGTGCGCAAACGCCGCAACAACTCCCGCATACGCACTATCGGCCGACTGCCTCGGCCCAAACACGTTGAAGTACCGCAAGTTCACCGTCTCAAGATCATACGAGCGCGCCCACGACGCCACCAGCGCCTCAGCCGCTGCTTTCGACGCCCCATACGGTGACGACGGATCGGCAGGCATGCTCTCAACCTTCGGCAGCCCCTCGCCCTCGCCATAAATCGACGACGACGCCGAGAACACCACACGCCCCACTCCGCACGCCCGCGCGCGCTCAAGCACGCGCAACGTCCCCGTCGCGTTCACGTCCCATGTCCGCGCCGGCTGCTCGATCGACCGGGGCACCGACCCGATCGCTGCCAGATGAAACACCGCATGCACGCCGGGCGACAACGCGTCGGCCAATGCCTTGTCATCCAGAATCGACCCATGCACAAATCGCACACGGTCCGGTTCGAGTTCGATCAACTCTGCCAGCGCATCGAGTGACGAGTTCGACAAGTCGTCAATCACGCTCACCGTCGCCCCGACCGACACCAGCGCATCGACCAGATGACTCCCGATGAACCCCGCCCCCCCCGTCACGCAAACCTCGCGCCCCTCAAAAGCAGCACGGCAACGGTCAACCTGATTCGAGGGCAGTTTCATGGGCAAGGATCCTAGTCGACGCCTCGGCAGGACGCAGGACGCTGCCGAATCAGCCTCAAGCAACCGGGCCTCCGGGCGGCATGCGCCCCGAGGCCCGGCAGTGTGCAAAACTCATTCCGCTCGTACAGACTTCAGCAGCCCTGGCTGACCAGCGCCAGATAAATCTGAATGTCGAAGAAGTCGAACACGCCATCGCCATTCAGGTCCGTCTGCGGGTCCTCTGCCGAGAACATGCCCAGGAACACCTGAACATCGAAGAAGTCGAGCACGCCGAACGGCGGCATCAGATCGATTGGGCACGGATTGACGCGCCGCAGCACCCCGGCCGGAATCACCTGCCGCGTTACGCCCGGCCCGCCGTACTCGACGATCAGACCCGCGCCGCCCCCGGCTTCAAAGAACTCGACACGGATCTCGTGCAGGCCCGGCTGAAGCGGCACAGTGCCCCAACGCTCCTGCATCCCATGCAGCCCGTCATTGTCCACGACCTGCACCCCGTCGATATACAGCGCCGATCCATCGTCCGAAGTTGTGTAGAACGTGTACACCCCGAGTTGTGGAACCTGAACAAACCCGCGATACAACGCGCCGACATTGTCCGCACGCCCCGAGCCCGCGAAGTTGCCATTCGTCGATGCATAGTTGATATTCGGCACAACTTCCGACGCATACGCAGTCAGAGCATCAAAGTTGGGAAGCACGCTCGGATTGCTCAGCACGTAGTACCCGGCATCAAGCCCCGCAAGTGGATTGAGCGGATGCACCGCAGGCAGGAAGATAGTCGGATCAAACACTGCAGCCGACACCACCGCATCCGCTGTGCGATTCTGCGAGTCGCGGATGGTGTATTCAAAAGAATCCGGCCCGGTGTATCCAGTCGGCGCGGTATACCGCAGCACATCACGACCACCCGGTCCGACGCCCACAAGCCGCTCGACTGTCCCGCCCTGGGCGGACACCGCATCGAACGTATCGATCAGAATCGTGTCGCCGTCGGTATGCCCGTCGTTGGCAAGAACATCGACGTCCGCTGCCGAACCGCCGAGGATGAAGTCGATCGCGTCGGGCTCGGTGTAAGGCCCATCCACTTCCGAAACCCGGAAACTTGCAATCCAGTTGTTCCACCCGCCCGCAGCCCCGTACTGCCCGATGACCCAGAACGTGCGATCATCGTTCGGATCCGTGCAGATGTCGTAGTAGTCGCCCCAGCGACCACCCGTATTGACCGAAGAAATGTGCAGTTGCGTCAACGCTCCCATCGTGCCCAGCGGATCGTTGGCCCTGCGCCCCGTCACATTCACCGAAATGCGAGTGCTCGAACTGCTCGCGCCCATCACCATGGCGACCTCGTTGAGGTTGTTCGAGAAAATCGCCGGGAAAAACGTGTGTACATCCCCGCCGGCGTTGACATTGCCCGACTGCACCAACGACACATTCCCGCTCGTGGGCCAGTTGTTCGTATTGACGTGATACCAGCGCGCCACAGTCTTCCCGCCCGAGCCGATGTTGTGCGTCGCGTACAAGTTCCCATTGCGCCACTGCGCATTGAAAATTCGTGAGTCGATCGTTTGCACGGCACTGGCCCCGACCGCTGGCGAATCCACCGGCCCCGAATACGACGGCACCGTCACCGTCGTTGACACCAGTTGGGGGTTCGTGAGCGGATTGGTGATCGCATGCACCCGCAGACTCGAACTGTTGTTGCCCGAGATGAAGAACGGTGCCGCGTTGCTTCCAAAGTGATGTGCTACCTGCACTGACGCTGCGTTTCCGTCTCGCATCGTGCTGAACACCACAGGCTGACCCGAAAGCATCGCCGTCTTGTCAAACACGCGGAAACCCACGCCGCCCCAACCGCCCTGGTTGAGCCCGAACAGGTTGCTCGTGACGTAGTACCCATCTTCGTCATATCCGAACCCCGGATAGTCCCACCAGTACGTCGTGCCTCCGACCTGAATCACCGCATTGGTCCGGTACTTGTACCACGTTCCCAGCGGGTTGTCGTCGTCTGACACCGCGATCGAGATCCACGCCTGCGTCGAGCCATACACCTCCGGCGCCACCACCACGAACCGCTGTGCGTAATGGTCGAAAAATACCTTCGGATCAAACGTAAAGCCACCCGCGCCCACCGGCTCAAAGAACCCCGGATTCCCCGTGTCATTCAGGGGCTGCTGAAACAGAAGCGTCCCCGTCTTCGAGTAGAACGCAATGTCCTGATTCACGGTCGTCACGATGTGGTGCGGCCCCACCGCGAGGTTCGGGTCTGGCGGCACCCACCCGGTCTGGCTGATGCCGGGCCAGTTCTGATCGACCACCGCGCGCCGCTCGCCATGCACCTCGCCAACCGGCAGCATGTTGGGGGCTTCATTGAGCGCGATCGAATGCCGCGAATGTTCCGGCAGCATCTCCCGGACACGCCGACCCGTACGCCCTTCGCCAGACTTGACGATCTGCTGGACGAACTTCGTCGTGTCGATGATCGATACCTCACCCACCCCGAACGCAACCGACGCTGTCGTCAGGTCCGCGATCTGATCGTCCAGAGGCGTCGGTGGCGGCACCGCTTCGACCGACTGAAACGGGCGAAGCATGGCTGGAACCAGCCCCCCGTCGCGTTCGGCGACCTGTTGCCGTTCGCAGGCTGTCAGTGTGACAAGACCAACCGTCAGGGCAAGCATGCCCGCACGAGACACATTCATCATGGACTCCCCTCAACGCGACTGTGCCCACACCATGCGGGCAGACTCTCAGACCAGCGACCTATCCGACACCCCCGGGCGTTTGGATCCCTGCTGGGCCTCATCCGGTGTGACTCTGGTCGTAGTATCGGTTCCGGCGGCGGTTTCTGCAAGTCGAAAACGGGAGAGAAACGGGTTTTGGCGCTCAAACGTGGTCGATCGAGCGTGATTGTGGGCCCGAACCCGGCACGAGCCGCCAGTTTTACCCAGTCGAGAGGATCGGCTAAGCCCATCAGTTCGGGTGCTGGTCTCTCGCAAGGCCGTCCTCTGCCGCGCGTCGGGTGATGGGCCCGGCGTGCTCAGTCGAACTTCACCCACGCTCCTCCCGCCCGGCCGCTCTCGATCACGCGCTCGATGAACCGCACGCCCCGGGCGCCATCGTGGACGCTCGGGAATTCGGTCGCGAGGCCCGTGGGGGTCTGGCTGGCACGCCGGGCGCGGATGGCCTCGATCGCACCGCGATAGATATTCGCGAATGCTTCGATAAAGGCTTCGGGGTGCCCGGGCGGCAACCGCGTCGCGTGTGCTGAAGCCGAGGTTTCGGGCCCGCCCGGCCTGATGATCTGCTTTGGCCCGCCGACGGGCGTGAGGATCAATGTGTTTGGCTCTTCCTGCCGCCACGCGATCGCGCCGTGCGAGCCATAGACGCGGATCGACAGGTTGTTCTCTTCGCCGAAGCAGACCTGCGAGCAGGTGAGGGTGCCTTTGGCGCCGCCCTTGAAGCGAAGGAGCACCGCGGCGTCATCGTCGAGTGCCCGGCCTTCGACGAAGGTCGAGACATCGGCGCAGAGCGATTCGATCTCGAGGCCGGTGATGGTGTGCGCGAGGTTCTCGGCGTGCGTGCCGATGTCGCCGACGCAGCCCGCGATGCCGGAGCGCGCGGGGTCGGTGCGCCACTCGGCCTGCTTCTGGCCGGAATCCTCGAGTTTGGCAGACAACCAGCCCTGGTGATACTCGACGAAGACCTTGCGTACATCGCCGATCGCGCCCGAGCGCACCAGGCTTGCTGCCTGCTTGACCATCGGGTAGCCGGAGTAGTTGTAGGTGACGGCGAAAACGACGTTGGACTTTTCGACCGCTGCGACAAGTGCCCCGGCTTCATCGCTCGACAGCACCATGGGTTTATCGAGCACGACGTGGATGCCGGCCTCGACAAACGCTCGCGCGACCGGGAAATGCACGTGATTGGGCGTGACGATCGAGACGAAGTCGATGCGCTGGTCGGGAGGCAGGGCCAGTTCGGCTTCGAGCATGGCCTGCCAGGTCGGGTAGACGCGCTCGAGGCCGAGATCGCGGCCCGACGCGATGGACTTGTCGGGCGTCGAGGAGAGAGCGCCCGCGACGAGAACAGCCTGGCCGTCGAGCGCGGCGGCCATGCGATGGACCGCGCCGATGAAGGCGTCGCGCCCACCGCCGACCATGGCGTAACGGAGGGGTTTGAACGTGGGGAGAGAAGATGATGTGACCATGACGCAGCCTCCGGTGTCGGGTCACGATATGCGCGACGGGGAGAGGGGGGCGAAGAATGGCGAGGCATCGACAGAACACGCGGAGTGCGATTTGATTGCAGTGGACTGCGACGCGCTGAAATGAACCCGTCCCCGCGTGACATGAGCACGCATGTTTCAACCTAAGATGATCGCCGCTGTAGCGGTCAGTATTGCCCTTCTTACGCGGACGAACCGAACGAGACGCACGCGAGCCGGAGAGCATCGTTAGGAGCAACGGGGGCACGGCAGGATTTGCTGATCAGGAGGTCATGTGTCAAAGTCGAAAGATCCACACCCCCATGTGTCGCCTTTCAACCGCGACGAAGATCCGCCTCAATCTGGCGAGTTGATCTTCAGAACGCCGAGGGGCTCCGAGATTCGCATGGGCGAAGTTTTCAACTTTGGCCCATCGGATTTTTCTGTTCCAGCGGGCACAGAGGACCCGGATGGTTGCTTCAAGGAAGTGCTGCATCGGACGCATGCTGTGCTCAAGCCTCGCGGCTTTCGAAAGACAGGGCAGAACTTCTATCGCACCAAGGGCCAGTCCACCCAGGTCGCCAACTTTCAGCGCAGTCAATGGCGACTGTCTCGCGAGCATCCGATCTCGTTTACGATCAATGTGCGTCTGATGCTGCCCGGGTTGTCAGCACCTGCGGGCACTGAGCGCCCTCAGTTTTCGCGTTGTGACCTCGACTTGCGTATCGGGCGACTTGACCCGGAACACGCTCGAGATATCTGGTGGGATCTGGGCAACAGAAGCGATGTCGAGGTGGTTTGGAAGGATGTGGAGCACCGCATATCCCGTGATGTGCTGCCGGTCTTCGATTCGGCGACCACGATCGAGGGCCTCGCACAGATTGCTCGCAACCACAGGCAGTATGTGTTCGTCGAGACTCGAAAGTGGTTCAGTCAGCGCGGGATCGAAGTCTGACGCCAGATGTTCGTAAACGCGCCATATTTGCGCGACAAGCCGGTGTCTGTTCGTATTTTTGCCCCGGCGCAGCGCTTCCCGATCATTGGGAAGCGCTCGCAACGTGCGCGGAAGTGCACCGGCATCAGCGGGAATGGCACACGAGGAAGCGGCACGCGCTGCCGCCCGCGCGGGATCGGCTCCCGGCGCGGCGGTGCTCGCTTGCGGGCTGCTGGTCTGGCCTTCCGCAGCGCGCGTGAGACATCTCCGAGGGCGGGTCGGGGGCATCGCGCAGGTGAAGTCGCCCGCGACGGGCTTACTCTTCGAACGCCGAGTCAAAGGCCCGCCTGCTCGGCTCGAAGTCGATCGAGCGCACGAACGCGGCCGCCTCGGTGCCGCCATGGACGCGGTCCATGCCCGAGTCTTCCCACTCGACGCTGAGCGGGCCGGTGTAGCCGATGCGGTTGAGGGCGCGGATGATGGATTCAAAGTCGATCTCGCCGCGGCCGGGGCTGCGGAAGTCCCACCCGCGCCGATGATCGCCGAACGAGAGGTGGCTGGCGAGGATCGAAGAGTCGCCATCGAGCGTGCGGGCGCCGTCCTTGATGTGGACGTGATAGATGCGGTCGTGGAAGGCGGCGATGAAGCGAGCCGGGTCCATGCCCTGCCAGATCAGATGGCTCGGGTCGAAGTTGAAACCGAATGCCGGCCTGTGCCCGATCGCATCGAGCGCGCGGCGGGTCGTGTGGATGTCGTACGCGATCTCGCTCGGGTGCACCTCGAGCGCGAAGCGCACGCCTGCTGCATCAAACCCATCGAGGATCGGGTTCCAGCGAGCGGCGAAATCATTGAAGCCCGCATCCACATCGGCCTGGCTCGTCGGCGGGAAGAAGTACAGCATGTGCCACACGCTCGAACCCGTGAAGCCGTTGACGACCTCGACCCCGAGTCTCGCCGCAGCACGGGCGGTATCGATCATTTCCTGTGCGCAGCGCTGGCGCACGTCCTCGGGGTCGCCGTCTTTCCACAACCGCTCGGGGAGGATCTGCTTGTGCCGCCTGTCGATCAGATCGCAGACGCACTGCCCGACGAGATGGTTTGAGATCGCAAAGCACCGGAGCCCGTGCTTCGCGAGAATATCGTGGCGGGACTTGCAATACGCATCGCTCGACAAGGCCTTGTCAACCTCGAAGTGGTCGCCCCAGCAGGCGAGTTCGAGGCCGTCGTAGCCCATCTCGGCTGCCATCTCGGCCATCTTCTCAAGCGGCAGGTCGGCCCACTGGCCGGTAAAGAGTGTCACGGGTCGTGGCATGGTCATGTCTCCGAATCTGGACTCAGAGCATACCCGATTCGCAGGCGTTCAGTGCGCGACCGCGTGCTCGGCGATCTGGTTGTAGTCCTGGAGCGCGGCGACATCCCAGAACCCTGCGCGCAAGGCCTCGATCGCGCGCACCGCTGCCCGCGCCGCTGTCGCTGTGGTGAGCATCGGAATCCCGAGCCTGACCGCAGTCGAACGAATCCGTCCTTCGTCGGTCTGCCAGCCGGTGCGTGTGGGCGTGTTGATGACGAGGGCGATCTGGCCGTCCTGCATCATGTCGATGACGTTTGGCCTCGCGCCCGCGCCGATTTTCTGGAGGATCGTGGGCCGAAGCCCGTGACGCGCGAGCGTATCGCCCGTGCCCGGCGTGGTGAAAACCGTAAAGCCCATCGCCAGCAGCGACCGCGCGACGTCGACAATCGAACTTTTGTCCTCGCGCCTGACCGACAGAAACACCCCGCCCTCGCGCGGCAGCGAAACCCCCGACGCCAGCAACGCTTTGAGATACGCGATCGGCAGCGACACATCCATGCCCATCACTTCGCCCGTCGAACGCATCTCGGGCCCCAGCACGAAATCCACGCCCGGGAACTTCTGGAACGGGAACACCGGGCCTTTGACCGCGTACGCGCCGGTCTCGGGAATCTCGCGGGCCTGCTGGGCTTCGAGCGATTGCCCGAGCATTGCCTTGGCAGCCATCGACACCCACGACACGCCCTTGGCCTTGCCCACGAAGGGCACCGTGCGGCTGGCGCGCGGGTTGACCTCGATGATGTAGATCTCATCGTCCTTGACCGCGAGTTGCACGTTCATCAAGCCGCACACGCCAAGTTCGGCTGCAAGTCGCCGCGCCGTTTCGCGAATCTGCTTGACCAGCCCCGGCCCCAGCGAATACGGCGGGATCGTGCACGTCGAATCGCCCGAGTGCACGCCCGCGTGTTCAATGTGTTCCATCACGCCACAGACCAGCGCACGCCCGTTGTCATTCCATGGCGCGAAGTCCGCCACCACATCGACATCAACCTCGATCGCGCCGTCAAGAAACTTGTCGATCAGGATCGGGGCATCGTCGAGGCCCGAGACATCCACAGCCGTTGCCATGTAGTGACGCAACGCTCTCTCGTCCGGGCAGATTTCCATCCCGCGCCCGCCGAGCACATACGAAGGACGCACCAGCACCGGATACCCGATCCGCCCCGCGATCTCGACCGACTGCTCGAACGACCGCGCAATCCCGCTCGCCGGCTTGCGCAATGACAAACTATCAAGCATCGCATCAAACCGATCGCGGTCCTCAGCCCGATCAATCGAGTCCAGCGGCGTACCAAGCAGCGGCACCCCCGCCGACGCAAGCCCATGCGCCAGATTCAAAGGCGTCTGCCCTCCGAACTGCACAATCAGCCCCTTGACCGATCCGCTGGCCTGCGCATCGCCACCAAGCCTCTCCACCACGTTGAGCACATCCTCAAGCGTCAGAGGCTCAAAGAACAGCAGATCGCTCGTGTCATAATCCGTCGAAACCGTCTCCGGGTTCGAGTTGATCATGACGCTTTCAAACCCAAGTTCGCGGGCTGCAAACGCCGCGTGAACGCAGCAGTAATCAAACTCGATGCCCTGCCCGATGCGATTGGGGCCCCCGCCAAGAATGACGACCTTCTCGCGATCTTTCACGCCGAGTCGATCTCGCAATTCGCACTCGGCCGCGACATGCGTCATGCTTCCATCGGGCGCGATGCGATCAAACCCCGGCTGATACGTCGAGTAGTAGTACGGCGTAACCGCTTCAAACTCCGCAGCGCACGTATCCACCAGCTTGTACACGCATTCGATGCCCAGCGATTGTCTGTGCCGTCGCACTTTCAGAATCGTCTGGCTGGAAATCGAACCCAGATACAGATTCGCAAGCTGCGCGTCCGAATACCCAAGTCGCTTGGCCTCGAACAGCGTCTCAGTGGGCACCTCTTCAAGCTTGCGATACCGGCATAACTCATCCTCGAACGCCACCAACTGCGCCATCTGATCGACAAAGAACGGATCGATGTGCGTCATCGCGCAGATCCGCTCGATCGGCCAACCCATCTTCAGCGCGTAGCGCACGTAATACAACCGCCCCTGGCTCGGGACCGACAACTTGCGCGTCAGCTTGTCAACGTCGATCGGCCACTCGATCGGCGCGCCGTCGGCTGTCCGAAGCCCCGTTCCCTCGTGCACATTGGGCACCCGCGACGACCCCGAATCGAGCACCAGCTGCTCATGCTCCACCGCACGCACGGCCGCCAGCCACTTGTCATTGCGATCAAGCCCAAGCCCGAAGCGCTTGACCTCCATCGAACGAATGACCTTTTGCAGACTTTCCTTGAACGTCCGCCCGATCGCCATCCCCTCACCAACGCTCTTCATCTGCGTCGTCAGCGTCTCGTCAGCCTCGGGGAACTTCTCGAACGTCCATCGCGGCATCTTCGTCACGACATAATCAATGCTCGGCTCAAAACACGCGCTCGTCGAACCCGTGATGTCGTTGCGCAACTCATCGAGCGTGTACCCGATCGCCAGTTTGGCTGCAATTTTCGCAATCGGGAACCCCGTCGCCTTGCTCGCCAGTGCGCTGGATCGACTCACCCGCGGATTCATCTCCACCACCACGAACTCGAAGCGTCCGCTTTCGGGCTTCGGGTTCACCGCGAACTGCACGTTCGACCCCCCGGTCTCCACGCCCACCGCCCGCATGATCTTGATCGCCGCATCACGCAGCGCCTGATATTCCTTGTCCGTGAGCGTGAGAATCGGCGCCACCGTAATCGAATCGCCGGTATGCACGCCCATGGCGTCAATGTTCTCGATCCCGCACACGATCACGCAATTGTCGTTGCGATCGCGGACAACTTCGAGTTCGTACTCCTTCCAACCGATCAGCGAGCGGTCGATCTGCACCTGCCCGATCATGCTTGCCCGCAGGCCTCGAGTGACCAGTTCCTGAAACTCTTCAGTGTTGTACGCGATGCCACCGCCCCACCCGCCGAGCGTGAACGCCGGACGGATGATCGCAGGCAATCCGATCACCTCCAGAAAGGCCTCACCCTCGGCGAGCGTTGTCACCGTCTGCGACTGCGGCGTGCGCAGCCCTATCTCCCGACATACCTCGCTGAACGCGTTGCGATCCTCCGCCCGATGGATCACCTCCCGGCTTGCGCCGATCAGGTGTACGCCGAAACGCTCCAGAATCCCCTGGTCATACAGAGCGCACGCGCAGTTCAGCGCCGTCTGCCCGCCCAGTGTCGGCAGCACCGCGTCCACCGGCGTGCCCGAACTGCGCTCTTTCTCCAGGATCTTGGCCACAGCTTCGGGTGTGATCGGCTCGACATAGGTCCGATCCGAAAACGCCGGGTCCGTCATGATCGTCGCCGGATTCGAGTTGACCAGCACAACCCGATACCCCTCGTCTCGCAGTGCCTTGCACGCCTGCGCGCCCGAATAGTCGAATTCGCAGCCCTGCCCGATCACAATTGGGCCTGAACCGATAATCAAGATCGTGTGGATGTCGTCGCGTCTGGGCATGAATCCCTCGTCGTCTCGCCAAAACTTGTGGGGGGACGCCAAAGTGATCGGCCCAAACATTATGGTACGCTCGGGCTTCGGTCCGGGCGAGCGAATACACTCGATTCCATGCGCGTCATCGGCATCGATCCAGGCCTCCGCATCACCGGCTACGCCTGCATCGACGCCGACTCACGCCGCCCCACTCTCGTCGAAGCCGGAGTCATTCGCCTTGTCTCAGGTTCTGCCCTGCCCAGCATCTCGCACCGCCTCGAAGAACTCAGCCGCGACCTGGGCGCCCTCCTCGACCGTCTCCAGCCTCATGCCGTCGCTGTCGAAGGACTCTTTGCCCACTACAAACACCCCGCCACTGCCGTCGTTATGGCCCACGCTCGAGGCGTCGCCCTCCTTGCCATCCACGCTCGTAGTTTGACTCTTCTCGAACTCAAGCCCGCAGAGATCAAAAAAGCCGTCACCGGCACCGGACGAGCAACCAAATTGCAAGTCCAACGTGCAGTTCAGAACGTCTTTTCGCTCCCCACGCTCCCCGAACCTCCCGACGTCGCCGACGCCTTGGCCATCGCCCTGTGCGCGCGCGAAAGGCTCTCGAACTCCGCTTCACGCGCCTTCGCCCCATCGATGCTTAGCGATCAACCACGGCGCTTCCCTGCACCGAAACGCTCGGCCTCCTCAGCCTCGCGTCAAACAGCACCTCTGCAAGTGCCCCCGGTTCAAGGTACAAAACTTGCCCCCGCAGTGAAACCTGCTTCCCGCTCACGTCAAGCCCGCTCCCCTTGAGCGCAACCGGCAGCGTCATCGTCACGCGTCCATACCGCGGAAGCGTCACTTCAGGCGATCGCGCACTGCGAAACGTACCTGCCCCCTCAACCTCCACCGCGTACCGCGCCTCACGCAGCAACACCACCTGGTCCGTCGGGTTCTCGCCCAATACAGAAAGCTCGACCAGTACGCCTTCATTGGTCGTCTCGATCGTGCGCGCCGACACCAGTTCAAACCGAGGAGACTGCCCGGCCCGGCACCCGCAAAGCACCACCGCCAACCCCACGCCAATCCACAGTTTCAAAAAGTCTGAGTGTCTCACGCCCCCAAGCGTACCCGATCCGCACCCGCTTGCCCACCCCGGGGTGTATCACTCGACCGAAGTCAGCGACACCCAGTGCGGGTCCAGATACCCATACTCAGCCAGCAACCCGTTGCCGATCGGTTCTTCCTGCACATATTCAAGCCACTGAAACGTCAGCCATCCAAGCACGCAGCAACACACTATCGCCCCCAGTTCGGCCGATCGGGTCTTGCGAATCGCATACAGGATGGAAACCGTCACCGCCACGGTCGCCAGTTTCCATGCCACCAGCAATCCGACCGAATTCGCAGCCATGACCGCCCGCGCCACCGGATTGGCCTCCGGAAACCCCCCCTCACGCAGGAACATCACCGTCAGATACAGATCTGCCAGACTCAGCAGCACCACCGTCAGGAGCATGTACTGCACTCGCCTCGAGCGGCTTTGTTCGAGGATCGCTCCAGACGCCTTCGCAAACACCCCAGGAACACGCAAGTGAATCATGATCTGCTTGGTTCGGCATAGCCGAAGATCCACTTGAGAAAACACCCGTGTGTATTGTCCCGTACAGTGTTCAGGGGGTCCGGCTGTATGACCAGAACCCCTGACTCGACCGAGAACTCGAAGAAAACTCGAATTGTGAAGATCCTGAGCGACCACTGTGCGACATCTATTCTTCATCCTCTTAATACTCTTACTGCTGGCTTCGACCGCTCCTGCTCAGGTTTCGTCGCCCGAGAACCCCGTCTTCCTTGACGACTCGGCCGAAGCCAGCGACGTCCTCGCCGGACTTGCCGGACTCACCTCCCGAGGAAGCAGCGCCGAGGCCCTCCGAACCCTCCAGACCCTGCTCGACCATCAACCTTTCCGCCTGCTTGCCTCGACCACCGATCCGGATCTCTTTGTCTCGGTCCGCCAGGTCGTGCACGACCGACTCATGGCCGACCCTGCCCTCCTGGGTTCCTATCGCCAGACGGAACAACCACAAGCCCGCGCCCTGCTCGAAGCCGGTCGCCTCGCCGCTGCCTTCGACTCACGCTTCCTCACGCCCTCGGGCTTCGAAGCCGGCTTGCGCCTGGCCCAACTCCAACTCGAACGCGCCCAGTTCGAATCTTCGCTCCGCACTCTCACCCAACTCACAACCCACCCCGACTTCAACTCGCGCAAGCGCGACCTCGCTGCTGTCCTGACCGTCCTTGCTCGCTATCTTCAGCACGACGGAGCGCGAGCCCTCCTCGAACTGCTCGAACTCGATCTCCCTCAACATCCGATCAATCCGCCAGCCTCACTGCGCATACCAATCGTCGGCCCATTCGGACCCGGACCACAATCCGACCTCACCGGCGTCGTCCCGCGCCCGCTCTCGAGCGCCCCCCTCGCTCCTCCTATCGCTGCTGTCGATGAAGACATGCCCGAAGCATTCCGAGATCGCTTCGTCAGCACCCAGAGCCCCTTTGGCTGGACCCTCCCAACCGCGGCCAGCGACATCATCTATTCAAGCGATGGCGATTTCATCACCGCCTGGGACCGCTTCACCCTCCGCCAGATCTGGCGCGTCGAACGCACCCAACCCACCGGCGATGGCCTCTTCCAGCAACGCGACCCCAGACGCCGACAGTCTCGCCGCATCGAAGACTCCACCGAAGTCTCCGTCGCGGGCAATCGGCTCGTCGCAGTCACCGGCATCGCAATCAATGGCTTCCGTCAGGGCGACAGCCGTATTCACTGCCTCGACCGCCACACCGGACGCCCCATCTGGGCTGTCGATCCTGCTGCCCTCGATCCGCAACTCATCGATGGCAGCGTGCGCGGCGCACCCATCATCGTCGAACAGACTGTCGTCGTGGCAGTGCGCAAAAGCGCGCGCGACCGACGCATCATCAGCCTCTATCTCGTCGGGCTCGATCTGGCCGATGGATCTCTGCAATGGACCCGACTGCTCGGCTCGGCCGGCGCACTCCCGTTCCAGCAAGGCTCGCGCTTTCCCGAGCGCCTTGCCGCACATCGCGGTGTCATCTATCGGGCCGATGAGATCGGGTTGATCGCAGCTGTCGAAGCCGCAACCGGCAACACCATCTGGGTCAGGCGCTCACCGTCATTCCGCCTCTACGACAGCGACGTGCGCCCCGCGTGGTCCTCTTCGGGCCCGATCATCGACCGCGACCGCATCATTTCACTTTCGCCAAACCGCGAGTTCATCCTTGCCATCGACCCCGACTCGGGCGCGATCCTTGGTTCGCAATCGGCTGCCTTCTATTCAAATCCCGTCTATCTCCTTCATAGCGCCGAACACCTTGTCGCGCTGTCTGACAATCGAGTCGCGTGGACACGCCTTGCCGACTTCCCGAGCAACACTGTTCAACTCAGCGCCGGACTCGGCAACCCCAGCATCGTCGGGCGATCGGTTGTCGCAGGCCAGACCCTCATCATTCCGCGCTCCGATCGCATCACCACCATCAACCTGCACACCGGCCAGCAGCAGGAAACAGTCATCGACGCGCCCGGCAACCTGCTTGCCCTCAATGGCCAGCTCATCGCCACCGACGCCTCCAATGTGCACAGCTACATGGTCTGGGACGTCGCATCGCGTCTGCTTCAGGATCGCATCGACGCAGATCCATCCAGCCCCGCTGCTGCTGCAACGCTTGCCGAACTCGCATTTCGTGCCGGGCGCTCAAGCCGCATCATTCCCGCGGTCGATCGCGCCATCACCGCGATTGATCGCAATCGCCTCGAACACGAACAGGTTCGCTCTGCGCTCTACGCCGCCGTCCTGGGCATGCTCGATCGTGCAGGCCAGCCTGCACCCGACGCATCCGCCGAAGCCAGACTCGATGACCTCGAACTCTTGCGCGCGCTCTCGCTCCGCCTCGAAACCCTCGCCGACACCCCACGCGAACAGGTCGCCCATCGGCTCGTTGACGCATGGATCGCCGAAGCCAGCGGCAGCGCTCCGCAAGCCGTCGAATCGCTCCAGATGATTCTCGCCGAACCTTCTCTCGCATCCTCCTTCTGGCTCGGAGGCCTGCTCACCATCCGCGCCGACCTCGAAGCCACGCGGCGCCTGCGCGAACTCCTCACACGCCGGGGCTGGGCTGCATATGCCGGCTTCGAACGCGAAGCTCGCGCCCAACTCGAACTCGCAGGCCCCGACCCCGATCACTCTCTCCTCGAACGCTTTGCCCGCCAATACCCCTTCTCCACTCTCGCCCCTTCTCTCTATCTCGAAGCCGCACGAAAGTCGCAAAGCGTCAATCAACTCTCGCTCCTTCAGCGAGGCCTGCGCGCTGCCGCCGCAATTCATCAACTCGGTGCCCCGCTCGACGAATCTGTCGCTCGCGAACTCGTCGGCCGAAGCATGACCCTGCTTCACACACAAGGCCGATTCGAAGACGCACGCACCGCTCTCAACTCACTTGACCTCTGGTTCCCCAGTGCAACACCGACATTCGATACCATCCCGCTATCTCCAGATCGTCTGGCTTCGCTCACGCATCGCGAATCACGCGAACAACGCCGCCCGATGATCGGCTCACGCATCGCGCCCGACACCACGCCCACGCTCGAACAAGGTCGCGTGCTCCAGCCGACGCTCCTGCCCGCCCGCCCCACACCAGCCAATCTGGCGGTGCTCGTCTCACAGACTTCGCAAACCGTCCGCCTTGTTCAATCCACCGGTACCGAACTGCGCACGCTCTGGAACATCCCCGCCCCCCTCGAGCCCCTGCTGCTCGAAATCTCTCCCACCACCGTCACGCTCGCCTGGCTCGATCCGCAGGGCATCATCATCGAAGCCCTCAACCTGAACACCGGCCAAAGCCAGTGGCGACACAAACCTTTCGACCTCAGCGAGCGCCGCGCAGACCGCAGACCGATGGAGTTCAGCGCCTTCATCACCCCACTCGAAGGCCGCGTCTTTGGCGATCAGATCCTCATCGCCGGCGACGATCACGTTCTGGCCATCGCCGAGCGTTCCGGCCGCATCGTCACCCTCGATCGCACTACAGGCG